>JAXFOH010000007.1:0-54612 GCA_034180465.1 Opitutales bacterium
TCATATACTTGTTGCAGTTCGCATAAAAAGCTAACTTACAAAAAAGCAAAGTCAAATACTAACAAGCCGACTTTGCACAAAAAAACGGAGGCAAAACGCACTCCGCAAAAATTATAAAAGTGGGCCGGGGGGGATCGAACCCACGACCAAGGGATTATGAGTCCCCTGCTCTAACCACTGAGCTACCGGCCCGTTTAATAAAGTTAGCAATGATTGCGGTTAAAAAATTAAATTGCAAGCTTTTTTTCGCGCAAATTTTGGGCTAGGCGCATTGCCTGCGTCCAACACGACATAAGGTTGTAGCCGCCTGTAAGGGCGTCTATATCGAGACATTCGCCTATAAAATATAGGTTTTCAACGTCTTTGCACTGCATCGACGCAAAATCTATTTGCGAAACGTCTACGCCGCCTGCCGATACAAATTCGCTTTTGTGCTCGCCTCTTTTGCATACGCTTAAAGTGCATTTGCAAACTTCGTTGAACAAAACTTTTTCGGCGTCTTTGGTTAATCTGGCATAAAGCGTATTTTGGGGAATCTTTGCCCTGTTTAGCAAAACGCACCAAAGCCTTTGTCCGATTTTCTCGGGCGAAAGATTTTTTATTTCCCTTGCGCCGAAATTGCTTCGAGCCTTTTGCAAAAATGCCGAAAATTCTTCGGGGCTTAAAAATTGGCAATCTACGCAAAACTTGTAGTTCAGTTCGGAAAAATCGAAAGCCCCAAACGACGACATTTTAAGAACGGCCGGCCCGCTTACGCCGCCGCGCGTAAAAAGAATGTCGCCAGTGCTTTCAAGTTTTTTGTAGAACAGCTTTATGTTTTTAACCGAAAGCCCCGACAATTCCGAAAATTCGCCGTCGCTTAAGTCGAAGGCAAAAAGCGACGGCACTGTTTTTACGAATTTTACGCCCAAAGCTTCCAGCGAAGTTTTTAAAGAATCCGACATATTGCCGCCTGTGGCAACAACAAGCTTTTTACACGATACAACTTCGTTTGCGGCAGACTTAACGGCAAAGCCGCCTTCAAATTTTTCCAGGGCAGCTACGGAAAAATTGCGTCTAATTAAAGTTCCGTTTTTTAGTGCGCAATCCTCCAAAAGCGCGCATACGCTTTCGGCGCTTTCGCATTTAGGGAACACCCTGTATTCGTCTTCGGTTTTTAGCGGCATTCCCCTTTTTGCAAACCATTCAAAAATTTCCTTTGCCCCGAAGGCGGCAAACAGTTTGCGCAGCCTGCCGCCATTGCGCGGATACGCCTGCAAAAGCTTTTTTATGTCTGGCTGGGCATTGCATATATTGCAGCGGCCGCCGCCCGTAAGGGCAAGCTTGCGCAAAATCTTTGGGGCGGCTTCAAGCACAACGGTGTTTTTAACGTTGCTTGCCAAAAACATACCCGCGGCTCCCGCGCCTATAATTGCAATGGGATTCATTACAACGCAAAGTCTATCTGACGCTTAAAGCGGTCTACAGCCTCTACTTTAACCGAAACTTTAGAACCCAGCTTATACTGCTTGCGAGTGCGCCTGCCAACAAGGGCGGTTGCGTTAGAGTTTAGCCGGTAAATATCGTCGTTAAGCGAATGCGAGTGCACAAAGCCGTATGCCATCGAGTCGCACAACTCTACAAAGAACCCGTGCGAAACAAGCTGAGTTATTACGCCGTCGAAATGCGTGTCTTTGCCTACCTGCCTTTCGAAGAATTCGAGCAGTTTTATTTTTACCGAATCTCTTTCGGCCTCGGCACTGTTGCGCTCGGTGCAGGAAATATGTTCCGCAATGTATTCTAAAGAGCGGCGATCCGAATAGGTTTTTGCGCTTTTCAGCGAAGTCGGCATATTGTTTATTTTCATATAATAATCCAATATGCGGTGTATAACAAGGTCGGCGTAGCGGCGTATGGGAGACGTAAAATGGGCGTAATAATCTTTAAACAAGCCAAAGTGCCCGTCGCACGAAGCCCTGTATACGGCGCGTTTTAGGCTGCGCAAAAACATTGTCTTTAAAAGCGGGCTTTGCGGATGTTTGTTTATAGTGTCTAGCAATGCTATTATGTTAGCGCGCTTGCTAAGGTCGCCGCAGTCTATGTCGAAAGTTTCAAGCTCGGCCGCCAATTCGCAGAGTTTTTCCTCATCGGGGCTGTCGTGCACGCGCGAAATGAAGGGGATTTTCGCCTTAAACAGCGCCTTTGCCACGGCTTCGTTTGCGGCAAGCATAAACTCTTCAACCAACTGGTGGCTTTCGTCGTTTACCTTTTTTTCTATAGACTCGGCGTAGCCTTTGGCGTCGCAATGTATTTTTATTTCGGGCATATCCAAATCAAGGCTGCCCTTTTTCATTCTGCGCTTTCTTAACTGCGAAGCAATGCCCCACATATGGCGAACCGCCAGGCGCAAAACCTGAATTTCCCTGTCGGACATATCGTTTAAAGACCTGCCGGCATACGGGCTTTCATAGCGTTTTACATCGCCTACAGTGCGTATTTTCGATATATCGTCTTCCTTAAGCAAGGCATAAGCTTGTTCGTAGCTAAGGCGTTTTTTGCTTCGTATAACGGAGTTTGCAAAGCCAACTTCCCTGCAGTCGCCCTTGTTGTCGAAAGTTAAAAATACGCTTTTAACAAGCCTGTCTTTGCCCTCTACAAGGCTGCAAATGCCGTTCGAAAGCTCGAAGGGCAACATGGGAATTACAGTGCCTACAAGGTAGGTGGAATTGCCCCTTTGAATTGCCTCTTTGTCGATTGCGCTGTCGGGTTTTACATAGTGCGAAACGTCGGCTATGTGCACTCCAATTTGTATGGTGTTGTCTTTGCCCTTTGCAATCGAAATAGCGTCGTCGAAATCCTTTGCGTCGGAAGGATCTATTGTAATTACAAACTCGTTGCGCAAATCCAAGCGACCCTTTATTTCCCTTTCCGAAACTTCGGCGGGAATGTTCTGAACTTCGTCCAGAACTTTTTGAGGGAAGGTTTCTGGCAAATTGTATTTGCAGATTATGCCCTTATATTCGGCAAGCGGAGTGTGGCTTGGTCCGAAATTTTCAAGAATTTTCGCCGTAGGGTTGAGGTGTTTTTGAGTCCAGTCGTTAAGCTCTACCAAAAGCTTGTCGCCGTCTTCGGGAGCGGGAACAATTTCGCCCTTTTCGGGAATCTGCAATATAACGTCGTAGTAAAACTTTGGATCATCGGGCACAAGGTGCCAATAGGAGCTTGTGCGCTTTAGCGTGCCTGTAATTCTTTTTGTGTTGCGCTCTAAAATGCGTATTACCTTTGCCGAAAGATGCGGTGCAAAATCGTAGTTCTTTGCGCGGTGCCTATAGGGTTTGTCGGGAGTTATAACGCGAGCTAAAACCTTGTCTTTGTGGAAGGCCGTTGCCGTATTCTCGCGGTTTACGGTGTAAATTTTTGAATTGTGCTCTATGCACGCCGAACCGTTTTGCCTAAATTCTATAATGCCCGAAATAAGCCCTATGTCGGAGCTCAGCGCAAACCTGTCGCCCTTAACGCGGGCAATTGAACCGCTGCCGAGCAGAATCATAAGCGCCTTTTTTACCTTGGGCAAGTCGCGCCTTTGCGCGCCTATTGCCAAAGCAATTTCGGGCAACTTCATTGGAGCGTAGTTTTTGCGCCCGAATACTTTTAATATCTTCTCGTTTAGTTCGTCATAGTAGTTCATTTTATCAGTGTCCTATATTCAACCAAAATCAAAAGAATCATTGCCGACACAAAAAGCAAAATTGCGCACCAAGCTGATTTTTTGCCCGACAGCGCATTTTTTGCACAATAAAAGGCGAATAAAAATTGTAGAAATAAAATGCAGCTGCCCGCGCACAATTTTAAAATCATCAACGCCGAAAAATCGGCGCACTTTGCAAAGGCGACAATCCCAAAACCCAGTGCCGAAAACATGGATACAAACGCCGAATACGCGCAAAAGCGCACAAGCTTTGCAAGCCTTTCCAGCGGAGAGGTTGCCCTTGAAAAGGCGTCGCTGCTTTTGTTTTGCAGCGAGCGCGCCTGAAGCAAAAGCATAAGGCCGCATATTGCCCCGCACGCCGTAAATGCATACGACACCGCAGCCAAAATTCCGTGCAAGGCAAGGACAACACCCGAGTGCTGCGAAATTTTAAAGCCGCCCACACCGCAAAGCATTGGAACAAAAATAAACGCCGCGCACACCGCCGACGATACAAAAAGCTGCGCCGTGTTTTTCGAGAAAATCGACATTAAAACGCAAATTACCGCCAACAAACACGAAACCGAAAGCGTTAGCCCCGAAAATTGCGAAAGCGAAACGGTGCCGTTATAAAAGCCAAGAACCAAAAGGGCAAATTGCACTATCACTGCCGCCCCATACATTCCGTAAAAGCCAGAATTTTCCAGCGTGCATTTTTTTAGCGCGGAAAAAATGGCATAGCAAAACGACGCGGCATAGAGCGTGCCGCAAAGGAGCGTTGCTATAAAAGTAAGCGTCATTCGTATTTGCAGAATATGGCATCTACTACGTCGGATTGCAAGTTAGAATCGTTCAAACACGGAACATATTCAAAGTGCCTGCCGCCGTTTTCTATAAAAACTTTCTCTAAATCGCGTTTACCGTCCAGCAAAGTTTCGGTGCAGTCCATCGCAAAACCGGGGCAAATTACCGCCAATTTTTTTTTGCCGTTTTTTGCCAAATTGCCCACGGTTTTTGCCCCCGAAGGCGAAAGCCATTTCTTTTCGTTGCTGCGCGCCGAAATATAGGCGGTTAGAACTTGGCAGCCCAACGTTTTTGCCATCAAAGCCGACGTATTTTCGCACTCTGATGCGTATCTTTTAAGCTCGGGAATATTGTTTGGCACGCTGTGATACAGCGCCAAAAGCGTCTTGCAATTTTTAACCGCATTTTCGGCCGATTTGCACAGGGCGTTTATATAGAAATCTTCGCTGCAATAAGGGTCTGCTATGCACCACTGCCTTTTATATTTCGACATAACCTCCTCTATTTTGGCGCGAGCCGCCTGCGTTGTAGCCCAGCAATATTGGGGGAAAAGCGGCAGAAACATAAATTCGGTAGCTCCCTTTTTTCGGGCGTATTGCACCGCCGAATCTACCGAAGGCCCCGCATATAAATACGCCGAAAGCACCTGCATTGAAAGCCTATCGGAAATTTTTGCCCTAAAAGACGTTGTATAGTGCCTTAACGCCGATCTGGAGCCCACCGCGCATTGGGCAAGCCTTTTTGCGAAATTGCCCGCGCCGAAATTGGCGGCAAAAAATGCGGCAAATTTCCTTGCAATATAGGGCTTGTTAACAACATGCCTGTCGGAAAGCATATTGTCTATAAAAGCCTTTGCCTCTCTTTTTTCGAAAGAATCGGGGCTGCCGACATTGACCAATATAAGCGCAAGTTTTGCCATATTATTTAGAAACCGCCTGCAACGCGTTTTCGATGCACTTACCAACCCCTACTCCGCCCATATAGGAGCCTACAAGCTTTATACTCGGATACTGTTTTTCGAATTCGTCTTTTGCCTCTATAAACTTGTCGTATCCTATATTGTATTGGGCGATGCCCTTTTTCCAAACGGTTAGCTTTGCAAATTTGGGAGCACCCTTTAACCCCATAAGCTTTTGCAGGTCTTTGCAGGCAAGTTCAACAAGTTCTTCTATGGGCTTTTCTACCATTTCTGGGTTTCTAAAGCCGCCAAAATAGTTTGTAAGAACGCAGCAGTTTTCGGGGGCTCTGTCGGGGAATATGCTCGACAAAAACAGGCTCCCCAAAATCGACATATTTTCTTTTTGCGGAACAAGCACGCCGAAGCCCTGCGGCTTCTTTTTAAACTGCTTTAAGTCGAAGCCCAAAGTGAGCGTTGCAATCGGGGCGTATTCTATTTCGTTAAAAGAGCCCAACGCAACCGACATATTGCCGGTGATGGGAACGTTCTTTATTTTGTGGGCTGGAACGGCAAAGACAATTTCGTCGTAGCTGTCGCCGCCCTCTTCCGTAAGAATATCCCACTTGCCATCGTTATAGTCTATGCTTAAAACCTTGCAGTTTACCGACAAGTCGCCGCCCAAATATGCCGCCATTGCGTCTATAAAGGTTTGCATACCACCCTTAAACGACGCCATTTTGCTTTTAAAGCGTTTTGTTTTGTTCTCGCGCAATTCCCTTAGCATACAAAACGCGCCCTTAATCAACGAGCCGTATTTTTGCTCTATTTGCCAAACTTTTGGCATTGCGTATTTTACCGAAAGCCTGTCGGGGCTGCTCGCGTATATGCCGCCCATAAAGGGGTTTATTATATAGTCGCAAAACTCCTGCCCGAACCTGTCTGTCATAAATTGCGAAACGCTTACTTCCGAATCGAAGTCGTGGGCCGGCACCGAAATTTCCTTAAAAATGCGAATTTTACCCGCAAAGCTAAGCAGCTTTGTAAATATCATCGAAAACGGATTTGTTGGAAGCGCAAGCATTTCGCCCGAGCGCACAAAATATCTTTTCTTTGCCGATTTTGATGAAAACTGCAGCTTGTCGGACAAACCCAATTCGTATATAAAATCGAGCACGGTGCTGCTTTGTATAAAGATTACGTTCGAGCCGCTTTCGGCGTAAAAACCGTCTTGACTGAAGGTTGAAATTACGCCGCCCGCCCTTTGGGCCTTGTCTACAACCTTTACCGAAAAACCTTGTTTTTTTAACTGGCAGGCGGCGGCCAAACCGCTTACGCCCGCTCCTATAACCATAACTTTTTTCGACTGGCAATCCATAGCTATTTCTCCGTTGATTGTACGCTGTTTTGCAAAAGCCTTTGCAGCATATACAAGGCCTTTTTGGTAGCATCGGCTCTTATTTCGTTTCTGGAACCCTTAAAATTAAATTTTTCTACAAGCGCGCTTGTGCGGTTTGCGACGCACAAGAACACGTCTTTGTCCTCCTCGGCAAACCCCGTAGACGAAATCGCGTAGTCGGCTCCGTATTTTGACAAAGCCCCTTGCGCAAATTCGCGTGCGCAGCGTTCGTTTACGCTTTGGTTTTCAAAAGCCGCCTCTTTTGAAACCCCAGCCAAGTTTATTTTCGCCGCGGCGCAATAGCAAACAAGCGAGCCTAAAAAAACGTCGGAAGCCGAGTTTATCGAAACAAATGCGTTTGCAATAAGCCCGCCCGTGCACGACTCGCCGGCGCACAGCCTAAGACCGCGCCGGCGCATCTCGTCCAAAATCTGTCTTGCCTGCGCGTTCAGCGAGTAGTCTACCCAAAGCTTTTCCACTTTTTAGTTTATCAAAATCGAATCTTCTTGGCTATCGGACAAATCCGAGAATAGTTTTGTTCCCGAATCGCTTTCCTTTTTAAGCAACACGTCTATTTCATTCATAACCTTTTCCCTGTCGGTGGTGAATATAAACAGGTCGCTTTCAAGGCTGCGCTTTGCCTCCATTATAAGGCGGCGCGGGGGCCGGCGCATTTGAATTAGTTTAAATATGTGATTATCGAGGTTTGTAGAGTTGCCCATCGAAATTTCCATCTGCACAAGCCTCGTAAGAGCCAGCTGGTGCCTCGGGTTTCGCTCTACGGCATCCACCAAAATCTTGTGGGCCAAACCCTTGCTTCCCATTTTATCGAACCTGCGCGCGGTTGCAATTAAAGTGCGGGGCGGAATATTGCCCTTTTTAAGCAGCTCGTCTACCAAAATCGTCGCCATTTCTGTATTGCCCGCGCCGTAATAGGCGGCAGCTCTCAGGCAGCCGAAAACTCCGCTGTATCTTCTTAGCCACGACGGCTTTTTCTTCATAATTTCGTCGAAAATTACAATGGCCTCCTCCGACTTGCCGCGCACAAGCAAAGTTTCTATCATAAGCATTGTAAAGGGAGCCTGCGAATAGTTGTTTTCTATCGAAGTATTGTAGATTTTATTCATCAGCTCCATATCGCCGTTGTCGGCGGCGTAGTTTGCCAAATAAAGCAATGCCGTTTCGTTGCTTTTGTTTTGCTCGTACAGCTCCTGCAATTCTTTGTTTACGCGGGCATCTTCGCCGGTCTTTTTAAGAATTTTCAAATAGTCTATGCGCTGCGAAACAGAAAAGGGTTTTTCTACCGAGCGCATTACCGCATATTGGCGCGCCGTGTCGTATTGCCCCATGTCGGCATAATAGCTCATAAGCATGGCATATATGGGTTCAACATCGTTTACCTTGCCTACCGACGCTTTTAAAATGGCAATGGCTTCGTCTCTTCTGCCCTGCTCCCACTTGTTTTTTGAAAGACGCATTACCCCTGGCAGCGAATTTTGGAGACCGTTTTTTGTAAGGTATTCGTCGGACTTTTGATAGTCGCCATGAAGCGCGTAAATTGTGCCGAGCGACATTGCAACATAAAGCTTGACTTCGGGCGAAGCTTCGGGCGAAGACAATATCTTTTTGCCCACCGCCGCCAACTTAACGTCTTCAGATTCCTCCATTAAAATCGAGAAATAGAACCTTACGTACTGCAAATCTTTAAGGGCATACGGAATGCCTATTTCAAGGGCTTGCAGCGCAAAGTCGGGACGCCCCATAAGCCTAAGGTAAAATTCGGCAAGCATTTTGCGCCCCTTTAGATTTTTGGTTGAACGAGCCGTTCCCGAAATAAGGCAAATTCTTGCCGCGGTATAATCGCCCTCTTTTAGCAAAGCCTCCGCCTTTTCTATATCGAAATCGCCCTGTTTTTCGGCGATTCCCCTTCTGTCGAAAGGCATAACTGCGGCGTCCAAAAAGGTCATATTCGAGTACTTTTTGTAGTGCCTCATAAACGAATACAAGAAAATTGAAATTGTGCCCCATGTTACAACAAGCATCAGCAGCATTACAACAACAAGCCTTATGTAGTTAATGCCAAAAGCCCAAGTGCCGTTGCTTTTCTTGTAGCGGTATGCCATTCCCAACAAAGTGGGGTATCTTACAACCGCCGTACTTTTTTTATTTTCGTTATTTCCAACGTCCATGTTCTGCCTATGAAAAAATGATGATATATTCCAGCTATCTTGCCCTGGAAAGATAGCTTTTAGACCAGTTTATGCAAGCCTTTTATTGGCGTAAAAGACTTTAAAATTGCAATAAAACATCGCTCCAGTCGCCCATTTGGCGAAAGTCTATTTTCTTTGCGCGCCCATTAGAGGCTTCCCAAAAAACCTTGCGCACATGCTCGTTTTCGGCAGCCAAAATTCCGCTTAAAATAAGCGAGCCGCCGTCTTTTACGGCGTCCGCCAAATATTGCGCGTTCATTTCAAGAATGTTCGCCAAAATATTCGCCACAACAATATCGAATTTGCGCGAGCTTATACCCTCTTTTATGCCGCAAACCTTGAACATATCTTTGCACTCTATGCCGTTGCGATGCGCGTTTTCGTTTGCCACTTGCACCGCCGAACTTTCTATATCGAAACCTTCGGCGTTGTCGCAGCCGTAAAGCTTGCTGCTTAACGCCAAAATGCCCGAGCCGCAGCCTGCGTCTACAAGGCTTTTTCCTTTAAGCGTGCCTCCGTTTGCCTCGCAAATGTCCAGAATTCTTGCCATGCAAAGGCGTGTGGTGGCGTGGTCGCCCGTGCCGAACGCGCCCTCGGCGTCGAAATAAAATACCTTGTCGCCCTCTTTTAGCCCGTTGTAACTGTCTTTAAGCCAAATGGGCACCCAGTGCAAATTTTTGCACACATAGGGCGAAAGATATTTTTTATATTCGTTTTGAAAGTCTTTTTTAAAGATTTCGGTGCGGGTAAAATCGCCCTCTTTTAGCTCGGGGAATGTCGCGCACAATTCGCGCAAAGACGAATCGGCTTGGGCTTTGTCGTCGAAATATCCGCACAGCTGCATATCGTCGGGAAAATCGACAAGCTGCTCTATGCTCCAGTTCTGCGAACCTGTTTCGTAAAAATAGTCCTCGTAGATTTGCGAAAGGTTCGGGTCTATTTGGGCGGAAAGCTTAAGCATTTTCCACGGCGTCCCATACAAGGGCCGAAGCCCCCAATATTGCGGCATATGCCGATGGCAGCTTGCTGGGCAAAAGCTTTACCTTGTTTTTAAACACTTCCAAAAGGTGCTCGTTCATAGACTTTTCGGCGGGTTTAAAGATAAGGTCGCCCGCCTTTACGGGGCCGCCAAAAAGGAATATCGCTTCGGGGCGCGAAAACATAACAAAGTCTGCCAAAGATTTGCCAAGCATATAACCCGTATATTCGTAGGTTTCCATAGCCGCTTTGTCGCCCGCGCGGGCTGCGTCTTCTATAACCTTTGCGTCCATATCCGACCACTTTACATCGCTTATGCTGCTGCGGCCGTTATATTCGCATACCTTTTCAAAATAAGTTCTTTTAATGCCCGTTGCCGAAACGTAGGCCTCTAAACAGCCGCGTTTGCCACAGTTGCACATTCTGCCCGAATCCACAACAGTTACATGGCCAAGCTCGCCCGCAAAACCGTCGGCACCATATACCATTTTACCGTTTACAACTATGCCCGAGCCCAAACCCGTGCCCAGCGTAATCATAATAAAATCCTTCATATCCTTTGCCCCGCCGTAAATCTTTTCGCCCAACGCCGCGGCGTTGGCGTCGTTTGTAAGATACATGTGCTCGAGGTTAAAATTCATTCTAAGCGTGTCTATAATAGGCCCGCTTGTAAAAGGCAAATTCGGCGCCATTTCTATTGCACCAGTATAGTAGTTTGCATTGGGAGCCCCCAAGCCTATGCCCATGCACTTGCCGTCGCTAACAAGCTCCATAAGCGATTTTATAGCCTTTACCAGCAACGACATATACGAATTGTAGTCGTTTGCGTCGGTTGTCGAAAACCTGTTTTCGGCTACAACTTTGCCGTCTTTTAAAACTGCGCCTATTTTTGTGTTTGTGCCGCCTATGTCTATTCCGATTGCGTATTCCATATTTGTAAAGATTTAATAGTTTTTAAAGCCTTATTATTTCGATAGTTTTTCAAAAAGCAATTCATAAAGTTTTGCGCCTTTTTCGAGCATTTCCAGATAGAACGACTCGTTGGGAGCGTGCAGGTTGTCTTGCGGGGTAAATAGCCCTGTCATAACAAAATCCAACTTGGCTACATCGTGCATATAAGCCACAAGCGAAATGCTGCCGCCGTCGCGCACAAAAAGCGGCGGCTTGCCGAACACTTCGCAAACCGATTCTTTTAAACCGCGCAAAACCGCGCCTTTTACAGAGTCTTTTCCCGCCTCGGTTTTGGCGTCTATATAATACGCCTTTGCCCCGCAACCGTTGTGGGCTTTAAAGGAAACATTTACGCCTTTTGGGCACCTTTGCAAAATCGCGTTTTGCACAAGTTTTAAGATTTTTGAAGGAGATTGATCGGGAACAAGCCTACAGGATATTTTGCAGAAGGACTCGGAGGGAATTATGGTTTTAAGATCGTTGCCCTGCCAGCCGCCGCCAATACCGTTTATTTCCAAAGTAGGCATTGCCCTTGTAGACGCCATAACATCTACGCCCTTTTGCGAATACAAAGCGTCTACATTCAACTCTTTTTTTATGCCTTCGGGTGAAATGGGCAGCTTTTTCATTTCGGCAACCTCCCAATCGCTAACGGGTTTTACATCGCTATAAAAGCCGTCTATTGCAACAAGGCCGTCGGCGCCGTGCAAAGAGGCAAGCACTTCGCACATAGCCTGAAGCGGGTTATATACCATACCGCCATACATACCCGAATGAAGGTCGCATTTTGCGCCTTTAAACACCGCGTCGAACGACACCATTCCCCTTACGCCCGTAGTTACCAAAATTTGCGATTTGTCGGGGCTCATTGTGTCGCTTAAAAGAACTATGTCGTATTTTGCCAATTCGTCTTTATGCGAATCTATGAAGCCTGCCATGCTCGGGCTCGAAACTTCCTCTTCGCCGTCGAATATAAAGGCAATGTCTATGGCGCTGTCGGGATTTTTATCCAAAAAGTTAAGGTAGCCTGCAAGTAGCGCGGTAAATGGGCCCTTGTTGTCGGCGGTGCCCCTGCCGCAAAGCTTGCCGTTTTTTTCCACGGCAACAAAGGGGTCGCTTGTCCACTTGCCCAGAGGCTCTACGGGCTGAACGTCGTAGTGCCCGTAGCACAAAATTCTTGCCTTTGGCGTTGTTTTGCAGTTGCGCTTTGCCCAAACAATGGGGTGCAGCGGCGTTTTAACCAATTCGCTTTCAAAGCCGTGCCGTTGCATAAAATCGCGCAAGAACGCGCCGCACTCGCGCACGCTACCCGCCAGTTCGGGATTTGCCGAAACACTTTTAAATGAAACTAGTTTTTTAAGGAAAGATACGCTGTCGAATTGCATTTTAAAATTTTGCCGAATAAAAAATTTATCTACTTTGCCGAAAACAAAACGAGACCGTCAAAAATATGGCGGCCTCGAACAAATATGCGTCAAAAAAACAACTACATGCCCTTTAACACTTTGGACATTTGGTTGTAGATTTCCTGGCACTTCATTAGGTTGCCGCTGCCGTATTTAAACACGGCCTTGCAAATGCCGGGCTTTTCCTGCGAAATTGCAACGCTTATGAATGCGTCTTTTGGGCCTCTGGCAATAATCTTTGCCGTGTTGGGCTTTACCTTTTGTCCAACCCTGTAGTATTTAAGCTGGTCTAACGCTGTGTTGGCAGCCTTAAACACAACGTTTATGTCGCCGTCGAAACGGCCAATCATTTCGCCCGAAGCGGAATCGTAGTTGGCTTCGGGGTGTGTTTCGGATTCTACGCCCAAGTTTGTGGTGCACCCTACAAACAAGGCAGCAACAGACGCCAATAATGCTAAAGTTAATTTTTTCATAATGATTATATAATTTAGTTTGGTTATAATTTTACAAGCTTTTTTTGCCTATTCTTTTACAATTTCAAAACCGTCTTTCTTGTCTAGAACGCTCCAGCCCAAGGCCGAAATTTCCTTCCTTAAAGAATCTGCCAAGGCAAAATCCTTCGCCTTTTTTGCGTCCCAACGCTTTTGGGCAAGTTCTTTTATGTTTTCGGGAACATCTACAACCTGCTTAGCCAGTGTTTCGAAGGGAACAATGCCAATGCAATAGAGAAAACGCGCATAGCTTTTTGCGTCCTGCAAGGTGGGTGTTTCGAGTTTTTGGAACGCCGTAAACACCTCGCCCATTGCCTTGGGCACGTTTAGGTCGTCGCACATCGCGTTGTAGGCTAGGGTAAACGCGCCCTTTTCCTCTCCGAAATCTTTCTTTGCCAAAATTTCGCAAAACTGTTTTTTTGTCAGCGGAATTTTTTCGAGCATAGCCGAAGAGTGCTTATCTAGCTTTGCAAGCGCGCTTTTGGCATCGTCTAGCCCCTTAAACGTAAAGTTAAGCTGCTGGCGATAGTGCCCCATAAGCAACGCCAACCTAACCTGCATGGGAGCGTATCCTTTGCCTTCTAAATCGTCTAAAGTGTAGAGATTGCCCAAACTTTTCGACATCTTTTTGCCCTCTACCATCAGGTGCGCCGAATGGAACCAATAGCGCACATAGGGCTTTACGCCGCTTGCGCATTCGCTTTGGGCAATTTCGTTTTCGTGGTGGGGAAAGCACAAGTCTATGCCGCCGCCGTGAAGGTCGAAGCTGGACCCTAAATATTTCGCGCTCATAGCCGAGCACTCTATATGCCAGCCGGGTCTGCCTTCGCCCCACGGGCTTTTCCAAGAATTTTCGCCGTCTTCGGGTTTTCTGCCCTTCCACAATGCGAAGTCCGAAACATTGTCGCGCTCGTACTCGTCCGCCAAATTTGCGTTGCCCGCCGAATTTTCGCTTTGGGTGGATAGTGAAGAGGCATCTAACCCCGAAAGTTTGCCGTATTCGGGAAAGCTTGAAATTTTAAAGTATACGCTGCCGTCGGGCATAGCGTAGGCGTGGCCCTTTTCGATAAGCGTTTTTACCATTTTTATCTGCTCGCCAATATGCTCGGTAGCCTTTGGCTCTATAGTGGGGGCAAGCATATTAAGCTTTTGGCAGTCGGCGTGGAATTTGTCGGTCCACTTTTGGGTAAACTCCTTTAAAGTTATGCCCAATTTTTGGCTTTCCCTAATGGTTTTGTCGTCTACGTCGGTTATGTTGCGAACGTGCTTTACCTTTATGCCCGATGCCTCAAGCGTTCTGCGCAGGGCGTCTTGAACCAAAAACGTTCTAAAATTGCCTATGTGGGCTGGCCCGTATACCGTAGGGCCGCAGCAATACATCTTAAACTCTGTCCCTTTTGGTTCCAAAGTTTCTTTGGCTCTGTCTATCGTATTGTGAATTAAAACCTTCATTATTTTATTGCGTAAATTATAGATTGTATGAAAATAAAAACATTATGGACGAAAATTTCAAGCTCGATATAAGACAACGTCCGAGAAGAATGAGGAAAAGCAAATCCATACTCGGATTGTGTCAGGAAACATACCTTTGCAAAAAAGACCTAATACAGCCTTTATTTGTAATCGACCAAAAAAACAAAACTCAAGCCATAGACTCTATGCCCGACCAATACAGGCTAAGCATAGACAGGCTTTTAAAAAAGTGCGACGACCTTCTTAAAAACGGCATTTCAAGCATTGCGCTTTTCCCCACTTTAGACGCAAAACTTAAAGACGAAAAAGCCTCGCAGGCGGTAAACGAAAACTGCCTGTTCTACATGGCAATACGAAGCGTAAAAAAACGCTTCCCCGAAATGACGCTTATTGCCGACATTGCCCTAGACCCATATACCAGCCATGGGCACGACGGGCTTATAGACCCGAAAACAAATACGATTATGAACGACGAAACGGTTGAAATTTTAACCGCTATGTCGCTTTTATGCGCCGATGCGGGAGCCGATTTTGTTGCGCCGTCGGATATGATGGACGGCAGAATAGGCGCTATACGCGAAAACCTCGACGAATGCGGCTTTGCAAACACTGCCATTATGGCATACAGCGCAAAATACGCCTCGGTATTTTACGGGCCGTTTAGGGACGCCGTAAAATCGTCTTCGGCGGCAGGCACAAAAAATCTCGACAAGCTTTCGTACCAGCTTAACCCCGCAAATTCCAGAACCGCAATTTTAGAGGCATATTTAGACGAAAGCGAATGCGCCGATGTTTTAATGGTAAAACCCGCAATGTATTATCTGGACATTGTAAAGGCGGTGCGCGAACGCTCCATGCTGCCAATAGCAGCCTATCAGGTTTCGGGCGAATATTCTATGATAAAGAATGCGGCAAGCCTTGGATATTTCGACTTAAACAAGGCTATTTACGAATCGCTTATATCCATAAAAAGAGCCGGAGCCGATATGATTTTAACCTACTTTGCGGAATACTACGCAAGGGAAATGGCGGAAAAATTCCAATAAAAAAACAAGGCATGCGCCGATTGCATAAATTTGGGGTGTTTACCGCGCAAAAAAGCACGGTAGCTTTCGTCGCATACTTTTTTGCAAAACTTTTTTTTGCACTCTTGCTAATGAGGAGCTTTTTGGGATTTTGCGCGGAAATGCCAGCCTTAAAGCTCGACACATTCATTTCGCAAAGCGAGCCTTCAAAAGCGTTCGAAAACGAAAAATTTCTTTCGGTTTCAAACGCAAAAGATTCGGCAAAGATTGCGTATATTCCCTTCAGGTGCGACCCGATTTTATACGCCTTTAACCCGCAAAAAGATACAGTTTTTTTGTCGAAGCTTATTTTGCATATAAAGGCAAACCCAGTCTTTATTGAAAAGGTAAACAAGCTAATTAAAACCGCAAATAAAAATACCGAACAAGCTAGCGAAGATGAAATTGCGAAAATAAGAGAGGCAAAAGACGCCCTTAACATAAAAATTGCGGTATTTGCCATAGTAAACGAATCGGCATTCTTCGATATTAACGACACCTACAAAGTTTCGTGGAACGGCGAAAACGAAAAAATTGCCCCCGCCCACGATACTAACTCTACCGCGCTGGACACAACGGCGGCGTTTAGGCTTGGAACGCTGCAACTTAATTTAAAGGAACCTGTTAAAGACGGCGACAAGCTTGAATTTACAAGCGAAAATTTTGCCGACTATATAAACTACGCGCTTGCCGCAAAAAGCGAAAAAAATAAGCCGCTGCCCTTCCCCAGATTTTGCCAACAGCTTGATATTGCAACACTTGTGTTGGTTCAAGAAGGCGGGATAACCCCACTTTTGTTTTATTCGACAAACTCGTTCGATGACGAAAACGACGGATTTGCAAACAAGCCCGACCTTAGGCCAAAACTGCTCTTAGAATTTTCGGCAAAAAGCGAAAATTCGGGCAGCTAGTCTATAAAAACAAAATTTTGTTAAAATTTTTACTTACTATATTTTTGTATGTTACGAAATTTATATATAAAAAAGTGCTTGACTTTTTTTAAGAGGTAGCTTAGCTATGCTGCCATAACTCAAAACAAGGTAACTATATGATGGGGAAAAAGGTTATTACGTTGTTGGGTTTTGCGTGCGCATTATTATCGGCAAGTGTCGTTAACGCACAAACTCAACAGGGGGCAAAAGCTCCCAAAGCAGTTGCAGCCAAAGCGGTTGCAAACACGGCCAAGGTGGGCGCGGCAAAAGATGCAGCCAAGTCTGCGCACAAAGTTGTGCAAATAGACGAATCTAAAATCGCAACTGTAGACAAGTCTAAAATTGCAAAAGTAGATTCTTCTAAACTTGTGCCAAAAGCGCAAATTGCTGACAAAGTAGCCGAAGCAAAAAAGGCAAAAGATGCCAAAAACGCAAAGCCCAAAAAAAAGCTGCGTAGCCGCAACCAGGTTATAAACATTCAGGTTGTGTCGTGGGGGCCGAAAATGGCCGACGCCGAAAGCGCGTGCTTGGCGGCTGTCCGCAAATATGCGGGCGAAAAACGCCAATATAATGTGAAAGATATTTCCTTTGTTAGGGAAAGCAGCACAAAGCTTATAGCATTTTTGCGAGCCGACTTTACCGAAAACATTATAGACGGCTTTAAACTTCAGCTTGAAGTTACCGCAGGCTACGGCACAACGCGCGAACGCGCCTACACAAGGGCAATGCAAAAGGCGGCATTTAAGGTGAAAACCGTGCGCTCGGCCTCCGACAACTGGAGTAAGGTGGACAGCAACATTAAAAACAGCAACGAGGAGGGATTTTTCCCCTATCTATACAGCTTCGAAAAAATCAACGATGAATATATGTGCAAGCTCTATTTCCAATACATAAAACCTGTAAACACAAAATAGCGCTTTTGTTTTAAATTAAATTCGAAAATAAAAAATAAAACGCACCCCGAAAGGAGTGCGTTTTTAAATTGCCGAAATTTCCCGTTAAAATTTTATTTTTGTAGGCGTTATCGAAAATGTCTTTTCGTATTCGGCGCAAAGTTTGTTGGCGTCTTGCTCGCTAAATTCGGAGGTTGTCATTGCCATAACGCAGCCGCCAAAGCCGCCGCCCGAAAGGCGCGCGCCGTAAACGTTTTTGTTTTCGGTAAGCTTTTCTACAAACCAATCCAGCTCTTCGCACGAATTGCCGAAAAGCCTGCTTGAACTCCAGTGCGAAGCCGTAAGCAGTTTGCCGAGGGCAACGGGGTCTTTTTCGTCTATACACTTGCACGCGGCAAAAACCCTGCCTATTTCGTCTATAATGTGTTTTGCGCGGTTGTACACAACAGCGTCCATCTTGGGCTTTGCATTTTCCAAGTCCCGAGCGGTAAAGGCTCTTAAAAGCCTAAATTCGCCCTCGCCCGAAAGTATTTTGGCCGCCTGCATGCACGACTCTCTTAGCTTTGCATACGCGCCGTCTACCAACGAATGTTTTGTTGCCGTATTGAAAATCCACAGCTTCCATTCTTTGGGCAACATAATGCTTTTAAACTCGTCTTTAAGACAGTCTATAAAAACAAGGTTGTTGTCGCTGCCAAAGCCCGAAACGCCCTGGTCTAAAATGCCGCAGGGCATTCCCATAAATTCGTTTTCGCACTTTTTAGAAATTTTAACCATTTCCAAAGTGGAAAGATTAAGGCTGTACAATTCGTTTAAGGCTCTTGCCATTGCAAGCTCTATTGCCGCCGAGCTGCTAAGCCCCGCGCCGCTTGGCAAGTCCGACATATCCAGAAAGTCGAAACCGCAATCTATTTTGCAGCCGTGCTCTTTTGCATATTTTACCACGCCAATGCAGTAGTTTGCCCAGTTTTGGCGCGGCGGCTGTTTTTGGCAGGTATCTAAACTTACGCAAACACTGTCGCGGCTTTTTGAATTGCCGAACCTCATTGTACTGTCGCTGCGCTTTGCCAAGGCTACGCATATGTGCCTGCTAATGGCGGCTCCCAAAACAACGCCGCCGTTATAGTCTACATGGTTGCCTATAAACTCTATGCGCCCCGAAGCGTTAGAGACAACGTCGGGCTTATAGCCGTAAAAATCAAAAAACTTTTTTGCGAGAATTTCTTTCATTTTACTTTATAAACAAGCCCGAAAATATGAAGTAGAATGCAAACGCTATAATCAAAACCGAAATGCCCGCAAGCTTTGCGCCGAAAGACGATTCCAGCTTAATCTTTTTATTTTCGGGCATTACAATTTCCTGCTTTAGGGGCTTAACCAATGTAAGGAACAGCATTACAAAAAGCGAAGCTGCAAAGGTTATTGCCATGCGGTTTAAAAACGCAATATCGCTGCAGAAGAACTGCAAAAGCCCGTACACTATGGGGCTTAGCAATATGCCCAATGCGCCCGCAAACCTCGGGGCTTTTTTGCTGAATATACCGAAGATAAACACCGCCAAAATTCCCGGAGAAAGATACCCCTGAAATTCCTGAATGAATGTAAATACGCCGCCCAATTTCGGATTTGCGAGCAGGGGAGCCACCATGCAGCCTATAAGTGCAAATATGAGAACAGCCATGCGGCCTACTACAACCAAATTCTTGTCGCTTGCGTTCTTATTTATGTATTTTTTGTAAAGGTCTATTGTAAATATGGTGGAGGCAGCGTTTAACATGGCGGCCAAAGAGCTTACAACAGCCCCCAGCAAAGCCGCAAATATAAAGCCCCTTAAGCCTAAGCCATCGGGCAAAACCTTGCTTATTAAGAGACCGAATGCCGAGTCGTATTTATAGCCGTATAGGGTCTGTTCAAACGACTTGTCTCCGCGGGTGGCCGCATGCTTTAAGTTCCATGCGTCTACAACATTTTTAAGCGAGAATTCGCCCTTTGAATTTGTAGAAACCCAACCCTTGTCGTAGGTAAAATATTTTTTGTACAAGTCGCCGCTTGCTTTTTCGGCCTTATATTGCGAATACAAAGCGTCCAAATCGTTTTCGTCAAGCAGCACAATATTTTTGCCGCTACCCATATCTGCGGTAAAAACGCCCCTGGCCTTTTCGTGAAACAGCGTCTCGTTTTTCGCATCTAGCGCGTCGAAATATAGCGTTGCGCAAACCTTGGCATTTTCGGTTAAAATTTTCTGGTCTTTTGCCGCCGCCGAAGCCTGGTCTGCCGAATACAAGTTAAACGCCATAATGCCGGGGATAACAATTACAAAGGGTATTATAAGCTTTAATGCCGCCGCAAACATAATGCCCTTTTGCCCTTCGCCCAAGCTGGAGGCACCCAAAGTTCTTTGAATTATATATTGGTTAAAGCCCCAATAGTAAAAATTTGGAATCCACAAACCTATAATAAGGGCAGTCCACGGAATTTCCTTATGGTCGGCGGGCATAAACATTGTAAGCTTGTCGGCGTTCAAAGTCATAAACTTTTCCATAACGCCCGCGTCTTTTAGCGACGCCAAAGTTTCGGGCGAAACGGTTTTTGTTGTGGCAATTTCGGCAACGTCCTTCGCGGCAAAGGCATCGAACGCAAAATATGCAATTAAGCCGCCGCCCACAATAAGGGCCGTACCCTGCAAAAGGTCTGCCCAAGCGCATGCTTTAAGACCGCCTGCACATACGTAAATTGCCGCCATAATGCCTATTGCCCAGCAAGCCGCGGGCACGTTTACCGCAAATGGAAGCGATGTGCTGTCGCCAAAAACGGTATCGGCAACGGTTGCCCCCGAATATATTACCGCCGTTATATTTACGCAAACCAAAACCACAACCATCAGCAACGACATTATGGTTCTCGAAAGCGAATCGAACCTATATTCCAAAAACTGCGGAACGGTGTATATGCCAAGCTTTAAAAATTTTGGCAAGAATAAGAACGCCACAAAAACAAGCGTAATGGCCGCCATCCATTCGTAGCTGGCTATTGCCAAGCCCGAAATGCCCGACGCACTGCCGCTCATACCCACAAACTGCTCGGTGGAAATATTTGCCGCTATAAGCGAAATGCCTATAAGCCACCACGACAAGCCTCTTCCCGCAAGAAAGTAGTCTTCGCTATTTTTTTCGCCCCTGCTTTTTATCATACCGACGCCTATAACCGCCAGTACAAAAAGTATAAACACCGTAATATCTATATTTGAGAATTCCATAAATCGAAAGTATTGTAAGAATTTAGTATGCAGCCGAACGAAATTCTTTTCAAGATAAAAGCGCTGGGCAAGCGCGGCTTTTGGCGGGTTGGGCAAAAAACTTTACCAAGCCTACCCTTAAAAGATTCGCGCACAAAAAAAACCGCCTATATCTATAAGACGGCCGAAAATTTTTATGCGAAAGGCGTATCGGCTATTTTTTTACAGCCGCTCCCCTAAGGCGCGTTATTGTTGTTTGGTAGCGCACAATGCCGTTTACAATGCCAAGAGCAATTTTTGTGAGATATTTTGGGGTTGCAATTCTTGCCCCCTCGCCTACCGCCGAAATAAAGCCGCATTCAACCAAAACCGCGGGCATTGTAGCATCTGTTAAAACCGCAAAGCGCGCCTTTTTTGCGCCCCTGTCTATTGCCCCCGTCGCCCTCTTTAGAGAGGAATTGACATAAAACGAAAGCAGCGTATTCCAACAATCCAAATTGTTTGCTGGGTAAAATTTGTTGCACGACGCCGTAAGTTTAGAACCCGACGACGAATATTGCCCCTTCGGCGTCATGGCAAAAGTTTCCACACCCGAAACCAACGAATTTTGCGAAGAGTTGTAGTGTATACTTATAAACATGTCGGCCTTTGCCTTGTTTGCAATTGCAGTTCTGGAGTCTAGCGAAATGTATATATCGCTTTTGCGGGTAAGCACCACATTGTAACCGCGCTTTACAAGCAGGCTGGCTACCCTATTCGCCATATCAAGCGTAAGCGACTTTTCAACCAAATTGTATTTTTTATTGAAAGCCCCCCTGTCTTTGCCTCCGTGGCCTGCATCTATAACAATCTTGTTGAGCTTTAGCCCGTTTTTGGGAAGTTTCGGGTATAATATGCCCTCTATAACCTTGTAGTAGTCTATTTGCGAAACGCACAAGTTGCCGCCCAAAAGCGCAACTGGAAAGCCCAACCAAATTCTGGCTCCATTTATGTAAATGTCTCTTTGGTTTACTTCAAAGTCTATCTTAACGGCCTTGTTGTATATGGAAACCGTTTTGTTTTTAAGCACGGTGCGGACTTTCATAGAGCACCTTGCGGCGATTTTGGAAACGGACATATATTTTATGCCTTTAAATTCGGCGTCGGCAGCCCAAAGCCTTGGGGCTGCAATAAGCGGCAACAAGACGGAAATAAATTTCCGCCTTGTCATCGAATATGCCGAATTTGTCCCCATAACATAAACGCTTTGCCGCGAAAATACGCGGCGTATTGCTTATCCTTCGTCGCCTTCCGAAGAATCGTCTTCGGGAATTTCCTCTTCTATGCCGCTATATTTTAGCTTGCGCTTGTTCTGCTGAACGGGCGACATCGAAAAAGAAACACACCTGCCCGCAAGCTTGGGTTCGGAATCGGCAGTGCCCATGTGCAAAAGGTCGGTCTTTGCCCTGTTTGCAATTTCAAAGGCCTTGTCTTTATACTCCATTTCGCGGCCGCGCATAAATACCGAAATTTTAAGCTTGTTTCCGGCAAACAAAAACCTTTCGGCACTGCGGATTTTCGTCATATAGTCGTGCATTTCGGTCATAGGGCGGAACTTAACCTCTTTAAGTTTCGGCGCGCTAGACTTGTTCGACTTTTGCTTTTTAGACTCCTCGTACATATACTTGCCGTAGTCTATAATGCGGCAAACGGGAGGTTGTGCTGTAGGCGAAATTTCCACCAAATCCAAACCCATACGCTGTGCAATCTGCAAGGCTTCGTAGGGGGGCATAACACCCACCTGTTTTCCGTCGGGGCCTATAACCCTTACCGTGCGCGGCCCTCTAATTCTTTCGTTTTTTCTGGGGCCGAAGCTTTTGTTTTTGTTGTAATACGGTTTTTGTCCGCTTTGGTTTGGCTTTGTTATCATTAATTGTGTTTTGTTTTTATTAGCTCTTAAAATTCAATTAGCTTTAAAAAATTTTTCAACCTTTTTTTGGCGCAAATTACAAAGAGTCTACAATGCCGTCGGCCAAGCCGTATTCAACGGCCTCTTTGGCGGTCATAAAGAAGTCTCTGTCGGTGTCTTTGCGGATTTTCTCTAGCGGCTGGCCGGAAGCGTCCGACAAAATCTTGTTTAAAATATCCCTCATTCTTTCCATTTCGCGCGCCTGAATGTGAATGTCTACGGCAGTTCCGCTAAATTCGCCCATAATGAGGGGCTGGTGTATCATAACGCTTGCGTTGGGGAACAAAAACCTTTTGCCTTTTTTTGCCGCGCTTAAAAGGATAGACCCCATGCTCATTGCAATGCCGGTAACGACAATCTTTACGGGCGCACTTATAAGCTTTATAGTGTCGTACAACGCCATACCCGCGTTTATCGAGCCGCCAGGGGTGCTTAGGTATATGGTAATTTCGGCCTTTTTGTCCATCATATCCAAATACAAAAGCTTTTTTACGGCCTCCGCGCACGATTCGTCGTTAACTTCGCCGAAAAAGAATATTTTTCGTTCGTCTATAAATTTTTTTTGTATTTGCTGTGCAATAGCTTCGCTATTCTTTTCTTTTTTGTCGCATTCTTCGTTTTTCATAAATTCTATTTTTTTGATATTTCAAATATGGCGTAGCCCGCAAAAAGGTTGGGCATAAATTTGCAGGGGCTTTGCCAGTTGCCTTTTAAAAAGTGCCTTTTTTCTATAACTATGCCGTTGTCGGCGCAGTATTTTTCGAAAGACTTAACGCTAATGTCGTTTGTGGGAACGGCACTAGACCATTCTTCGGGGTAAACTTCGTTTAAAACGCGGCTGCCGCTAAGGGCTATTTTTAGTCTGTTAAGCCAAAAGCCGTAGTTTACAAAGCCCACAGCAACGTGGTTGCCAACGCGCAACGCCTCTTTAATTACGGCGTCGGGGTTGCCCAATTCGGGAAGGGTTCTCGAGCACACAACCCAGTCGAACGACTTATCGGCAAAGCTGTTTGCCGTTTTTAGAATGTCGCCGTGAATTACGTTTACACCCCTTCGTATGGCTCTTGTAATCTTGTCGAAATCCAAGTCGACCCCAACCGCATAAATGCGTTTTGTGCGCATAAGCTCTTCAAGCAAAAGCCCCCTGCCGCACCCCAAATCTAGCACGCTGGAAGCGTCGGCAATCCAACTTCTTATTGCCGAAAGCTCTATCTTGCGCTTGTCTCTATACTTAGACATTTAAAAAGTTTTCTATAATTGCATAAAGTTTTGGCGAGTGAATCAAGAAAGAATCGTGTCCTTGGTCGCTTTCTATTTCCACATAGCTTGCGTTCTTTTTAGCCCTAATTAAAGCCAAAGCAATTTCCCTGTTTTGTTCCGGCAAAAACAGCCAGTCTGAGGTAAATCCAACTGTCATTACCTTTGCCTTTACGTTTCTAAAGGCTTCTTCAAGAGTATTGCAATGCCCCCTTAGGTCGAACAAATCCAACGCCTTTGTTAAATATAAATATGTATTTGCGTCGAACCTGTTTACAAAGGTTTTGCCCTGGTAGTGCAAATAGCGTTCAACCTGAAAGCTTGGGTCAAAGGGATTTTGCAAATTAAGTTCCATTTTGCGGCCGAATTTGTCGTCCATTCCCTTGTCAGACAAATACGTTATGTGCGCCATCATTCTTGCAACGCCCAAGCCCACCGCGGGCTGGTGCTCGTAGTCGCCGCCGTTCCAGGCTTCGTCGCTCATAATCGCGTGGCGGCCAACTTCGTTAAAGGCAATTGCCTGCGCATTTTGGTGCGAAGTAGTTGCCAACCCCAAAACCCTCTGCACTCTGTCGGGATAGCTTACCGCCCACTGCAAAGCCTGCATTCCGCCCATAGACCCTCCTATTACAAGGGCCAATTTTTCTATGCCTAAATGGTCTAGCAGGCGCGCCTGTGCGTTCACCATATCGCCTATGGTATAGACTGGAAACGTTAAATTCCACCTTTTGCCGGTTTTGGGATTTATACTGTTTGGCCCCGTGCTGCCCCTGCAGCCGCCAATGCAGTTGCTGCAAATTACAAAATATTTTTCTGTATCAAGCGGTTTATTAGGGCCAACAATATTGTTCCACCAACCCGTTTTTTTGTCGTTGATACCGTATACGCCCGCAACGTGGTGGTCGCCCGTAAGGGCGTGGCAAACCAGCACCGCGTTGGATTTGTCGGCGTTAAGCTTTCCGTAGGTTTCGTATCTGATATTGAACTCGTCTAAAGACGCCCCCAGCTCGAGCTTTAGCGGAGTTTTGCTGTAAAAATCGCTATACGAAACAATGCCCACCTCGCCCGCTTGGGCTTGGCGGAAATTTTCTGGTTCAAAATCGTTCATTATATTTTTTGCTCCGACAACCTTTGCCGAAGTATAAAAAAGCAGGTCTCACATTCTTGACGAACAAATGCGAATATCAAGCATTTTTATAACGGCAAAAAACGGTTTTGCGCTAAACGGTTTTCGAGTGCCGGGCAAAAGACCTGCCGTCGAAAAGCATTGCAACATTGCGCATAAACACCCTGCCAAAGTCTAGCAGCCTAAACGAATATTCGCCGTCGAATTCCAAAAGCCCGTCGGCTTGCATTTGAACGAGCCTCGGCCTTGCAGCGTCGAAAATCCTTTTATATTCGGCAACTTCGGAGGGCTCGAAAACGCTTTCGGAAACTTTAAGCAGGCACATAATAGACATAATCGCCTTGCGGCGCAAAATGTCGTCGGCGGTTAAAACAACACCCCTTTCCACAGGCAAAACACCTTTGCTTATATCGTCATAATATTTTTGCATATCCTTGCGGTTTTGCCTGTAGCTGTCTTTTGTCTGCGAAATGGAGGTAAGCCCTATCCCGAAACCGTCTATGCCGGCATGAGTGCTGTACCCTTGGAAATTTCTTTGAAGAGTGCCTTTTAAGCGCGCAACCACCAATTCGTCCTGCGGCTTTGCAAAGTGGTCTAGCCCTATATACAAAAAGCCCGCGTTCTCAAAAGTCTGCTTTGCCAAAAGAAAGCATTCAACCTTTTCGTTTGCCGAAACAAATTCGTATTTCTCCAAAGCCTTTTGCGAAGTTTTAAGCCACGGAACGTGCGCGTAGTTGAAAAGCGAAATCCTTGTGGGGTTAAGCTGCAAAACATCGCTCAAAGTTTTTTCGAAAGCCTTTAACGTTTGCAAGGGCAAGCCGTAAATTAAGTCGGCGTTAATGTGGGTTATGCCTACATTGCGCAGGGCTTGGAAAGTCGCAATGTTCATCGACTGCGGCTGAACGCGGTTTATTGCCTTTTGCACGAAGTCGTTGGTGTCTTGCAAGCCTATGGAAGCCCTATTTACGCCAATATCGGCAAAAGCCTTTATTTTTTGGTCGGTTAAGGTTCTGGGGTCTAATTCCGCCGAAAATTCGCACAATGGCGATTTTTCAAAATATTTTTCTATTATCTTGTTTAGCCTGTAGATTTGCGGGACGCTTAAAAAGTTGGGGGTGCCCCCGCCGAAATGTATTTGCTCTAGCGTTTTTTTGTCCAATCCCCTGTTTTGCCATAGTTTTAGTTCGGCGTCCAAAGCGTCTAAATAAGTATCGGCTTTCGAAATATCTAAACACACGCTTGAAGAGCACGCACAAAAAAAGCACTGCGAGGCGCAAAATGGAATGTGTATATATAGCGACATTGCCGCACCGCCGCTTACCGCGCGGGCGATTAAGGTTTCCCTGTTTTCGCTTTCGGCAAAGTGCGCCGCAGTTGGATACGAAGTATATCTCGGCCCGTTTGCCGCATACTTTTCTATAAGCTGTTTTAGATTCATTTTATTACCGCGTTGCAAAGTGCATATACGTTTTCGAGTTTTGCGTTTGGGGTAATGCCGTGCCCCAAGTTAAAAATATGCCCGCCAATGTTTTTCATGTCTTCGACAATTTCAGCTGCCTTTTGCGCAAGCTCTCGAGGTGTTGAAAATTCAAGCATAGCGTTGTTTAAATTGCCCTGCAATGCATATCTGCCATTGTGCGCCGCCTTTAGCCGCGACAGCTTTACGCCGCAATTTACGCTATATGCCGATGCCTTTACATTTAGCATCTCGCCGAAAATATCCGAGGCATTAAGCGCAAAAAGTATTGTTTTTGCATTTTTTGGAAGCTCTGCAAAAGCAGCCTTTATGTATTTGCCGGAATTCTCCCAATAGTTTTCGGCGCAAAGCAAATGTGAATGCGAATCGAAAATCTGTATTGCGTCGGCGTTGCATTTTAACTGGGCTTTTACATATAAACCGACTGCAGCCGATAACTTTTGCATAAGCATTGCAAAAAGTTCGGGCTCGTTTTTCATAAACGCTTTGTAGCGCGGAAAATCTTTCGAAGATTCGCCCTCTATAAGATAGGCACCAAGGGTAAAGGGGCTTGCCGAAAAGCCCAGCACCGCCTTTTTAGGCAGGGCGTTTCTAAGCAGTTTTAAAGCATCTAAAACATATTCTAGCTTTTCGCAAACGTCGTCTACATTCAAGTTTTCAACGTCTTTTTTCGAAGAAATTCTGCCCTTGAAAACAAGGCCCTTGCCGTCTATAAAATTGTAGCCGTAGCCCAAAGCTTCGGACAAAACCAGTATGTCGGAAAACAATATGGCGCAGTCAAAACCGAAGCGTTCTATGGGCTGCAAGGCAGCCTGCAAAGCAAGTTCGGGCGTTTTTACCAAATTTAAAAAGCCGCCGTAGCGTTCCTTTAGTGCTATATATTCGGGCAAGTATCTGCCCGCCTGCCGCATAATCCACAAAGGCGGGCGCTCGGTTTTTTTACCGCAAATTGCATCGCAAAAAAGCTGTCTTGAATCCATATTACTTGCCCATTTTAAACATGTTAAACGCGCTCAGCTGCTTAAAGCGCAAAAGTTTTAGCACCGCCAAATAGCACAATATTGCAAGCGGAAACACCGCCAGGCAAACCAGCCCCGACAACAACTTGGGCTGCGAAACATATACCGCCAGCACGCACTTTAGCGCACACGCAAACACGCCCATAGCCGCGCTTGCCGACGCAATTTTTGCAAAGTCTAAAAATATTTTCACCGTGCCTATGCGACGCACAAAAAAGTATCGCAACACCAAATACTGAACAACTGCGGCAAGCGCGTTTGCCATTGCCAAACCAAGCGCGCTGAACTTAAACATAAATACAAGCGAAAAAACCAAATTCGCCAAAAACGTAAATGCCGAGGCCGCCAGCGGAATTTTTGTGTTCTTTTTCGAAAAGAACGCCCTAACCGCCAAAGTAGAAGCCGAAATAAACGGCAAAGACAGCGCGCTTGCAACAACTATGGGCGCGCATATTGCCAAGTCGGTACTGCCGAACGACTTCCATTCAAACAAAAAGCCCAGAATATCGCGGCTAAAAAGCGCAAGCCCAACCGTTGCGGGAATGCTTATTGCATTTACGCCAACCAATGCCTTAGAATATTCCGACAAATATTTTGTTTTGTCGGCGTCGGAATTTAGCATTGCCAATTTCGGGAAATAAACAGTGGCAACGGCAACGGCAAATACGCCCAGCGGTAGCTCCAACAATCTGCTCGACAAGTGCAAAGCCGCCACCGCATAGTCGGCAATCCAAAAGCCGAATATCTTGGAAACTAGCACGTTTATTTGAACTACCGAAGCGCCCAGCAATGCCGGCAAAAACAGTTTAAACAAAACGCCAAGCTCTTTTGATTTAGAAAAGTCTACACTATAGCGCCAGCCTTTGTTTCTCAGCAAAACGGCTGGGATTGCAAGCTGTATTACACCGCCTAGCAGAATGCCCGAACACGCAAAATAGACAATGTTTACCTGCTCGGTGCAAAAGAATACGCCCAACAAAAACGAGGCTATCATTGATATGTTTAGGCATATTGCCCCTATGGACGGCAGCCCGAAACTGCCCAAGACATTCAACGCCGAAACGCCCAAAGCCGCCAAGCATATAAAAAAGGCGTACGGCATTAGTATCGCCGAAAACAGTGCCCCCAACGAATATTTTTGAGAATCGGCAAAGCCAGAATAGTAGAATAAAGCCCCCGCAATTACAATGCCCACCAGCACAAGCAAGGCCAAGCCAGCCCACGAGAGCACCTGGTTTAAAAACTTAAACGCCTTTTCAATCCCGCCCTCCCTATACGTAGACGCAAAAACAGGAACCATTGCCGAGCTTAGCGCACCTTCGCCCATAAGCCTTCTAAGCAAATTCGGCAGTGCAAACGCAAAAAGAAACGCCGAATTTACAACGCTTGTTCCCAAATACATAAAGGTAAGCATATCGCGCACAAGCCCCAACGCCCTAGACCCCACGGTAGAGGACGCAACTTTTATAACGTTTTTAAGGCTTTCGGTCATAAAGGCATAAACTTTTGCACAAAATGCCGCCTAGCGCAAACCGAAAAAGTTTTCGGCGTTAAGAGTTGTAATTTTAGAAATCTCCTCCAAGCTTATCCCGAAAAGTTTTGCTGCGTATTCTGCTATGTGTTTTATGTTTGCTGGCTCGTTTACCGTGCCCCTTATAGGAACGGGAGCCAAATAGGGGCAGTCGGTTTCGAGCATAAGTTTTTCCAGCCCCTGACAAAGCATACAATCTCTCATTTGCTGCGCGTTTTTATAGGTTATAATTCCCGTAAACGATGCCCTTGCACCCGTTTGCATAAGCTCCTTTAGCTCGTCAGGTGTTCCGCTAAAGCAATGGAACACAACTTTCGACATATCTATCCCCGATTTTTTAAGGATTTCCAACGCATCTAAAACCGCACTTCGGGCATGTATGCAAACGGGGCAATCCATATCCTTTGCAAATTCAAGCTGTCGGGCAAAAACCTTTTTTTGCAGCGCAACTTTTTCGGCTATCTCGCTTTTAGTGCCCTCCATTTTATAAAAGTCTAGCCCTATTTCGCCAATGGCTTTGGGGGCAAATTCGCCGTCGGCAAAATACGAGCACAACCCGTCCAAGGCCAAAATGGATTTGTCGTCTATTTCGGTTGGGTGCAACCCCACACACCAATAAAGCCTATTGGGGAACTGCCTTACCGCATTAGAGTAATAGTTCCAATCGTTTATCCTTGCCGAAGCATTTACAATTTTACCAACCCCGTTTAGAGCTGCGCGGTCTACAATGTCGTTTAGGGTAAAGCCTTCTTTTAAAGAATCCCTTTCCAAATGTGCATGGGTGTCGATAAGCATATTGGAAGAATATTCCACTTATATCGGATACAATCAAGAAATTTTATTGACGATACGGCATATAAAGGATTTATATTTTGATTATGGAAAAGGTTGTCATAGCAGGAAGTGGTTGCGCTGGGCTAACGGCGGCGATTTACGCGGCAAGGGCGGGGCTAAACCCGCTTGTTATAGAGGGCGCCCAGTCGGGCGGAATTTTAACGACTACGTCGAATGTAGAGAATTTCCCCGGTTTTGCCGACGGCATAGACGGCTTTACCCTTTTGTGGAATATGCGAAAACAAGCCGAAAAATTTGGCGCGCGATTTTTAAGCGACCAAATTGCGAGTGCCGATTTAAAATCTGCCCCAAAAAAAATCGCGCTGCAGTCGGGACAAAACCTTGAATGCGAAAAGATAATCTTGGCACTGGGCGCAAAACCGAAGCTGACGGGGGCAAAAAACGAGGAAATGTTCTACGGCGGCAAGGGAGTTTCGACCTGCGCCACCTGCGACGGCGCGTTCTACAAAAACAAAACCGTTGCCGTTGTAGGCGGCGGCGACTCTGCGGCCGAAGAAGCCCTGTTTTTAACCAAATTTGCACAAAAGGTGTTTTTAATACACCGCAGAGACTCTCTTAGGGCGTCGGATTTGATGGCAAAAAGGGTTTTAAGCAACCCCAAAATTACGCCCGTTTGGAACCATACCGTAAGCGAAGTTTTGGGCGAAAACGGCAAGGTTTGCGCAGTTGTTTTAAAAGACACAAACAACGCAGCTTTGCAGACTTTGCAAACAAACGCAATGTTTGTTGCCATTGGCAGCACGCCTAATACCGACTTTTGCAAAGGCCAGCTTGATATGGACAAAAACGGCTACATAATTCCGCAAAGCGGCTCGCTTGTAAAAACCAACATTGCAAACGTGTTTGCCGCGGGCGACTGTTGCGATCCGGAATTTAGGCAGGCAATAACAGCGGCGGCCTCGGGGGCAATGGCAGCAATTTTATGCTCTAAAGAAAGCTGATTTTTAAAAAGTTTGCACAAAAAAAACCGCGGCTTTGCTGGCTGCGGTTTTTTGTTATATAAATTTGTTCTAAAAATTAGGGAATAACCTTGTTTAGGGGATATTCTACAATGCCTTCTGCGCCCAGGCTCTTCAGCGTGGGGATTATATCGCGCACAACTTCTTCCTGAACGATGGTTTCGATTGCAACCCAAGCGGGATCCGACAACTGCGAAACCGTTGGTTTCCTTAACGCGGGCAGGCTCGAAATTACTTTCGAAACATTTGCCTTGGGCAAGTTCATCTTTAGACCTACTTTGTGTACCGCTTCCAACGCGCCCTTTAAGAGCATTGCAATTGTTTCTATCTTGGCGCGCTTTTCGGGATTTTCCCAAGCGGCTTTGTTGGCAATAAGCTTTGTGTTTGTATACATCATAGTGGCTATGATGCGCAAGTGGTTTGCCCTAATCGACGAGCCCGTTTCTGTAATATCGGCAATTGCGTCCACCAAGTCGGGAACTTTAATTTCGGTTGCGCCCCACGAAAATTCAACATCGGCGTTTACCTGGTTGTCGGCCAAATATTTTTTCGTTACGTTTACCAACTCGGTCGCAATGCGTTTGCCTTCCAAGTCTTTTACGGTCTGTACGGGGGAATCTTCCTTAACGCAGATTACCCATTTCGATTTCAACGCTGTCGCCTTGCTGTAGATTAGGTCGCAAACTTCCACAACGTCGCTGGAGTTTTCCAAAATCCAGTCGTAGCCGGTAAGGCCGCAATCGAAAAAGCCAAGCTCTACATAGCGGCTAATTTCCTGAGCGCGTACAAAGCGCCCGTCAAGTTCGGGGTCGTCTATAGACGGCTTGTACGAACGGCTGCTTTTTGTGATGTTCCAGCCCGCCTTTTTAAAGAGGGCCATTGTTGATTCTTCAAGGCTTCCTTTGGGAAAACCGAACATTATAAGTGGATTGCTCACTAGTTTTACCTTGCTTGATGTGAATATGAAAAATGGAGACGATCGGGTTCGAACCGACGACCTCCACAATGCCATTGTGGCGCTCTTCCAACTGAGCTACGTCCCCTAAATATTAGAAAAATTAAAGTGGCTACTCTACCGTATTTGTATTTGCAGTCAACAAAATTTTTACTTTTTTTTACGGAGCGCCCGTTTAGTTGAAAGCCCGCATAGATATTTTGTCGGCAAAAAGCGGCCGCAAAAAAGTTTTTTCTTACTGGTTTATTGCGGGGTTTGCCTGCAATATCTTTTTTGCCTGCGCGTTTCCGTTTTGCGCCGACCTTTTTATCCAATACTTAAACTTATCCAAATCCATCGAAAGCCCGCCCGCGCCCTCTTTATAGCAGTTGGCCAAATAGTACATAGATTCGGCGTTGCCCTTTTCGGCGGCGGCTGTCCAAATTGCAACGGCTTTTTTGGGGTCGGCTTTAACGCCGTCGCCCGTATAGTAGCAGTTGGCAAGCATGCACTGCGCCGAAGTATTGCCGTTTTCGGCGGCTTTTTGCCAAATTTTTACGGCAACGGAAATATCTTTTTTTACGCCCTCGCCCCTTGCGTAGCAAAAACCTACGTTAACTTGCGCCCTTTCGTTACCGCGTTCTGCCGCCTTAAACCACCATTGATACGCCAAAACGGGGTCGCGCATAACGCCCAAACCGTTTGCGTAGCATACTCCTATATAAAACATTGCGTCTACATCGCCCAACTCGGCCGCGCTTTTCCACAATTCAGCGGCTTTGTGCTGGTTGTGGGGCAAAAGCTCGCCAGTGTGATACAAAATTGCCAAAGAACACTGCGCGCCGGCGTGCCCCATAGAGGCCGCCTTTTGCCACCAATATACCGCCTGCTGCGGGTTTGGGTCGCGGCCGTATTTGTCTCCGTTGGCAAGGCGGTTGCCCAATTCGTATTGAGCCTGAACGTTGCCCGACGATGCCGCCATTACAAGCTTGCGCAACTGATCGGCCTCCTTTTGCTCGGGAGTTTTTTCAGGAGCGTCGTAGTCTATGCGCGCGTCGAGCGTCAAAATTTCGGTATCGCCCTTCTTTTTTTCTATAGCGGGGGTTTTTAGCGCGGCATACGAAACGCAAAAGCAAGTTATGAAAGACAAAATATATACTATTTTTCGCATAAGCCAAAAATTCTTTAGAGAACGAATTTTTATGCAACACAAAAATCAGGCGAGCTTTTGCCCTGCAATACAACAAATTTTCAACAAAATTGTATCTAAATTTTATTTTCGTTTTAGTTGACGAACTCGAAATATGCTATAAAGTAAGCGTATCTTTTTTTTAATTAACCTAAAACAGATAAAAAACTATGAGTTGTCCATATCAGTGCTCGCACGAAGTTCAACAAATGTGCCATGTGGCCAAAGGTGCCAAACATGCGCCTGCCCCCATACCTGAAGAAGGTAGGTGGGTAAAATCAACCCAGATAAGCGACATCAGCGGTTTAACGCACGGCGTTGGCGCCTGCGCCCCCCAACAGGGCTGCTGCAAGCTTACATTAAACGTAAAGAAAGGCGTAATCGAAGAAGCCTTGGTAGAAACTATCGGCTGCTCTGGTATGACCCACTCGGCTGCTATGGCATCGGAAGTTCTCCCAGGCAAAACAATTCTCGAAGCCTTGAACACCGACTTGGTTTGCGATGCTATAAACGTTGCAATGAGAGAGCTTTTCCTGCAAATCGTTTATGGCAGAACACAAACGGCCTTCTCGGAAGACGGTTTGCCCATTGGCGCGGGTCTCGAAGACTTGGGCAAGGGCTTGCGTTCGCAGGTAGGCACAATGTTCTCGTCTAAAATAAAGGGCCCCCGCTATTTGGAAATGGCAGAAGGCTACATTTTGGAAATAGGCCTTGATGCCAACGACGAAATTATCGGTTATAAATTTGTGCGCTTAGGCAAGATGCTCGAAGCTATCCGCAACGGAACCGATCCTAAAACGGCGTTCGAAAAGAATCTCGGAACTTACGGCAGATTTGACGAAGCCGTAAAGAAGATTGACCCACGCAAAGAATAAGGAGTCGAATAATATGAGTCAGACATTATTTGAAGGATACGACAGACGCATAGCCAAAATCGAAAAGGTTATGCAGCAATACGGCATTGCCGATTTCGACGACGCCAAGAAAATCTGCCTCGACAAGGGCGTTAATGTAGAAGCCATTGTCAAGGGCGTTCAGAACATCGCTTTCGAAAACGCGGTTTGGGCATACACATTGGGAGCTGCAATTGCAATTAAGCAAAATGCATCCAAGGCCGACAAAGCCGCCGAAATGATTGGCGTGGGGCTGCAGGCGTTCTGCATTCCCGGCTCTGTTGCCGACCAAAGAAACGTAGGCTTAGGCCACGGCAATTTGGGCGCAATGCTTTTAAGAGACGAAACAAAATGCTTCTGCTTCTTGGCCGGCCACGAATCGTTTGCGGCTGCCGAAGGCGCAATAGGCATTGCAAGAACCGCCAACAAGGTAAGAAAGGAACCCCTCCGCGTTATACTTAACGGCTTGGGCAAAGACGCCGCCTACATCATTTCGAGAATCAACGGCTTTACATTCGTTGAAACCGACTACGACTACTCGACGGGCAAATTGAACATCGTAAAAGAGCAGCCCTTCTCCAACGGCGAAAAAGCCAAGGTTAAGGTATATGGTGCCGACGATGTTTCCGAAGGCGTTGCCATTATGATACACGAAGGTGTAGACGTTTCGATTACGGGCAATTCTACGAATCCTACAAGATTCCAACACCCTGTTGCAGGCACATACAAAAAGTGGGCTATCGAAAACGGCAAGAAATACTTCTCGGTTGCTTCCGGCGGCGGCACAGGCAGAACTTTGCACCCCGACAACGTTGCGGCTGGTCCCGCTTCGTACGGCATGACCGACACTATGGGCAGAATGCACGGCGACGCGCAGTTTGCAGGCTCTTCGTCGGTTCCCGCACACGTTGAAATGATGGGTCTTATAGGTATGGGCAACAACCCCATGGTTGGTGCTACAGTTGCAGTTGCAGTTGCAGTTGCAGAAGGCCTTAGCAAGTAATATAGCGATATTGCTTTACAAAAAATGCCGAAGGGTTTGTTCCTTTCGGCATTTTTTTGTGTCGTGCAAATTTTGTCTTTTATGTTTCCAAAAATTTTTTGAATTTATTTTTGCCTTGTTTGGTCGGCAAGCTGTTGGGTTTTTAAGGCAAGCTCCATAGCCATAAACGCCGCCTTTTGCGTGATTGCATTTTCGGTTCGATTAAGAATATCGCCAACCAGATTGTCGAAGAAGGGATTTTTTTGCTTCGAGCAATCTATCAATTCTGGGGCTTTGCCGCTAACGCACAAATATAGGCTTTGCTTGGCAAGGGGTTTGCACAAATCTATGTTGTTACGAAGCTCTATATAACCTTTGTCGCCCACAATAAAAATTCGCGAATCGCCCCAACTCCCCAACTTGTCGGGCGAAAACCAGTCTACCCTAAGCGAGCACGACACTGAGTTGTCCATAAGCAAAACCGCTTCGCCGAAATCCTCAAACTGAGGGTATTCTTTATGCGAAAAATTTTCAACCCTCGCGTATTTAACCGTGCCAGAAGTTGCCCCGGAATATGTAAGGAATATGTCGAACTGGTGCGCGCCTATGTCCGTTATAATCCCGCCGAATTTCTCTTTTTCAAAAAACCATTCGGGGCGGCTTTTTATGTTTAGGTTGTGCGGAGCTAAAATATTTATGCAAACAACTTTGCCTATAGCGCCGCTTTTTACCAAATTTTCGGCAACCGTGCACGACGCGTTTTCGAACCTTTCGCCAAAATATGGAATATATTTTTTGCCCGTCTTGTTCACAAGGGCTTTCGCCAAATCTAGCTGCTCGAGCGAAACAACCGCGGGCTTGTCGGCAAAAAAATCCCTACCGCTTTCCATAACGCGTTTTGCAATGTCTATTCTTTGCACGGGCACTATTGCGCTTGCCACAAGCTTTACGGAATTGTCGGCCAAAATTTCGTCCAAACTTCTTGCCGCCTTTGCGTTTGGGAACTTTTTAAGAAATGCCTTTAGTTTTTTTGGGTCTTTGTCGTAGGCATATTTGCAAAACGCCCCCGCCCTTTCAAGCCCGGCGGTTTGCCCGTAGATATGCCCGTGGTCCATGCCAACCACCGCAAAATTAAATTTGCTATTTTCGGAATCGACCTTGCCGAAAAGCGAAAGGGCAAAAAATATAAATATAAACTTTATTGCAAACTTTGTCATAATCTTCGCAGAAAGCCTAACAATTTTTACAAAACATTGTCAACGCGAATAGAATGCGCCGCCAAGCAGAACGTTATTGTCGTACAAAGCCAAAACTTGACCTGCCGCCAAAGCCCTTTGCGTTTGCTCGAACTGCACTTTTGCCCTGCCGTTAGGCAATGGAATGAAATTTATATTCACCATTTCGTCTCTATAGCGCACGCGCCCCTGCAGCTGGCGTTCGTGTTCTACGGGCTTATTTATCCAGTTAATGCCCTCTACAAAAACTTCGTCTACAAAAAGCGGCGAGTGCAAATTGTCGTCGAAATCAACATACAATGTGTTTGTATCGAAGTCTTTGGCCACAACCACATAGCTTTTATTGTCGCGGTTAGAGGGAACGCCTATGCCCTTGCGCTGGCCCAATGTATATTTAAAAAGCCCAGTATGCCTGCCAACTATTTTATTGTCGGCGTTAACAATGTTGCCCGCGCTTTCCTTTATATGGTACTTCAAAAAATCCTGAATCTTTATTTTGCCCAAAAAACAAATGCCCTGACTGTCTTTTTTATCCGCATTGGGCAGGCCGTTTAAACGCGCAATTTCGCGCACTTGGCTTTTTAAAATTCCGCCAATGGGCATTTCGGCCTTTTGCACTTGCCCCTGAGTCATCATCGACAGAAAGTACGACTGGTCTTTGCCGGGGTCCTCGCCGCAAACAATGTCGCGCGAATTGTCGGGGTTGTCTACAATGCCCGCATAGTGGCCCGTTGCAACCTTCGAGAACCCGTTTCTTAAGGCGTAGTCCAGGAAAAACCCGAACTTCATTTTGCGGTTGCACATAACGTCGGGATTCGGCGTTTGCCCAAATTTGTAGCCGTTTACAAGATATTCTACAATCTGTTTGCGGTATTCTTCAATGCAGTCTACAACCTCGAAATCTATCTTCAAAAAGTCGCAAACTGCCTGTGCCGACTTAATGTCTTCGTGCCACGGACAGTCGCCGAAAACGTCTATGCCCTCTTCGTTCATCCACGTTTTCATATAGGCCGCCGAAATATCGTAGCCCTCCTCCTTTAACAAAAGCGCGGCAACTGCGCTGTCTACACCGCCCGACATTGCAACTAATATTTTTTCGCCCATAAAACTATTTTCGGCATTTTAAAGTTTTTAAATATTTGTATGCTGGAATAAGCGAGGCAAATGAAACCAGAGTGCAAAGCATTATCCAAATAAAAAAGTTTTTGTAGCCAAAAAGCTCCTGCAAATAGCCCGCAAAGTTGCCGGGCAGCATATAGCCTATTGCCATAAAGGCCGTAAGCAACGCGTATTGCGAAGTTTTGTTTTTGCCAGTGGCGGCCTGCAAAAGAAACGCCATATACCCCGCAAAACCAAAACCGTAGCCAAACTGCTCTGCCGAAACAAACGCCGTTGCCTGCAACGACGAAACCGCAGGCATTATCGACATAATCAAATATACAATATTAGGTAAATTTATCGCCAACGCCATATACCAAAGAGTGCTGCGCAAACCGCACTTTGCAATAAGCATTCCGCCCAAAATGGAACCTACAAAAAGGCATATTGTGCCTATTGTGCCGTATAACAAGCCGACGTTTTCCAACGGCAATTCAAGTCCGCCTGCTGAAATTTCGGCAATCAAAAAAGGCTGCGAAATTTTTACCAACTGCGCCTCGGCAAATCTGTATAAAAGCACAAAAAGCAGAATGTTCGCAATATGGGGGTTTGCAAAAAATTCTCCGAATACAGACAATATACTTTTGTTTGATTGAGCCGAAAATTTGCCGTTTTCAACCTGCGGCAAAAATGCGCGCATTGCGCCCCACATACAAAGCGTTATAACGCCGCACAACGCAAAAGCGCAGCCCCAAGCCTGCGGTTTGTCGAAACTAAAACGGCTAATTAAAATACCCGCAAAGCCAACCAAAACGCCCTGCGCAAAAACCGCCGCAATTTTGTAGAACGCGCTTCTTAGCCCCACATAAAACGCCTGCTTTTGCGTATTTAACGCCAAAATATAAAAGCCGTCGGTGCTGATGTCGTAGGTGGCGCTGGTAAATGCCAAAAGCCAAAAAAGCAAAGCGGTTATTGCCACAAAAAATTCGCTTAAACACGCCAAAGCCAAAGCCCCAAAAATTGCGAACATTGCAAACGCGCATTTAAGTACCCAGTTGCGCTTGGTAGAGCGGGTGTCTACAACGGGTGCCCATAAAGCTTTAACGCACCACGGCAAATATATCAGCGATGTAATTAGCGAAGCCAAGCCGAGACCCACGCCCATAGACGAGTAAAACAGCATTGCAATTCCCGCGCAAACCGCGTTGGGCAGTCCTTCAACAAAATAGGCGGCCGCTATCCATATTATATCTGGGTTATTTCTATTGTCGGGCATTGCAAAATAATAAGGCTCTGCATTGGCGCCGTCTTGTTAGATTGCTTGGCATCTACCTTCAACTGCAAAGTGGGTGCTTCAACAGCGGTTTTTGCCTTCCGTTCGAAGACGGCCTGACAGCCGCCACCGTTGGTCGAGCTCCCATATAATATTTCATTAAGGTGGAGAAGCGGTTAAATAGTTTCGGACACCGCAGAGCTATGGTTTATGCTTGCAAAACAAACGTTTTTTTCAAGCAAAAACTAAATTTATAAAAAAGAAATCTACCAAATGCCTTTTTTAATTTTTCATAAAATTTTGCACAACATAACGATAATCAAAAAATTGGGGCAAAAACGCGCTTTTATTCAAAACAATATTCTTTCTGTAAGCCTTTTTCCCCTTGGCTGCTCTATACATAGCAAATCGCATTCTCAAAAAAAGTGAAAAACACGCCCTATTTACGCTCTTTGCATAAATTAAACAAAACACAAAAAAAAGCCCCTAAAAAGGGGCTTTTTGTTATTCCATAAATAGATAACTAGACGTTAATTGTTATGTCTACGCCAGCGGGCAAGTTAAGCTTTTTAAGCTCATCTACCGTATTGGAAGTAGGTTCGATAATGTCTATTAATCTTTTGTGTGTGCGAAGCTCAAACTGCTCCATGCTCTTCTTGTTGACGTGGGCCGAACGGTTAACCGACCAGCGTTCGATGCGAGTAGGCAGCGGTACAGGACCCGATACCATCGCGCCCGTACGTTTTGCTGTTTCAACTATGTCGCCGGCGCTTTGGTCTACCGAACGAAAATCATAGCCCTTCAACTTTATTCTAATTCTTTGTGCCATTTTTTAGCTTTTCTTTATTTTGAAATTATTACCTTGCAGCCTTCTTCGAAGCGCCTTCGACAACCTGCTTTAGAACTGCAGCCGGAACTTGTTCAAAGTGGCTCGGTTCCATAGAGTACGAAGCTCTGCCGCTGGAAAGCGAACGAACATCTGTTGCATAACCGAACATGGTTTCCAAGGGAACGAAAGCGTTGATTGTGCAAACATTGCCTTTGGTTTCCATACCCTGAATTTGACCACGGCGGCGGTTCAAGTCGCCCATAATATCGCCTTGGTATTCTTCGGGGGTTACAACTTCAACCTTCATAACGGGTTCCAAAAGAATGGGATTTGCCTTGGCCATAGCATCTTTAAATGCAAAGATACCGGCCATTTTAAACGCCATTTCCGAAGAGTCAACTTCGTGGAAGGAACCGAATACCAAGTGTACGTTAACGTCCACTACGGGGTAACCGGCAATAACACCGTTAAGCATAGCTTCTTTGATACCGTCTTCTGTGGGCTTGATGTATTCTTTGGGAATTACGCCGCCAACGATTTCGTTGAAGAAATGGTAGCCTTTGCCCTTTTCGGAAGGTTCGATTTTAATTTCGGCATGCCCGTATTGACCACGACCACCGCTCTGACGAATGAATTTGCCAACGCCGTCGGCGGGAGCCGTGATTGTTTCGCGGTAGGCGATTTGGGGCTTACCCGAATCGGCCTCAACCTTAAATTCTCTGAACAGACGGTCGCGGATGATGTCGAGGTGCAACTCGCCCATACCAGCAATAAGGGTTTGCCCCGTTTCTTGGTCGGTCTTTACAACGAAAGTCGGGTCTTCTTCCGACAACCTTGCCAAAGCCAACGAAAGCTTTTCCTGGTCGGCCTTCGATTTCGGTTCGATGCTCATTGCAATAACCGGATCGGGGAATGTCGGGGGTTCCAAACGAACTTCGTGCTCTCTGTCGCACAATGTGTCGCCTGTGCTGATATCTTTTGCGCCGATGATTGCACAAATAGAGCCCGAATATGCTTCTTCGAGGTCTACACGCTGGTCGGCCTTCATCAATACCAAGCGGGAAATACGTTCTGTTTTGCGCGTGCGCGGGTTGTAAAGGGTCATACCCTTCTTTATGCAACCGCTGTATACACGGATAAATACCAATTTACCAATGAACGGGTCGCTCCACAATTTGAATGCCAAAGCTGTGGGAGCAGCAAAGTCGTCGGCAACAATTTCCTTCGAGGGAGCGTCTTCGTCTTCGTCGGAGAAAGCCTTAATCGGAGGAACGTCTAAGGGGCTGGGCAAATAGTCTACAACCGAGTCGAGCAGCATTTGAACGCCCTTGTTTTTGAACGCCGAGCCGGGAATTACGCCTACAAATTCGCGAGTCATTGTAGCTTTACGAACACCAAGCCTCAATTCGTTGGCAGTAAAGTCTTCGCTGCCTTCGAGAAATTTTTCCATAATGGCGTCGTCGAAGTCTGCAATGCCTTCGATAAGACCGCGGCGATATTCTTCGGCTTTTTCTTTGTATTCGGCGGGGATTTCTACAACGTCGTACTTAACGCCGTTGGGGTCAGCTTCGTCGTATATATAAGCCTTCATTTCGATAAGGTCTATCAAGCCCTTAAAGTCGGCTTCGGCACCTATCGGCAAATACAAAGGATGGGGGTTGCCCCTTAACTTGTTCTTAATATCTTCAACTGCACCGTAAAAGTCCGCACCAGTTCTATCCATCTTGTTGATGAAAGCAATGCGGGGAACGTGGTATTTGTTCATCTGACGCCATACGGTTTCCGACTGGGGCTGTACGCCTGCAACCGAGCAGAATACTGCAACGGCACCGTCGAGAACACGCAACGAACGTTCTACTTCGGCTGTAAAGTCAACGTGTCCGGGGGTGTCGATAAGATTGATTTGGTGTTCGATACCAGCAAAAGGACCGTCTTTTGTTTTCCACGAGCAGGAAATAGCCGAGGAAGTAATTGTAATACCGCGTTCGCGTTCCTGTTCCATCCAGTCGGTTACCGCCGTACCTTCGTGAACTTCGCCGATTTTGTGAACTACGCCCGAGTAGAACAATATACGTTCAGAACATGTGGTTTTACCCGCGTCGATGTGGGCGGATATACCGATGTTGCGCGTATATTCCAAAGGCTTTGGCCTGTTGGGAGAATTTTTTTCTGATAAATTAGCCATATTATTACAGGTCGTTTAGTTGTTACCAACGCAAGTGCGCAAAGGCCTTGTTTGCCTGCGCCATTTTGTGAACGTCTTCGCGCTTTTTAACAACCGTGCCCGTGTTGTTGTATGCGTCTACAATTTCCGAAGCCAAAGCGTCGGCCATGGGAAGCTTTTTGCCCTTTGCCGCGGCAATCAACCACCTGAAGGCCAAAGTTTGCTGGCGTTCGTAGGGAATTTCTACGGGAACTTGATATGTTGCGCCGCCAACTCTTCTGCTCTTAACTTCTACCTTGGGGCGAATGTTTTCGAGTGCGCCCAACATCAAATCGATGGGATCGCCCTTTTCGAGCTTTTCGCTAACTTTTTCGATAGCTCCATAAACGATACGTTCGGCGGTGGACTTTTTGCCCCTCTCCATAACCATATTTATAAGGTGGCTAACCAATGTGCTCTTAAAACGAGAATCGGGAGTGCGTTCCCTTTTTACTGCTCTGTGTCTGCGTGACATTTTTTAATCCTTAGTTAAATTCAATTATTTCTTGGCCGCCTTGGGACGCTTTACACCGTACTTGGAACGGCTGCGACGACGTTTTTCTACGCCGACTGCGTCGAGCGTACCGCGAACAATGTGATAACGAACACCGGGCAAGTCTTTTACACGACCACCGCGCAAAAGAACAACGCTGTGTTCCTGCAAATTGTGACCTTCGTCGGGTATGTATGCGATTACTTCGTAACCCGTTGTTAAACGAACTTTCGCCACCTTACGAATAGCCGAATTAGGCTTTTTAGGTGTACGGGTCATTACCTGTACACATACGCCGCGGCGGAAAGGCGATTCTTTCAGCGCAGGCGCTTTGCTCTTGGCTTTTGCCAACGTACGTGGCTTGCGAACTAACTGATTTATTGTAGGCATATTGTCTATTTTATGGAATAAAGAATTTGTAAGTTATGTTTTATAACGCTTTTTGCAAGTATTATTTTCAATTTTTAACAAAAAGTCGCAAGGGACATTCGCAACTAAAGCCCCTCGCGGCGAAAATTTTTCGGTTATTTTACGAGTTTTCCTCTGTTTTTTCGGCTTCGGGTTGCTCGGTTTGGAAGTTTTCTTCTTCGTCGACCAACGGCGTTACCGTAAGTTTGCGATAGGCCTGCAAGCCCGTACCTGCGGGTATGAGATTGCCCATTATCACGTTTTCCTTGAAACCTTCAAGTTTATCTACCTTGCCCAATGTGGCGGCTTCGGTCAATACTCTTGTTGTTTCCTGGAAAGATGCCGCACTTATAAAGCTTTCGGTTTCGAGGCTGGCCTTTGTTATACCGAGCAATACCGGTTCGCCTTCGGCGGGTTGACCGCCCGCATCTTCAATTCTGGCGTTTTCCGTTTCAAACTCGTATTTGTCGACCTGTTGCCCCCAGAAATAATCCGAGTCGCCCGGATCGGTTACCCTTACCTTGCGCAACATTCTTGAAATTATTACCTCTATGTGCTTGTCGTTAATTGTAACACCCTGCTTGCGGTAAACCTTTTGGATTTCCCTGAGCAAGTGTTCCTGTACGGCGACAGGCCCCATAATTTCGAGGATTTCGTTCGGGTCGGGACTGCCTTCGGTAAGGAACTGACCTTTCACAACCTTGTCGTCGGCTTGAACAATAATGTTCTTGCTGTGCGGGATAAGGTGTTCCTCTATAATGGGCTTGCCCGACTTGTCTTTCTTTTCCGATTCGATAATTATTACCTTCTTGCCGCGGCGCGCATTGCCGAATCGTACAATGCCTTCCATCCTTGCCATTTCGGCGGCTTCCTTGGGACGACGCGCTTCGAACAACTCGGCAACTCTGGGCAAACCGCCCGTAATGTCCTGTGTCTTTGCAGCCTGACGCGGTGTTTTTGCAAGCATTACACCGGGGCGAATTTGCGTGCCTTCGCTTACTACAACCTGAGCCCCCGTGGGAACTGCAAACGAGGTTATGGGCTTGTCGGACTTGTCGAGAATTACTATTCTCGGGTTTAGGTCTTCCTTGTGGTCTATAACCGTTGTGGTAATTCTGTTCGAAGAAGAGTCTAGCGAGCGGCTTACCGTTACGCCTTCAATCATATCTTCGAATGCAATCTTACCGCCCTTGTCTGCCAAAATAGGCGTGCTGTGTTGGTCCCACTGGGCAAGTGTTTCGCCCTTTTCGATAATGTCGCCGTCGCTCTTTGTAAGAATAGAGCCTGCAACTATATTGTATTCTTCAAGAACGTTGTCTGCGTCGTTTTCGTCTACAATCGAGATTTTACCCGTCTTGTTCAAAACAACGTGCAGGCCTTCTTTAATGTCTACAATGTTAAGGTTTTCAAATTTTAATTTACCGCGAACTTTAACCACAATTTCGGGCATTTTGGTAGAAGCCGAAGCAATACCGCCAACGTGGAAAGTTCTCATTGTAAGCTGAGTACCAGGTTCGCCGATGGACTGCGCCGCTATAATACCAACAGCCGTGCCCTTTTCTACCAACTTTTGGGTAGACGGGTCTACGCCGTATGCCTTTGCGGGAATTGCATTGCGCTTTAAGTGTGTAAGCGGGCTCATTACCTTTACCTTTTCAACACCGCTGTTTACAATCTTGTTTGCCATGTCTTCGGTAATCAATTCGCCGGCTTTTGCCAAGATTTCGTCGGGTTTGAAGGGATTGACAACGTCTACCGCAGCGCATCTGCCTATGATACGGTCGATAAGCGGAACGATTTCGTCGTCGCCGTCGTAAATTGCTTCTTTAGTTATGCCAATGCCCGTATTTTGCACATCGTCGTCGGTAATAATTACGTCCATTGCAACGTCGCAAAGCTTACGGGTCATATAGCCGGCGTCCGCCGTCTTAAGAGCGGTATCTGCCAAACCTTTACGCGCACCGTGCGAAGAAATAAAGTATTCCAAAACGCTCAAACCTTCACGGAAGCACGAAAGAATAGGTCTTTCGATAATTTCGCCGTTGGGCTTAGCCATAAGACCACGAGCACCGCAAAGCTGACGAACCTGCGCTTTATTACCTCTAGCACCAGAATCCATCAAAACGTAAACAGGGTTTATGTATTGGCGGCCGTTAACCTTTTCGTGCGGTCTCGACAAGTTGGCAAATGCAGCCTTACCGATATCGTCGGAAGCAACATTCCAAATATCCTTAACCTTTTGCGAACGTTCGCCCTTTGTAATTTTACCCTTTAAGTATTCCTTTTCGATATTGTCTATTTCGGCGCGGGCTTTCTTTATTATTGTGGGCTTTTCGGGCGGCATATCCATGTCGCCGATACCGATAGAAATACCGGCTTCTGTAGAAGTTCTAAAGCCCAATGCTTTCAAAGCGTCTAGGTACTTCGAAGAGTCGCGCTTGCCCTTAATCTTAAATGTATTCAGAATCAAGTCGCCCAATTTGCCTTTGGGAACGCAGAAGTTTATAAAGCCCAATTCTGCCGGCCAAATTCTGGAGAACAATACGCGGCCAACCGTTGTGCGGATAATTTTTTGGTCTTTCTTGCCGTAGATTGTATCTTTGCCGTAATCGGGGTTTACATAGTCAATCCAGTCGTGCCAATGAACCATACCCTCGGAATGGGCATATTCCACTTCGTGATCGCTCGAAAACAGGCAAACGTGCTCGCCCTTTGCGGGTTTCCAAGAGGGTTCGTAGGTGATGTAGTAGGCACCCAAAACGATATCCTGCGAAGGCGTTAAGATAGGCTTGCCAGACGAAGGCGAGAACACGTTGTTGCTTGCCAACATCAAAAGTTTTGCCTCCATAATAGCTTCTAGCGAAAGGGGAACGTGAACCGCCATCTGGTCGCCGTCGAAGTCGGCATTGTATGCCGCGCAAACCAAGGGGTGCAAACGAATTGCGCTGCCCTCAATAAGCACGGGTTCGAAAGCCTGAATGGAAAGTCTGTGAAGGGTCGGAGCTCTGTTGAGCATTACGGGGTGCCCTTCGGTTACTTCTTCCAAAATATCCCAAACTTCGGGCGAGCGTTTTTCTATCATCTTGCGCGCCGAGCGAACCGTGTGCACAAAGCCCAATTCCTTTAAGCGGCGGATAATGAAAGGTTCGAACAAAGTAAGAGCCATCTTCTTGGGCAAACCGCACTGATACAACTTAAGTTCGGGACCGATAACGATAACCGAACGGCCAGAATAGTCCACACGCTTACCCAACAGGTTTTGACGGAAACGGCCTTGCTTGCCCTTAAGCATATCGGAAATGCTCTTTAAGGGTCTATTGCCTGCACCCGTTACAGCGCGGCCGTGGCGGCCGTTGTCGAACAGGGCGTCTACCGATTCTTGCAACATTCTCTTTTCGTTATGAATGATAACGTCGGGGGTCTTCATCGCCATAAGGCTCTTTAGACGGTTGTTGCGGTTAATTACGCGCCTGTACAAGTCGTTTAAGTCGGACGTTGCAAACCTGCCGCCTTCCAAGGGAACTAGGGGGCGCAAGTCGGGTGGAATTACGGGCAATACTTTTAGAACCATCCATTCGGGACGCGCATTGCTTTGTATAAAACCCTGAATAAGTTTTAACCTTTTCGCCAGGCGTTTTTTGATTTGCTTAGAGCGTGTAGAGCGCATTTGCTCTTCAAGTTCGGCGGCCATTTTGTCGAGATCTATTTCCTCGAGCAATGTGCGGATTGCCTCTGCGCCCATTTCGGCCTTAAAAGAATCGTCGCCAAAGTCGTCTATCGCTTTTTGATAGTCTTCTTCGGAAAGCAGCTGCATCTTTTTCAGCGAAGTCTGCATAGGATCTATTACTATGTACTTTTCGTAGTAGATTACGCTTTCGAGTGCTTTGGATGTCATATCCAAAACCAAACCTAAGCGACTGGGCATACTCTTTAAAAACCAGATGTGCGAAACGGGAACTGCCAATTCTATATGGCCCATTCTTTCGCGGCGAACCCTAGATGTTGTAACTTCAACACCGCACCTTTCGCAAACTTGGTCCTTATACCTAATTCGCTTATATTTACCGCAAGCGCATTCGTAGTCGCGCACGGGTCCGAAAATCTTTTGGCAGAACAAACCGCCCGGTTCGGGCTTGAATGTGCGGTAATTGATTGTTTCGGGATTTTTAACCTCGCCTCTAGACCACGAAATTATTGTTTCGGGCGAAGCCAAGGCTATTGAAACGCTGTCGAAGCCGTTTGTATTGTCAAATCCGAGAACTTCTCTTACTTGTTGTTTATTGTCTTCCATCGGAAAATTCCTTTTTGTATGCTGTTAGCCTATTCTTCGGTAGCGTCGCTGCTGTTAACTTTAACGTTCAAGCACAAGCTTTGCATTTCCTTCATCAAAACATTGAAAGATTGCGGAACGCCGGCCTGCAGCGAATTGTCGCCCTTAACAAGCTGTTCGTAAATCTTGGTTCTGCCCTGAACGTCGTCGCTCTTTACAGTAAGCAATTCCTGCAAAGTATAGGCGGCACCGTACGCTTCGAGAGCCCAAACTTCCATTTCGCCGAATCTCTGTCCGCTGTATTGGGCTTTGCCGCCCAAAGGTTGCTGGGTAATAAGGCTGTAGGGACCTACCGCACGAGCGTGAATCTTGTCGGCAACCAAGTGGTTTAGCTTCATCATATAGATGTAGCCAACAACAACATCCTGGTCCATATAGTCGCCCGTAAGGCCGTCTATCAGGCGGCATTTGCCGCTTGCGGGGAAGTCAGATTTAACGAGGTAGTCGCGTATGTCATGTTCGCTAATACCATCGAAAATGGGGGTTGCAACCTTAAAGCCAAGCTTTTTGCAAGCCCAACCTAAGTGGGTTTCCAAAACCTGACCTACGTTCATTCGGCTGGGAACGCCCATGGGGTTTAGACAGATTTCTACGGGAGTGCCGTCTTCCATATAGGGCATATCCTCTTCTGGAACTATGCGGGCAACAATACCTTTGTTGCCGTGGCGGCCTGCCATCTTGTCGCCAACTTGAATCTTGCGCTTGGCGGCAATGTAAATCTTAACATTCTTGATTGTGCTTTGGGCTTCGCCTTCGCCGCTTTCGAGAATGTCTTTCTTGCGCGCGGTTTCGTTCTCAACTTCAGCAAATTTAGGCTGATAGCTGTCGATTATTTCCATAATCTTGTTGCGAACCGGCGAGGGGTCTATCTCTATATTCTTCGAGATTGCCGACAATCTGCGCAAAAGTGTTTTTGTGATTTTGCGGTTTGCGGGAATTATAACTTCCTTAGTTTCGCTGTTGCGAACGTCCAAAGGAATCTTTTCGCCCAAAAGTACGTTCGACAAAGCTTCGGTTAGTTCGTCCTTCAGCTTGTCGAGCTGGGCTTTAGACTCTTCGTTGATTTTGCGAATCTGACGCTTTGTATCGCTGGGGCTTAATTTTTCGGTTTCCTTATCGACGCGGGTAGAAACCTTAACGTCCATAATGATACCTTCCGTGCCCGAGGGAACTTTAAGCGAAGTGTCTTTAACGTCGGCTGCCTTTTCGCCAAATATAGCCCTAAGCAATTTTTCTTCAGGAGCCAATTCGGTTTCGCTTTTGGGGGTAATTTTACCCACCAAAATGTCGCCTGCTTTAACTTCGGCACCAACCCTGATTACGCCGTTACGGTCGAGGTTCTTGAGAGCTTCGTCGCCAACGTTGGGAATATCTCTGGTAATTTCCTCGGGCCCGAGCTTTGTGTCTCTTGCGGTAGCTTCAAACACTTCAATGTGAATCGAAGTAAACACATCGTTTTTAATCAGCTTTTCCGACAACAAAATAGCGTCTTCAAAGTTGTAGCCGTTCCAAGGCATGAATGCAACCAAAACGTTTTTACCCAAAGCCAATTCGCCGCCCTGGGTGCTTGCGCCGTCGGCAAGCAGGTCGCCCTTCTTTACAAGTGCGCCCTTCTTTACAACGGGCTTTTGGTTAAAGCATGTTGCGTTGTTCGAGCGAATGAACTTGCGTAAATTGTATACATATACCCCCTTGTCGGCATCGGTCTTGTATGCACCGTCCACCTTCTTGGGCATTTGTCCGTCGGGAGTAACGATAATGCGAGTTGCGTCTACGCTGGCAACCTTGCCCGCCGATTCCGAAAGAACAACCGTTCTAGAATCGCGCGCAACTGCGCCCTCTATGCCAGTTCCGACAAAGGGAGACTCTGTCGTCAACAAAGGCACGCCCTGACGTTGCATGTTTGAACCCATCAAAGCACGGTTTGCGTCGTCGTGTTCCAAGAAGGGAATAAGACCCGTTGCAACCGAAACCAACTGCTTGGGGCTTACGTCCATATAGTCTATGTCTTCGGGAAGGGCTTCGTAGATTTCGTCGCGCTTTCTTACAACGCATTTGCCGACCAACTTTCCGTCTTTTACTTCGGAATTTGCCTGGGCAATAATTTTGCCTTCTTCTTGGTCGGCTGTTAAATATACTATTTTGCCTGTTACTTTGCCCTTAACGATTTCTCTGTAGGGAGTTTCAATAAAGCCGAATTCGTTAATTTTAGCATAGCTTGCCAACGAGTTGATCAACCCGATATTCGGACCTTCAGGCGTTTCAATCGGACAAATTCTGCCGTAGTGCGAATAATGAACGTCTCGAACTTCGAAGCCCGCTCTTTCGCGGCTCAAACCGCCCTGCCCCAAAGCCGAAAGCCTTCTTTTGTGGGTGAGTTCGGAAAGGGGATTGATTTGGTCCATAAACTGCGACAACTGGTTGCGTGCAAAGAATTCGCGAACCATTGCAGTCATAGACTTCGAGTTCATCAATTTGCCGGGGGTTAGGGCTTCGGTGTTTTGTTCCGAGGCACTCATGTGCTCTCTAACCTGCTTTTCAGTGCGGGCCAAGCCCATCCTGCACTGGTTTGCCAAAAGCTCGCCAACTGTACGTATACGACGGCTGCCCAAGTGGTCTATATCGTCTATATAGCCTTCGCCCTTGCGCAATTTCGAAAGGTATTTTGTGCCTTCTACAATGTCTTCTATTGTAATAACTCTTGTCTCGAGCGGAGTTTTAAGACCCAATTTCTGGTTAATCTTAAAACGGCCAACCCTGCCTAAGTCGTAGCGTTTTGGGTCTTGCAAAGTACGGCGCAACAAAGCGCGCGCGTTTGCTACATTTACGGGTTCACCCGGGCGCAACTGCTTGTAAATTGTCTTTAAGGCCTCCTCTTCGTTCTTTGCAGGGTCTTTCTTGATAGCCCTTACAATTACGCCGTCGTCTACAGTGGTGTCTATTACCTTAAATTCTGTGATGCCCGCCTTTTTAAAGTCCATGATGGCGGTTTTTGTAAGTGTTTCGTATTGTTTAAGCAAAACCTTGCCCTTGCCCTGACTGTCGGGGTCGGTTACCGCTTCGGCCAAAACGTAGTTGGAAACATTTTCCATCTTTTCGGCCTTCCTTGTGGTCATATCCTGAACATCGTAGAACAGCTCAATGATTTCGCCGTTCGAGCTTTTGCCCATTGCACGCAACAAAGTTGTTATCAAAAACTTTCTACGGCGGCGGCGGCGGTCTATATAAACGTATAACAAGTCGTTTTGGTCGAACTGAACTTCAACCCAAGTACCCCTGTCGGGTATCAATCTGAAGGAAAACAGTGTTTTGCCCGAAGAGTGCAAAGCTTCCTCGTAGCATATGCCGGGGCTACGGTGCAACTGGCTTACAACAACGCGTTCTGCGCCGTTTACAATAAACGACCCGCGCGATGTCATCATATTAAGTTCCCCCATGTAAAGCTCTTCGTCGCGCGTATTGTCGCCTTCTGTCAACCTCAAAGTAAGATACAAAGAAACCGAATAGGTAAGGCCTTCCTTAATGCATTCGTCTTCCGAGTGTTTTGGGCCGTCGAAACGGTAGGAAACGTACTCTAATTTAATCTTTTCGTCATAGCTTGTTATGGGGAATATTTCGCTAAATACCGCATGAAGCCCCACCAATGCCCTCTTATTGGGCGCAACGTCTTTCTGCAAAAATTCCGCATAGGAATTCAGCTGGTTTTCAATAAGGTTAGGCAACCCTATTACCTCTTGCAACTTACCAAAGTTTCTTCGCTCTGACATATATTTATGATTTTGTATGGTGAATTTATTTTACTTGCTCAATTTTTCAACCTGCAAGTCGCTTCGATTTTTCCGCTAAAAAATTTTTTAAATCGCCGCTATTTTAATAAAAAGGGCAAGCAAAGCCTCTATTTTAGGGGCTTTGCCTATCCGTAAATCAGCTTAAAAGTTGATAATCAAGTTAATTACTTAATTTCAACTGTTGCGCCTGCTGCAGTCAATTTCTTTTCGATTTCGGCTGCTTCGTCCTTAGTTACGCCTTCTTTTACAGGCTTGGGAGCGCCGTCAACCAATTCCTTGGCTTCTTTCAAGCCGAGACCAGTTATGCCGCGAACTTCTTTAATAACTGCAATCTTGTTTGCGCCAGCAGCCTTGAGAACTACTGTGAATTCTGTTTTTTCTTCAGCTGCGGGAGCTGCGCCGCCTGCTACTGCTACTGCAGCAACGGGAGCCGATGCTGTTACGCCCCATTTTTCTTCGAGTTCTTTTACCAAAGCAGCTGCTTCGAGAACTGTGAGGCCGCTGAGGAATTCTATTACTTGTTCTTTTGTTACTTCTGCCATTTTGTTTATCTCCTTTGAACGCTTAGTACCCTTTCGGGCGTTTAAGGAACAATTGCGTTCCCTAAGCTTATTCTTTAGTTGTTTTTTTTGACATTCCCTGGGGCATTTTGCCTTCGGGAAATAAATTTTTGTTAGATTGTTTTTTGTTTTTAAAGCCTGCAACTTTTAAGTGCAAAAAATTGCAGGCGAATTATTGCCGCCGTAATTAGGCCTGGGGAGCTTCTTCTTTTTCGCTCTTTGCCTTGATTACGTTCAACAAGCCCTGAGGAGCCGCCAACAAGATAGTCGAAAGCAACATCGAGCGGATACCATCGAGGTTGGGAAGCTTGCTGAGAGCTTCAATTTCGTCTTTGTTCAAAAGCTTCTTGTCGAGCACGCCAACTTTAACATCGGCTCTGTCGTTGCTCTTAAGGAAGTCTACAAGAATCTTTGCAACTTCTGTGGGCGATTTGCCGCCAGCTACAACACCTGTAGGCCCATTGAGAAATTCCGACATATCGGGCAATTCGCGCGATTTTGCGGCAATTTCGAAAATGGTGTTCTTTACAATGTGAAACTGTGCGCCCTTTTCGGCCAACTGTTTGCGCAAGTCGCTTGCTGCTGCAACCGTTACGCCTGTAAAGTTCATCAAGAACACATAGTCGGAGTCGGCAATGTGGGCAACGGCTTCATCTATAAGGTATTTCTTTTCCGGTCTCATTTGTGTAAAACTCCTATTCTCCCATTACCGGATTCAATTTAAGACCCGGAGTCATTGTTGCGCTTAAGGTTAATGTGTCGATATACTTGCCCTTGAGCGTTTCGGGACGAACCGACATAAGGCTTGCGTAAGCTGCCTTTGCGTTTTCAACCAACTTTTCGTTGCTGAAGCTGCGCTTGCCGATAACGATACAAATGTTGCCCGTTTTGTCCATTTTGTATTCTACACGGCCAGCCTTAACTTCTTTAACAGCTGTTTCGATGTCGTCTGTAACGGTGCCGCTTTTGGGATTGGGCATTAAGCCTCTCGGGCCCAAAACTCTGGCGGCTTTGCGAACCGACTTCATAGCCGAAGTAGTGGAAACGGCAACGTCGAAATCGAGCCAACCGTCTTCAATTTTCTTAATCATATCGTCCAAACCGGCAAAGTCGGCACCCGCATCGAGAGCCTGTTTTGCGTTTTCGGTGAAAACCAAAACTCTAACTTTTTTGCCGCTGCCGTTAGGCAAGCGAACCGTACCTCTGATACTGAGGTTAGCCTGTTTGGGGTCCAGCTGTATCTTGGCAGACAACTGAACGGTTTCGTCGAACTTAGCCTTGGGCATTTTCGAGAGAGCTTCCACAGCTTCTGCTATTGCCACAGGCGCGTCTTTTACATTCGCCAAAGACGCCTTATATTTTTTGCTTCTTTTTACCATGACTTTTTTGTTTGTCTCCTGCTTGGTTGCAGTGCGGTTTTTGTTTTTATGTTAAGGGGCCTTTTGGAGAACAAACCCTAAAAAGCCCTAAATATTTTTTACTAGCCAACAACATCTACACCCATCGAGCGAGCTGTGCCTGCAATGATTTTTGCGGCGGCTTCGGGGGTTGTGGCGTTAAGGTCTTTCTGCTTAAGCTTGGCAATTTCGGCAACCTGGGCTGCTGTGATTTTGCCTACCTTGTCGGTGTTGGGCTTTGCGCTACCCGAAGCGAGCTTTGCGGCCTTCTTGATGAGAACCGAAGCCGGCGGGCTTTTAAGAATGAACGAGAAAGACTTGTCTTGATATACCGAGATTATGGCGGGCAAAATCATACCCGTTTGGTCTTTGGTACGTGCGTTGAATTCTTTGCAGAACGCCATAATGTTGACGCCGGCCGCACCCAATGCGGGGCCTACCGGAGGAGCGGGGTTGGCCGCGCCTGCGGGCAACTGCAACTTAACTACTTTTACTACTTTTTTTGCCATTTTATGACCTTTTTATATCTTTTTTTAGAGGCTTTATCGTAATATAATAAATTCTATTCTTCCGCGTAGCTTACTTGTTTATAGTCTAGCTCTACGGGAGTAAATCTGCCGAAAATCGAAACGCTTACCTTCAATTTTCCGTTTGCCGAGTCGATTTCCTCTATAACGCCGGTAAGGCTCATAAAGGGTCCCTCATTTATCTTTACATTGTCGCCAACCTTGTATTTTATGTCGGTCTTTACGGTTTCTTGCGAGTTTTCAAGCTGGGCTAATAATGCCTTAATTTCTTTGTCGCGCAAAGGGGTAGGCCTTGTGCCGCCCATAAAATTGGTAACGCCGTTTATTGATTTTACAAAATACCAGGGGGCTTCTATCAATTTGTCGTCGTCATCGTAAAGCTTAACTTTAACGAAAACGTAGCCCGGGAAAAGCTTGCGGGGCTTCGGATCCTGCTTTTTGCCGTCCTTATATGTGGTAACCTTTTCTTCGGGAACAAGTATGTCGTCTTTGGAGATATACTCCGACATATCGTTAAGCTCTATCTGATTTATAAGAGACGCTTGAACCTTTTTCTCCATATTGGTGCGAACCTGCACCGCATACCACTTACGATTGCTTGTATCTAAGCTTGACATACCTATTTATTAACCCCGTTGGCTTAGTGTGCGCTTCTGACCAAGTCGGTCAGCAGACCTATTACATTGTATATGGAAAAGTCGGCAAGACCCAAAAAAGCGCCTAAAATGGCCAACGATACGAAAACCATTACCATAGACGCTCTAATTTCTTTTCCGTTTGGCCATGCAACTTTTTTAAGTTCGGCAACGGTTTCTCTGTAATATTGTCTGATTTTGCTGAAAGGATTTGCCATTTTTTTGCCTTGTGGGAAGTGGCAGGGGCGGAGGGACTCGAACCCCCAACCGATGGTTTTGGAGACCACTACTCTACCAATTGCGCTACACCCCTGTAATTCTCTTTTAAAATAAAAAAATACACCGTCGCCGCCATAAAAGGCGGCAAACGGGATATTGTGCCTAAGCTAAATTAGCTTAAAACTTCGCTTACGCGGCCTGCACCAATTGTACGGCCACCTTCGCGGATAGCGAAACGCTGACCTTTTTCCATAGCAACGGGCTTTTGCAAGTCGATTTCGATGGAAACATTGTCGCCGGGCATAACCATTTCTGTGCCTTCGGGAAGTTTGCAAACGCCAGTAACGTCGGCTGTACCGAAGAAGAACTGCGGACGATAGTTTGTGAAGAAGGGAGTGTGACGGCCACCTTCGTCCTTGGTAAGAACGTAGATTTCAGCCTTAGCCTTCGTGTGGGGATGAATAGAACCGGGCTTTGCAATAACGTGACCGCGCTGGATTTGGTCTTTTTCGATACCGCGCAAGAGCAAGCCAACGTTGTCGCCTGCCTGACCCTGATCGAGAGTCTTGCGGAACATTTCAACGCCAGTTACGGTTGTTTTCATTGTTTCGCCCAAGCCGACGATTTCAACTTCTTCGTTAACCTTTACAACGCCACGTTCGATACGGCCTGTTGCAACTGTACCACGACCTGTGATCGAGAATACGTCTTCAACGCTCATCATGAAGGGCTTGTCGGTGTCGCGTACGGGTTCGGGAATTTCCGAGTCGATAGCGTCCATCAACTGGTTGATGGAGTTTACGCCAAATTCTTTGCCTTCGAGAGCCTGCGTAGCCGAGCCGCGAATGATTTTGATATTGTCGCCGTCGTATTGGTATTTCTTGAGCAAGTCGCGAACTTCCATTTCAACCAAGTCGAGCAATTCGGGGTCGTCGAGCAAGTCGCATTTGTTCAAGAATACTACGATCTGGGGAACGCCTACCTGACGAGCCAACAAGATGTGCTCGCGTGTCTGGGGCATAGGACCGTCGGCGGCCGAAACAACGAGG
>JAXFOH010000053.1:0-29555 GCA_034180465.1 Opitutales bacterium
GATTTTCTAAAAGAAATAAATGATTCTATAAACAAACATAAAATCCCAAACTTTCTGCCCAATGTAAAGCAGACAGAAAGGGAGGACTCGTATAACAGGAGAGTATGCGACGATAGAACTCGATTTTTGCTAGACAAAAAATGTCTAAATATAGAAGGATACAGTAAGATAGAAATTTGCGACATTTACGATAAAGCGGAAAAGTCTTTTATTCATATAAAAAAGGCCGAAAGCTCTTCGTCTTTGAGCCATTTATGGAACCAAGGCGTTGTTTCTGAACAGCTAGCGAATAGCAAAAATAAAATTTATCGAACAAAATTTAAACAGGAGGTTTCAGCCGATGTTCCAGAAAAGCGGAAAATATATTATGGAATAATTAAAGATACAGAAACTCTTCCTATCTTTTCCAAGATTTCTTTGTTTAACACAATAAAATTGCTAAAAAGCTTAGGGAAAGAGGATGACGACATAAAATACTTTTACATAGGCATCGAATAAATATAAGTCCGTTGGCGAGCATGTCGCAGAAGCATAAGATGATTATATCATACGTCCCAAAACCAACGTACCAAATCTCGGGAAAATTAATGCGGCAAATATAATTTTCTGTGTTGCTGTATTTAAAAAGCCAAATCGTTCATATTGTCGTGTCTGCCAACGTGGTATCTTTTTGCGTAGGATTGTTGCTCGATAAAACTTAAATTTTGTTGTCATTTGTTGATATTTATGTGATTTTTCACTGCGAAATAAGTGCTTGATTTGCAGCGAAAGTGTGGATAAATTTTTTGCATAATAAAATGGGTATATCGAAATATAGAAATAGAAAATGTATTGACGAACTTTTTACGGTGGAAGAGTTTAAGCTTGCAAACGAAATTCGCCTTACATACGACTGCGGTTATTGCCCTGTAGCTTTAAAAGACACTACGCAAATAAAAGGGTGGTGTAGTTGTGGAATAGAAAGAACACGCCATATGACATTGCGTTTTTATTACGCTACCCAAGTGTGGCAGGAAGCATTGCTTGTTTTTGCAAAAGAAGATATATACGATTCTTGCTTTGGCAAACCCTACTGGAAAGACGAAGGCTGTGGGTTTAGGTTTGTGGAATTTGAACAAAGCAGCGACTCCCCTTTGGCTACAAGAATTGCCAGATTTTGGGAGCTTTTAAAAGAGGTTGCCAATTCCAAAAAAATTTTTGTATACGAGCAAGTTATTCGCGAAAGCGAAACACTTGAAGATGATTTTTGCGACAGAAACGAACAAATAAAGGTGACATATATTTTGGATAAAGATGATCTTTCTTGTTGGGCAGGCTACTCGCCGGATTTGTCGGGTTACAAGTATTCCTCTGCCAGAAGATCGTATTCGTGGGACGAAATAAAAGATTTTTTTGTGGAAATTTCGCCCAGAATTTTGTTGTTGGTGCACTATAACAAAATGAATGTATATAACCCAGACGAAAGCGCGACAAAGGCTTTGCACAAAGCTTGCGAACAGCTAAACATAAGTGCTGTAAAACAGGCATTGGCCAACGGCGCAGACCCAAATGGTTTTGACGAAGGCGGAGATAGTCCGCTTGTGGCTTGTGTGGACGATTTTTATAGATACAATAAAGATGACTATAAACTTAAACCACCCGAAGAAATAAAACGCGATGTAGATTTGCGCATTTCAATTATGAAAGAGCTGCTAGATAACGGAGCAGACATAGATTTTTACGGGGTTGACTGCTTTAATGCCATAACTGAAACGTGTTATCCCCAAGCTTACGAAATTATGGAATTTTTGTTGGAAAACGGGGCCAACCCAAATCACAACTGCAGCATTATAGACGAGCCATATTCATGGTATATACAATCGAGCATACTTAGTATAGTTAATACTGATATTTCTTTTGAGGAAATGGAAGGAAGCTCGGTTGAAAACTTGCTTATAATGCAAAAATTGCTTATGCAACACGGCGCAAAGTTGTATGTAGATGGTTTTGACCCCGACGAGTATTTTAAAGGCTAAGCCATTATATGCATCTTGGGCGGCAACCGCAAAAAAACAGGCGGTTTTTAGTGCCGCCTGTTTTTGTTGTTAAAAATTCTTTTTAAGCGAAAAGTGCTTTGATTTTTCGGGTTTAGTGCGCGAGCCGCTATGGGTGCCGTTTTGCCCAAAGTCGATTGAAGCTGCAGATGAAATATTGTTGTATAACACCATTACCCCTGCGGGCGGGCAAGTGTAGTCTCCGAGCCAAGCGCGTATTTGCACGGGGCATTTTATCCTTCGTGCTGCTATTGTAGCATCGAAATACCTTATTTGCGGGGTCCATTGCGGTTTAAATTCGCAAGGCTGGCGCGCAGAATCGCAGTCAGACGCCCAAAGGTCGGTCATCCACGGAATATCGGCGCAGCATAAGCTTACGTCTTTGTCGAGCGCCGCAACAAACAGTGCCTGAAATCCGCCCATACTGCCTCCTTTAACCGTTAGGTCTTTGCCGTTCCATTCGGCTATATTTTTCTTGGCATATTCCAAAGCCCTAAGGTCGCGCATAACCATAAATTTAAAATAGCAGTTTTCGGGATTTTTATTTTCGCTTGCGCTAAGCCCAAAGCCTTTAAGTTCGCCGTTTGCCTTTGCCTTATAATAGGCAGCGTCTTTTAGAGTGTCGTACGAGTGGCGCAAAACAGAAAGCGTTATTGCATTTTCGCTAAACGTGGGGTTAATTCGGCTAACGCCATAACCGTGAAACAGTGCAATTAAAGGCAAGGATTTTTGCTTTGCATTTTTTGGAATCGTTATAAACGCCTTTGCGGGTTTGCCAAGGCAGTCTATGCTAAGCTGGTAAGCTTCGAAGTTGCCTTTCGAAAATTCGGGCAATTTTTTTATTGTGTGCTTCGGTTCGATTTTTGACTGGGCTGCAAGTTGGCGCTGCCAAAATGCGTCGAAATCTTCGGGGGCCTTGCCCGAATTTTCAATCTTTTCTATTTCGGCACCGGCACCGCCTTGAAAGTCTACAGTTGTTGTATTTCCCCATTGCTTTATAAGCTTGCTGTCTATTTTTTTGCCGTTGTCGTCTACCGCAAAAACCCTAACCCTTACAAAACCCGGTTTATTGCACTTTGCGGTAAGCACAAGCGGATTTTCGCCGGAAATAGACGTTCCCGATTGCAGGGCTTGCCCGTCGTCGCCGCTAATATGCCATATAAGTTTTTGTCCAGTTTTAATTTTGTCGCCGTCGAAAAGCGATATGCTAAAAACCATTTCTTCGCCGCATTTATATGCAAGCGGGTTCTTGTCGGAATTGCCTACAAAATATAGCTGGGCAAAAAGTTGAGCCGAAAGGCAAAGTGCAGCAAATACTGCGAATATTGTTTTTGTGTTCCTTATCATATAATCTTTTTTGTGTTTGAATTTTTTATTTTACAATTTTTTGTTTGCGTAAATTGTAAGGCGAATATTTTTGTCGCCTATAATGTTTCGGGCAAATTTTATTGCGCGCGCCGCCGAAAGGGTTGGGTTATCCTCGTCGTTTTCAAAGATATTTTCGGCTCCAATAAACTGCAGACCGCCCGAATTTTTAAACACGCGCATTGTGTCTTGCCTGGCCTCGCACAAAATAAGTCTGCGGCCCGATTCCTTCATTCGGCTTGCCAGTTCCTCTATGTCTAGCACGCTGGTTGCGTCTATATTGATTGCGTTGCGCAGCTTTATTATAAGAATTTTAAGGTTAGGGTCGGCGGCAATTCTTCTAAGCTGGTTTTGTACAACGTCGGAAGCCCCAAAAAACATATTGCCTTCGACGTGAACTATGGAAATTTCGGGGGTGTTGCTATCGTTACGCTGTTTTATTGGGTCTAGTTCGCCGTTGTCTCCTATGGCATATTCCACAACTTCGGGCGCGCTTGCCTTTTTAAGGAATAGCAAGATAGAGGCGATAATCCCCGCATATATTGAAATGTCTAAAGTAAAAATTACGCCCGAAAGAAATGTTATTAAAAACACAATGGCATCGGAATGCGTGCTTTTTAGCGCAACTTTTATTACGGCAGGTTTTATTAAAGTTATGCTTGTATATACCACAACCAAGGCCAATGTAGCCTTTGGCACATACGAAATTGCCGAGCCGAACAAAAGCGTTGCAATTACAGTAAAAATTGCGGTAAACAAATTAAACACCGTGGTTTTTGCCCCGCTATTTACCGCCAAAGTCGAGCGCGTCATAGAGCCCGACGCCAGCGTAGACGAGCTTAGCGCACAGGCGGCGTTCGAAATTCCCAAAGCGAACATCTGCTGGTTTGTGTCGAGCCTGTCGGCGCGTTGTGCCGCCAAACTCTTGCCTATCGAAAAGGCCTCGATAATAACCAATATCGTTATAGCCAATGCAAAGTTTGCCGATTCTTTGATTCCCAAAACCGAAAAGTCGGGCGTTGTAAGCTGCCAAGACGACACGCTTATTTTGCTAAGGCAATCTATTTTAGCTCCAAAATACTCTATTGCTACATACGAAATTACGCCAACTAATATAAGCGAAATCCCCTCGGCCGGCAGTTTTTTGGCATAGCGTTTAAGGGGTATAAAAATAAATATTGTAAGCAAAAGCATTGCCACCGAAGACGCCTTTGTACCGCCGAGCGACGCAATGGTTACGTTTACAGTGTCTATAAGCGTAATAGGGTCGCTGCCTTCTGGGTAGGAAAAGCCGAACATATTGCCCATTTGGTTTGCCACAATAAGCAGTGCCGACGCCGTTACATAGCCTACAATTACCGTTCTTGATATATACGATATTACAAAGGTAAGCTTAAATACACTAATAAGAACCATCATTGCCGCCACCATTAAAAGAATGTTCGGCAAGGCCGCCACTTTTGCGGCTTCGCTTGTAAGCGAGCCCGCCGCGAACGCGCTTAAAAGCATAACTGCCGAAGCGTTGCTAGGCCCGAAAGTAAGGTAAACCGAGTTGCAGAAAATAAGCCCTATAATGGAGGCCGCAATGCCGCCGAAAATGCCGTATGAAAGCGGCAGCCCTGCCACCAGCGCATACGCCATATTTACGGGGAAAGACAGCACCGCCACATTAAAGCCCGAGCGCATATCGCATAAAAACGACTCTTTATTATAGCCCTTTAGCTGCCCGGCCAAAGGAAAGAGTGTTACCGAATTCCAATTGTTTACATACGACTTAAATCTAAATTTCATAACGTGCGCGGCAAAAGTAGTTTTGTTCTAGGCTAGCCATTAAGACCGATAGTACACATTGCCAGCCTTTGCGGTCAAGCTGTATTTTGAATTTGTGCAACCGTGCCCGGGCGGTGCGTGCGGGTTAATTCGGTGCGTAAAAACAAAAAATGCGTTAAGAAAACTTAACGCATTTTTTTTGAAAGTGGAGCGGGCAATGAGTCTCGAACTCACAACCTCGACCTTGGCAAGGTCGCGCTCTAGCCAATTGAGCTATGCCCGCAGGTGAAGTAAATTATTCGACCAATAGTGCATATTTATTTTATCATGTCAAGCTCGAAAATGAAATTTTTTCGGAAATTTTCGGGCACGGGGTAAAAGCCGTTCCTGTCCATCTCTTTTGCAGTGCTGTCGTTAAGCAATGCTTTTGCAAAAGCCTTAACTTTTTTTGCGTTTTTTGGTTTAAATGCAATGTAAAATGGCAAATTCATAACGTAGTCGTTATTATGCATGCTTTCGCAAGATGGCAAAACCGAATACAACTTGCCGCCGTCGGCATTCGTTGCAGAAACAGGAATTGTTTTTGTGCCTTCCATAGGTTTGCCTACAATGGCTATTGTGGAATTGTTGCTTTCAACAAACCTTTTAAGGTCGGATTTGTTGTCGATAATATTTACCCATTCGCCTAAGTTAAAGCCGGCAAACGCTTTGTTTTTGAAAAGTTCAACAACTAAGTTGTCGTGCAGCCCCGTTGTTGCCGCTTGTATAGAGTGCATATTCTTTATTCCCATATTCTGCCACTGGTCGGCCTTTTGTTTGCTGCTTTTGCAGAATATGGATTTTAGCTGTTCCATTGAAATTTCCCTGAGCGAGTTTACGGGGTTTACAACTACAACCGCGCCCTGATAGCAAAGGGGAATAAGCTTTATGCCGTCTAGCGAGCTTTCGGTGCCGCGTATTACGGCAATAACCGCCATATCTATTTTGTCGCTTTTAAGCTTTTTAATTGCCGACATGGACCCCATCATATCAATCTTTAGCGATATGTTGTCGGTTTTTGCAACTTCCTGCAACGGTGCTTGCAGCGAAGCTGCCAACAAGTCGGAGCCGCCAATGCTAACGCTCTCGGCCGAAAGCGTTAAAGTTGCCAAAAGAGATAAAAACGCGGTTAAATAAATTCTCATACTCCGAACAATATTCTATATTAAAGCAAAAGTTCAAGTTTTTTATGGCTTTACTGCAATTTGCCAACGGCGGGTTTTATTGCTTGCAAAATTGCAAAATTTACCCAAGTATTGGGAATGTATTTACCATACAAAGATTGTTAGACAACAGATTATGAACGATAAAACCCTTGAATTAGTATGCGCGCAATTTGCACAAAAGCGCGAATATCTGGTTCCGGCATTGCAAATGGTTCAGGAAAAAGACGGGTATATTTCGTCCGAAGCCGTAGAATGCCTTGCAAAGCATTTCGGAATCTCTAAAAGCGACATTTATTCGGTGGCGAGTTTTTACGCCCAATTTAAATTTATAAAACCCGGCAAGCACGTTGTTAAGGTTTGCAGGGGCACTGCCTGCCACGTTAAGGGTTCGGCAAATCTATTGGCTGCAATAGAGCAAAGATTGGGCATAAAAGAGGGCGAAACTACCCCGGACGGGCTCGTCTCGATAGAGCGCGTTGCGTGTTTGGGCGCGTGTGCGCTTGCCCCTGCCATTGTTATAGACAACCAGGTTTACGCAAGGGTAACCTTGCCGCAACTTGAAAAGCTTTTGGGAGAGTTGAAATAATGAAAGTTTTAAGCGATAAAATTATTGCCGAAAGCAAAAAGGCTTGGGAGGAATTTTCGTCTCCCAAGAAGGCAAGGGTTATGGTGGGGGCCGCCACCTGCGGAAGAGCCGCCGGTGCGCTCGACATTATTGCCGAATTTAAAAATCAGCTGCAAAAGGCGGGCATTTCCAGCAAAGTAGAGCTTGTTGAAACGGGCTGCATAGGCCTTTGCTATGCCGAACCATTAGTTGAAGTTCGCGCCGAAAATGCAGACCCTATTTTATACGGTAAAGTTTCTGTTGCCGATGTGGAAAAGCTTGTTTTTGGGCACCTGCAAAAGGGCGAAATTTTAAAGAACAAGGCATTGGCGGTTATGGGCGAAAACGCAGTAGACGGCATTGTTCCCTTTAAAGAGCACGAAATGATAAAGCTGCAAAAACGCTTTGTGCTTAGAAACACAGGGCTTATAAACCCAGAATCGTTCGAGCACTATGTGGCGCGCGGCGGGTATCAAGGCTTGCAAAATGCGTTGAACCTAACGCCGGAAGACCTTATCGAGCAGATGAAAAAAAGCGGTTTGCGCGGCCGCGGCGGCGCGGGCTTTTTAACGGGCTTAAAGTGGAGCTTTGCCGCAGCTTCGAAAGCCGACGAAAAATATATTATATGCAATGCCGACGAGGGCGACCCGGGGGCGTTTATGGACAGGTCCGTTTTAGAGGGCGACCCACATTCGGTTATAGAGGGTCTTATGATAGGCGCATATGCCATAGGCTCGCATTGTGGCTACATATATGTGCGTTCCGAATATCCATTGGCAATAGAGCGTCTGCAAATAGCCATTGTCCAAGCTGAAGAGGCCGGCATTTTAAAGAATAAAGACGGTTACTATTTTGAAGTTAGAATAAAAAAGGGCGCGGGCGCGTTCGTTTGCGGCGAAGAAACTTCGCTTATGGGTTCTATAGAAGGCGTCAGGGCAATGCCAAGGCCGAAGCCGCCTTTCCCCGCAAACAAGGGCTTGTTCGGCAAGCCCACAAACATCAATAATGTGGAGACTTTGGCTGCGGTGTCGTCGATAATGCGCGAGGGTGCCGACTACTACGCTTCGCTTGGCACTGAAAAAAGCAAGGGCACAAAAACCTTTTCGCTTGCGGGCAAAATTGCCAGAACGGGTCTGATTGAAGTTGAAATGGGCATAAAGCTTGGCGACATTATCAACAAAATTGGCGGGGGTTGTGCCGACGGCAAAAAGTTTAAGGCGGTTCAAACAGGCGGGCCTTCGGGCGGATGTTTGGTTCCCGAACATTTGGATATTTCGGTAGACTACGAAAGCTTGGGTGCCGTTGGCTCTATTATGGGCTCGGGCGGCATGGTTGTAATGAACGAAGATTCCTGCATGGTTGAAGTTGCAAAGTTCTTCCTTTCGTTTACCGAAAGCGAGTCGTGCGGCAAGTGCGTTCCCTGCAGAATGGGCACGCAACATGCCTTAAGGATTCTTGAAAAGATAACGGCGGGCGAGGCGACTATGGAAGATTTGGATACGCTCGAAAAAATCGCCTTTACAATGAAACAATCGTCGTTATGCGGTTTGGGGCAAACGGCTCCGAACCCGATTTTGACAACGCTAAGATATTTTAAGGACGAATACATTGCCCATATTAAAGACAAAAAATGCCCCGCAAAGGCGTGCAGAAAACTTGTGCACTTTAAGATTAACACTGAAAAGTGCAAGAGCTGTTCGATGTGCTCGAGGGCGTGTCCTACAGGGGCAGCCCACGGCGAAAAGGGCAAGCCCTACAGCATAGACGCAACAAAATGTATATCGTGTTCGGCATGTTATCAGGCATGCAAATTCTCTGCGGTGGAAAGGTACTAATATTATTATGGCAAAATTTAATTTGACTATCGACGGCGTTATTGTTGAAGCCCAAACGGGTATGACCGTTTTGCAGGCCGCCAGAAACGCGGGGTTGTTTATCCCTTCGCTATGCGCACACGAAGAGCTTGAACCCTACGGAGCTTGCAGGCTTTGCGTTGTGGAAATAGAAAATATGAGGGGAACTCCCACGGCGTGCACAACTCCAGCGGCCGAAGGCATGGTTGTAAGAACAAATACCGAGCAACTGGAAAAACAGCGTCAAAGAACTCTAGAGCTTTTGATGAGCGCGCACCCTTCTCCGTGTTTTTCGTGCGATTCGCGTTTGGATTGCGAAAGCGTAAAGAAAACTCCCTCAAAGGCCGGGGCGTCTACAAGGTGCGGCGCGTGTTCAAACCGTCCCGTTTGCGGGCTAAGGGGCATTGCAATGGGTTCGTTTACAAGGGAAATGAATTTGCCCGTAAACTACGATATCTCGAAAATCGACAAGCGCGATCCGTTTATAGACCGCGACTACAACCTTTGCGTATTGTGCGGCATTTGCGTTAGAACGTGCGCAAAGATGCACAACGGCAACCCCGCAATTTCCATTTCTAGCCGCGGCAAGTTTGCAAGGGTAACAAGCGCGTTCGACAACCCGTGGAGCAGCGAAGAATGTATGTTCTGCGGTGCCTGTGTAGACGAATGCCCCACGGGCTCGCTTACCGACAGGTGGTCGAAGTGGTATGGGGCCGCCGAAAGCGAGTGTATTGGCAACTGCGAGTTTTGCGGTAAAAAGTGCGAACTTAAATTGAAGATTAAAGACGGCCGCTTAATAGCTACATCGGCAAAGGCGTTGAATCCAGAAAACGCATTGTGTGTAAACGGCAAATTTGTATACCCGCAGGTTGTAAACGCAAAACACAGGCTTGGGCTTAGCTCGGTTTTGCGCGGGCGCGACCTTGTTCCCGCCGAAGAGGCAGAACTTATTGAATACATTGCCGAAAGCCTTAAAAATTCGCAAAACAAGCTTTTGATTTTGGCAAGCTCTATTGTGGGAGACAATATAAAATCGCTGCTTAAAGGTTTGTCCGAATTTAAAAATGGGCACGCCGAATTTATAGAATCGGGTTCTAAAGAGCTTCCTGGCGAACTTGCCGAACGCATTAAAAACGGAGAGTTTAAAGACGTATTTTCGGTTGGCGACTATATCCCGGAAAGCTTGACCGATAGCTTCGAAAATATTTTTGTTGCCGATTTTCTTTCTACAAAAACACAGAAAAAGGCAAAGGCTGTTGTTGCCGCCCGCGTGTTGGACGAGCGTAACGGCAAGATAAAGCCATTCGGCAAATCGCTTAATTTCGAGGTTGTACTAAGCTGCATTTGTTCGGCATTGGGTGTAAAGGGGTCGGTTATCGAAAAGAAAGCGCCGCCCGTCCACAGCAGGCCCTATTCGCATAGCATTTTGCCCAGATATTTCTTCGGACATAGCCTTGTTGAACTGGTGCCCGACTTGGAGCTTTTGGGCTTCGAAAAAGCCCCCGAAAAGGAGGAGAATGTCGACAAATTCAACGCCTGTTTGGTGTTGGAAAACATTACGCTGGCTCCCAATTTCCATGCGTTAAAGATAAAGGCTTCCGAAATTGCAAAGTATGCAAAAGCGGGGCAATTTGCAGTGTTGCTGGCAAACAAGCACAGCGAACGCTCGCCCTTTACAATTATAGACTGGAACGCCCAAGAGGGATGGATAAGGTTTATTATAGAGGAAGTTGGCCGCTCTAGCGCGGAATTGGGCGCAAAGAGGGCGGGCGACTATGTAGCCCACGTCAGCGGTCCTTTGGGCACGCCCATAGACCTAAGCGAAGTAAAAAGCACCGATTCGGTTTTGCTTAGCGGCGGCTGCTACGGAATAGGCGCGGTATATCCCATTGCAAGAGAGCTTAGGAAGATAGGCGCAAAAGTTGCGGTTTCAATAGAGGCTTCAAGCGCGTATCTGCTTTATTTTGAAAACGAATTAAAATCGGTTTGCGACGAGCTTATTGTTTCTACCCGAGATGGCACAAAAGGCCTTAAGGGCGGTTGCGCCGATGTTATGAAATCGCGCAAAGACCAGTTTGACATGTTCGTTTCGATTGGTTGCGTGTTTATGATGAAACAGGCGTCGAAAGTTGCCGCCGAAATTCAAAAGAAAGCACTGTGCGCGCTAAATCCGATTATGGTGGACGGTACGGGTATGTGCGGGGCCTGCCGCGTAAGCGTTTGCGGCGATGTAAAATTTGCCTGCGTAGACGGGCCTTTCTTCGACCTAAAAGGCGTAGATTTCGACGAACTGGCAAAGCGCAGAAGCGCGTATACTTTGCTTGAAGTAGACGCAATTCCTCGCCACCACAACGGAAAATGCCATCAATAAATTTAAACGGAAAAGCAAATGGACAATAACCAAAATCCACAAAGAAAAATAAAGGCTTCGGGCCTTCCCAGAACGGCTATGCCCGAACAAGACCCAAAGCGTAGAGCCACAAATTTCGAGGAAGTGCCCTACGGGTTTTCGTTTGAAGATGCCGTAAAAGAGGCTACACGCTGCCTGCAATGCCCCAAACCAAGGTGTGTTTCGGGGTGTCCGGTAAACATAAATATTCCCGCTTTCATACATGAAATCGCGCTTGAAAACCCAAAGGGCGCGGCGGAAAAACTTAAGCTGCAAACGGCGTTGCCCGCTGTGTGCGGCAGAGTGTGTCCGCAGGAAAACCAGTGTGAAGGCCACTGCATTTTGGGCATAAAGGGCAAGCCCGTTGCCATTGGCTCGCTAGAGCGTTTCGCAGCCGACTATGTGCGTGAAAACAATATGGAAGAGCTTCCCCAAAAGGCTCCGTCTACGGGAAAGAGGGTTGCGGTTATTGGCTGCGGGCCGGCAGGCATTACGGCGGCGGCAACTCTTGCGATTTCGGGACACGAAGTTGAGGTTTTTGAAGCCCTTCATTTGCCTGGGGGCGTGCTTAGCTACGGCATTCCGCAGTTTAGGCTTCCCAAGGGCATTGTAATGTACGAAGTAGAGCAAATTAAAAAACTTGGCGTAAAAGTACATCTAGACTATCTGGTGGGCAGAATGAAAACCGTAGAAGAACTTATGAAAGAACTTAAGTTCGACGCCGTATTTATAGGTTCGGGCGCGGGGTTGCCGCAGTTTATGCATATCGAGGGCGAAAGCAGTGTCGGCGTATTTTCGGCAAACGAATTTCTTACTAGGTTTAACCTTATGAAGGCGTATAATTTCCCCGAATTCGGCACAACGCCAATAAGGGCAAAGCACATAGTAACCGTAGGCGGCGGCAACGTTGCAATGGACTCGTGTAGAACGGCTCTTAGAATAGGGGCAAAATCTACATTGGTATATAGAAGGGCAAGAGAGCAAATGCCCGCCCGCGCCGAAGAGGTTCACCACGCAGAGCAAGAGGGCGTAAACTTTAGCCTTTTAACTAACCCCAAAAGGATTATTGCGGACGAACGCGGAAGGGTAAAGGCAATAGAGTGCATAAAAATGGAGCTTAGCGAGCCCGATGCATCGGGCAGGCAAAAACCGGTAGAAATTCCCGGCAGCGAGTTCCAGATAGAGTGCGATGCCGTTGTAATTTCTATCGGCAACAAGCCAAACCCGCTTATCCCAATGACTTGCAAAAACCTTGCAACTACGCCTAAAGGCACCTTGCAGGTAGACCCCGAAACTTTGCAAACTTCCATGGAGGGCGTATATGCCGGCGGCGACGTAGTAAGCGGGGCAGCAACCGTAATTAGCGCAATGGGGCAGGCAAAGAAGGCGTCGGCAAACATAAACGCATATTTGGCTTCTAAATAAATGCGCATACTAATCAGCAACGACGATGGCATTGGTTCGCCGTTTTTAAGAAGCACGGCCGCTGCGCTTTCCGAGTTGGGCGAAGTTAAAATTGTAGTTCCTTCGAAAGAGCAAAGCTGGATAGGCAGGGCGTTTTCGCGCCATGCCGAACTTAAGCACGAAAAGATAAACGACTTTTACGGCTTCGATTGCCATACAATTAGCGGAACGCCTGCCGACTGCGTAAACATTGCAATAAACCATCTATACGAGCCTAACGCCAAGCCCGACTTGGTGTTTTCGGGCATAAATATAGGGCATAATATTGCGTTCCCACTAATATTAAGTTCGGGAACATTCGCCGCGGCGGTTGAGGGCGCAGGGCACTTAATACCTTCCTTTGCCGCGTCTTTCCAGCTAAGGAGCGAGTTTTACGAAATGTGCAGAATAAGACACGAAAGCTCGCCCGATTTAGACCGCGAACTGGGCGTAGTGTGCGAAAATTGCGCCGAGTTTGTAGGCTCTGTAATGCAGCGCAAAGACGAAATTAAAAAGGGCGATGTTTTTAATATAAACTATCCCTCCGAATACGACGGCTCGCCGGTTTGTATGTGCAAAACCGCAAACATAAAAATGGAAAGCTTCTACCAAAAAAACGAAGGTGGCAACTTTGTGTTTAAATACAAACTTGGCATGAAGCAAAAAAGCGCAAATTTCGAGCCAACCGACATAGATATGCTTTCTAATTCAAAAGCGTGCTGCTCTAGAATAAATATATTCGAATTTGCAAAATAGTTTTTTTGTGAAGGCTTTAATAAAGGGCTTTTTGGATTTGTTGTTTGCCCGCAGATGTTTGTCGTGCGGCAAGGTAAACCCGAAAGGTTCTTTTTTGTACTTGTGCGAAGACTGCGCCGAAACGCTGGACTTAAATTTAAACGCAAGGTGCCTGCGCTGTTGCGAGCCCTTAATAGGCTCTGCCATAGACAGTACTGACACCTGTGTAAAATGTTTCGGCACAAAATTTTATTTCGAAAAAGGCTGGTGCGCATGTCTTTACAAAGGAGTCGCCTGCGAGTTGGCAAAAGAGCTAAAATACCGAAAAGGACTTTATGTGCTGCCAGATATTGCAAAGATTTTCGCGCAAAATTCGGGATATTTTGAATTTGTAGACAACGCCTTTTTAGTTCCAGTTCCACTCCACCGCAAAAGGCTGCAAAAGCGCGGCTACAACCAAAGCCGAAAGATTGCCGAAATTTTGGCAAAGCAAAATCCGTCCATTAGCGGCGTTTTAGATTTGCTTGTAAGGGTAAAAGACACTCCAACACAGACAATGCTAGACCGCCAAAATAGGGTGCAAAATGTGAAAAACGCCTTTGCCGTAAAAGAAAGTGCGGTTTGTGATAAAAACATAAAACTGGTTTTGCTAGACGATGTTATGACAACTGGTGCTACACTTAACGAGTGTGCAAAAACACTTAAAAAGGCGGGCTATAAAAATGTTTCGGCAATGTGTTTTGCAAAAAGGCCGCTTTAGCTTTTTAATGTTAGGGCAAATAAAAAACGCCCCAAAAAATATTCGGGGCGCATAACGTTTTTACTTTAAGTTTTTTAAGTTTTCCAGATTCAGGGCTTTTGCCTCTTCAAAAATTTCGCCTTCGCGTATCTTTGCCTTATATAAATATTCCCTTAAAATATTGTAGGTAAACTTATACTGCCTAAGTTTGTAAAATGCTTTTGCGTCGTACAAATATGCGCGGCTTGCCCAATATTCCAGCTTGTAATACAAAACATATACGCGTTCAAAATAGGGGTGCGCTTTAAGGTATTCTTTTTGGTCGTAGTACGAAAGCCCCGTTTTATACAGAGCCTGTGCTTGAATTGCGCCCGAATAGTGCTTGTCCAGCGCAACTTTTAGGTAAAAGCTTCTCGCTTCTTCGTATTTGCCGGCAAAGCGCAGAACGTCGCCGCGCAAAATTAAAATTGCCCAGCGTTCAAAAACCTTTTCGGGGGCAAGCCTTACCGCCTGTTGCGAAAGGTATAGGGCGTTTTCGTAATCCTTTTCGTCTAGCTTGTTAAGGGCTAGCTCGTAGTTTTTGCAGGCGGCGTTCCAGCTTAAAATTTCTTCGCCGCTAAGCGAAACCGAGCCGTCGGGCGTTGAAATTTTGGGCCTGTGGCTTGGGTTGCTTAAATCGAAGCTATATTCCTGCGCCGCAAGCGAAAACGTTGCCAAAAGCAATGCAAATTTTATTAAAAATTTCATAGTTTTTCGTTGTATATTAGATTTGTAATTTCTTCAAATGTTTCGCACTTTAGCAAATTTATTCTTATTTGCTTGAATCCGCGCGCGCCCTTTAAAAACTTAACTATTTGCGCTTTTAGGTGCGTTAGTTTCGACTTTGTTATCTCAAAAGAATCTAGCTCGCATTGCTTGAGGTAGTCTTTTGCAAGTAGCAGTGCCGCCTTTTCGGGAGGGGGGCAAAATTCGGCATTGTTCATTTTTGCCTTTACCTTTTCAAAAACCCACGGGTCTATAAGGGCGGCTCTGCCAATCATAAAGCCATGGCATTTAGAATGTTGCAAAAATTCTGCGCTAAGTTTTTCTACCGAGCCGTTGCCTATAAGCGGCACTTTGCAAATTTCGGCGCATTCTTCTATAATATCCCAGTCAGCGGGGCCCGTATATCCCTGTTTTGCGGTTCTGCCGTGAAGTGTTATCATTTTAGCTCCCGCCTTTACCAATTCAGGTATAACATCTTTGGCTATAATGTGTTGCGAGTCGAATCCCGTTCTCATTTTAGCGGTAAGAGGAGTTTTTTTTAGCGCACCAGAAACCGTTTTTATTATCTGCACCATTTTTTCGGGCGTCTTTAGTAAGGCGGCTCCTGCGTTTGCGCCAACCGCGTTTTGCGCGGGGCAGCCAAAATTTATGTCTATAAAAGCGGGGGCAAAATTCTCTTCTATATACAGCGCGCATTCGGCGATTTTTTCGGGCTGGCTGCCGAAAATTTGAATGCCGTTAATTCCCTCGTTTTCGGCCTGCCTTAGTCTTTCTAAAACGGGAATTGCCCCGCTTAAAACCGCATTGCTGTGCACAAATTCGCTTATAGAAAAGTCTGCCCCCATAGACTTTAAAAGTCTGCGGTAGGCGGCATCGCTATAGCCCGCCATTGGGGCTAAAAACAGGCAATTCTTAAACAGGAAATCCATCGGCTAAAATTCCACATAGCCGCAAAGCAGTTTTATTATAAATACCCCTATGTTGTAGCTTAGGTGCGCTACAATTGACGGCAAAAGAGAATGCGATTTGTTTAACTTGTTAAATCGCATAAAGTAAAAGAAAAGCGAGTTTATAAATATAAACGAGGTAGAAAACAACGCTTTGCCTGTAAAGTTGAGCGAAAAGTTTGCAAGCGAAACTGAGGGCGCATTTTCGGGTATGCTATAGTCCCACAAAAATGGGTGTATTAAGGCGAATAAAAACGAGAATGCAAAAATTGAGGCGCATAGGGCAAGCTTGCCTTTGTTTTGAACAACCAAGTATCCCCTAAAAACAAGCTCCTCTATAAAGGCTGCCGACACCCACGAAAATATTGCAAAAGCCCCCACTTTATTTTGCTGGTCGGCAAAACCTAATTTGCTTTCCAAAAGGGTTTGGGCAAAAAGCAGCGCAATTGCCCCTGTAGCGGCCAAGCACAATGCTGCTTTTGGCACAAACGAAGCCCCCGCAAAAGAGCCCTTTCTTTGCGAGCCGTTTTTTTTGAAATGCTTTGCATCGTCAACCCACATTTTAAACAAATATAGGCAGGCGGCAAAAAACAAAATGGAATATACAGTATTGTCCTGCATGGGACAAATAACAGCATAAGATTTTCGAAAATTCAATTTTTTAATTGCAAGAAATGCGCATATGTTAAAGTATTGAATCTATATGGAAGTTGCAGCAGACGCTTTAAAAAGTTTTACCGCGACAATGTCTAAACAGTTGTCGGCATATAGGCGTACTTTGGCTTTGCAGGCAACGGCTTTCGACAGGAAGCTTAAAAAATACGCGGGCGATTCCATTTCAACAAAGGGCAAATCTATTAGGCCAATGCTTGTTTTTGCGTCGTCGTGGGGTGCCAGCCCATCTAAAACGGTTTTAAACAGGGCATGCGCAGTAGAGCTTATACACTTGGCAAGCCTTATACACGATGACATTATCGACAACGCGATGCTTAGGCGCAGCGAGCCTACAATGTTTAAAAAATACGGGGTAAAATTGTCGCTTTTGTTGGGCGATGCAATTTTTGCCCACGCAATGTCTATTATGTCAAACGATACCGCCGAAGTGCAAAAGAAGGGCGTTTTGGCGGTAAAAACTCTTTGCGAGGGCGAAATAATACAAAGCATTTTCGATGCCGACAAAAAAACTTCGTTCGACGACTACTACGATATTATCGACAAAAAAACGGCGGTATTGTTTAAGCTTGCCTGCTACTTTGGCGGGATTGCCGGCAACGACAAAAAATGGGCGTTGTGCGCAGAAAAGGCGGGGCACGAAATGGGCATGGCATACCAGATTTTCGACGATATTTGCGATTGGATTGCAACCGAAAGCAACGGCGGCAAAACTACGGGAACCGATTTGCTTTCGGGCAAGCGTACTTTGCCTATTTTGCTGCTGGAAAAATGCGCTTTGCAAAAAGACAAGAAACTACTTTCCTCCTACATAAAAGATTGCGATTCGGATTCGGTGAAATCGCTTTTTTGCAACTACAATATTTTAGAGCAGTGCCGACGGCAGTTCGACGCAAAGCTTGCCGCGGCAAAAAAGGCTGTTTTAAAGTTCGATACCCCCGCAGCCGAAAAAATGGCGGAGTTTTGCGACGCGTTGTCGGGATTGCTGGTATAGTATGAAGAATTTCGGTGCAATAGGCGTTTCCCACAAAACTGCGCCGAACGAAATATTGGCGCAGTTTTCGCTTAAGGGCGAAAGGCTTTTGTTTGCCGACAAAGCTTTCGAAAAAGCGGATATTTGCGAATTTGCGATAGTTTCTACCTGCAACAGGGTTGAATTTTACTTTGCCGATGCTTCCCAAGAAATATTCGAGAAGGCTTGGAGTGCCATAGCCGAAATCTATGCTGAAAATATCGAAATATTCAGGGAGCATTCTAAAGAATATTTTAAACAAAGCGCGGTAATGCACATCTTTGAAGTTTCGTGCGGCATAGATTCGGAATTGACCGGAGAAACCGAAATTTTAGGTCAGATAAAATCGGCATATTCAGTTTACCATAAAAAGGGGCATTGCAAACTTGTGTTAAATAAAGTGTTCCAAAACGCCATACATGTCGGCAAATGGATTCGCGCAAACACGCAAATTGGGGCGGGCAAAATCACAATAGGCGCGGTTGCAGCCGAGCTTGCAGCCAGAATTTTCGACGATGTAAAAAAGGCCGACATTCTGCTTTTGGGTTCCGGACAAGTAGGGCAGGACGTAGCTCAATCCATATCCGTAAGGGGCAGCGGCATTTTGGCGGTTGCAAGCCGCTCTTTTGAAAACGCGCTTAAAGTTTGCGTAAACTCGGGCTCGTTTGCCTTGCCGCTCGAAAACGCTTTGCAGGACTTGTCTAGGTGGGACATAATAATTTGCGCAATGGCACTTGAAAGCCCCATACTGCTTGCCGGCAATCTAAAAAAGGCAATTCAAAACAGAAAAAAACCGCTGTTTATAATCGACTTGGGAATGCCCAAAAATGCGGAGGCTTTGTGCGCTAAAATAGACGGCGTATATTTGTACGATTTAAGCGACCTTTCGAGACTTTCTAACGAAAACAGAATGTATCTTGAAGGCGAAATTGCCGAAGCGAAAATAGAATTGCAGTCGCGCAGCGAAAGCCTATGCCGACGGTTGTTCGGCTATCCCGAAAATTTCTGAGCCGAATTTTGTAAGAGTTTTGTCTAGCCTTTTTGCGTTTGGGCAAAACGAATTTAAATACATCCAAAACGAAACCGAGTGGTCCATAAATTTTTCGTGGGCAAGCTCGTGGCAAATTACATAGTTTTGCAATTCTTTGCTCAAAAGCGCAACTCGCCAGTTGAACGAAAGCGTGCCGCTAGACGACCGTGAAGCCCATCGGCTTTTTTGCGAGCGCATTTCTATGCGCTTAAAGGGAATATTTAAAGATTTTGCCTTTTCTTCTGCCGCATATTGCACAGCCTTTTTTGCAAAATCCACAAAAAGCCTTTCAAGCGCAAAGTCGCTTTGATACACAAACAAAATTTCGCCAGCCGCCAAATTTTCTATTGACGTGCTTAGCGTTTCGCTTTTTTCGGTTTTTAAGATACAGGATTTTCCGAAGGCAAAAATGCAGTTTTGCCTTTTTAGATATTGCGCCAAGCTTTGTGGCGGCTTGCACTGCGCAAGTTTTTGCGCTATCCAATTTGCGTTTTCCAAAAAGAATTCATGCGCTTTTGCAAGCGAAACGTAGCTTGGCTTTGTAATAAAAACTTCGCCGTTTTTAGAAACCGAAATTTTTATGTGCGCGCTATGCGCCGAATTTTTTACCGTTGCCGAAATTTTTACAGGGACATTTTCAAGCAAAACTTCGGTCGAAAAATTTTTTGTGCTACTGCTTTGGGGCATTGTTCCTTAAAAGCGAAATGTAGTCTCGCAGGGCTCCCTCGGGCTCTGCCGAATTTTTTACGGCGTCAAGCACTGCATCGTAAATCTTTTTGCCCGCAATTTGCGAGGCGGTTTCAGGCGTTGCCGAAAGCTCAGGCAAATTTTTTGCAACCTCCCTTGCCATTCTAATGGCGGAAATGTCGGGTTTAATTTTGTCGAAGGGGCTTTGTTTGCGAAGGGGCTTTTCTTCTTTTTTTACCTTGTCCCAAATCTTTAGCACATCGTTTTCGTTTTCGGCGTGTTCGCTTCCGAAAACGTGCGGGTGCCTGCGCACAAGCTTTTCGGCAAGCTCGCTGGCCACATCGTTAAAATTAAAAAGCTTTTGCTCTTCGGCAATTTCGCAGTGCAAAAGAATATGCATTAAAATATCGCCCAGTTCTTCGCGCATATTCGGGTAGTCTTTTTTGTCTATGGCGTCGAGCAGCTCGGCGCATTCCTCTACAAGGTGTCCCCTTACCGATTCGTGGGTTTGTTTCCTGTCCCACGGGCAGCCGTCGGGTGCGCGCAGTTTCTTTATTATCTCAACAAGCTTGTCTACCGATTCCATCTTTTTATTAAAATTTTTAGCACAATATAAAACGGGCAATGGCGTTTTTAAAGCAAAAATTAAATTGCTTTTACACGGCATATTCTTTGAATTTTTGCAGATGGATTTTTTCGGACAGTTGAGCCCCTCGAAAACCACGGCCTTGTTGGGGCGACTAGGCCATGTTCCCGACAAGCGTTTGGGTCAAAATTTTTTAATAGACGCAAACATTGTGCGCAAATCGCTGGATTTTGCCGAAATTAAAGAGGGCGACATTGTTGTTGAAGTGGGTCCGGGGCTAGGGACCCTTACTGGGGCTTTGCTTGAAAGGGGGGCCTTTGTGTATGCCGTAGAGCTGGACAAAAAGCTTTTTGCCCACTTAAAAGAAATTTTTGCCGCAGAAAAGAATGTTGATTTGCTTAATGCCGATGCGCTTGAAAAGCCTTTCGGCAATCTGCCAGAAAACGAAAATAATTTTAAAATTGCCGCAAATTTGCCCTACGCGATAAGTACGCCGTGGATGGATTTTGCCGTGCAGCGCGCGCCGCAAAGAATGTCGCTTATGCTGCAAAAAGAGGCTGCAAGCCGCTTTTCGGCAAAGGGCAAAAGCGCGGATTTTTGCCCAATAAGCATTCTGGTAAATTCCGCCTACAATGTAGACAATGTTTACAAAGTTTCGGCAAGCTGTTTTTACCCGCGCCCGAATGTAGACAGCGCGCTTCTTTCGCTAAAGATAAAAGATAACCCGTTCTTCTTTAAAAAACAAACAAAAGGGTGCATAAGGCGCATATTTTCGCAAAGACGCAAGCAAATAGGCTCCATTGTAAAGGGAATGGGCAATTCCTATGTTGGAGTTGAAGATTGGCTTGCCCTTGTCGGAGATACAAAGCTGCGCCCCGAGGTTATACCGCTAGAGCTTTGGCAAAAACTGGATTCGTATTTATGAGTTTTTTTGTTTTAGCCTTGGCGGTATGTTTTGCGGCATACGTAGCGTTGTTTTGCATCGCGTATTTTTTCGGCGAAAAAATCGCGTATCCCGCCCCGCAAAGCTTTTATAAAAAAGGCGACATAAAAGAGCTGTTTTTTATAGAAGGCAAAATTGCAGCGTTATATTTGCCAGGCTGCAATGCAAAATATACATTGCTATACAGCCACGGCAACGGCGAAGACATTGGCGAAATATATCCTTTGCTTAAAAAATATGCAGAAAACGGTTTTAACGTTTTAGCCTACGACTATTCGGGCTACGGGCTAAGCTCTGGCAAGCCCTCCGAAAAGGCGGTATATTCGAACGCAGACGCCGTATACGAATACGCAGAAAAAACTTTAAAAATAAGCCCCAAAAATATTGTTTTGGCGGGCTTTTCGATGGGTAGTGCGCCAACTTCGTATTTGGCAAAAAAGCACTCGAAAGACGTTGCGGGCGTCATAATTATGGGCGGTTTTGCTTCGGGCATAAGAACGGTTTTGCCCTTTAATATTTTGCCGTTCGACCTGCTTGAGAATATTAAAAAAGTGCCATATATAGACAAAAACTGCAAAGTGCTTTTCATTCATGGCACAAAAGACCGCATTGTTCCCTACCGCAACGGGCTTTTAATGTTTAAAAAGTCGGGCGGGCAAAAGCGTTTTGTACGCATAAAAGGAGCCGCCCACCTAAATTTATTCGACTTTGACAGTTCGCTGTTTTGGAGTACCATAAACGGCTTTAAAAATTCTCTATGAAAAAAAAGGTATTACAGATAATTTTTCCCGACTTCGAGGAAATTGAAGCGTTAACCCCCGTAGACGTTTTAAGAAGGGCGGGGCTTGTTGTAGATTTGGCTGCCTTAGGCTCTTCGCGCGAAGTTGTAGGGCGAAGCAAAATTAAAGTTTTTGCCGATACTTTGCTTGCCGATGTAGACATAAGCGAATATTGCGCGGTTATAGTTAGCGGAGGCAGCGGCGTATATAAAGTGTTAGGCAACGCCCTTTTGCTTGGGGCGGTAAAGCTTGCAAATTCTATGAACATTCTTGTGTGCGCCATATGCGCGGGGCCTTTAATCTTAAAACATGCGGGCGTTTTAGAAGGCAAAAAATGCACGGGCTATCCGGACACAGCCGAAAAGCTGGGCAAGCTATATTCGGCCGAAAGCGCCTGCGTATTCGACCAAAACATTTTAACATCTAAAGGAATGGGAACGGCTACCGATTTTGCCCTAAAGGTTGTAGAGCTTTTGCTAGGGCCTGAAAAAAGTTCGCAAATTGCAGAAAGCATTTGCTATAAAACAAAGCAGTAAAAATGAGAGACGAAGACGTACTTATTACCGATTTTAGATATTTAAGCGAAATTCTGCTTTTGGCGAATGTTTCGGTATGCTTTTTTTTGGCGTGCGCATTGTACGCCGTAAACTACGCTCTTGCAATGGGGGTGGTTCAAATTTCGGGTGCGTTTGCCGTTGTAAACATATTCTACTATAGAATGTCGTGGAGCGATGCCGAAGTGGGAACTAGAACAAAGTTTTTGTGTTCGTTGTTGCCGTATATTGCGCTGCTTGGAATTGCTGTCATTGCGGCATTTTCTGGCATAGTTGCGCCAAGCGACAATTCTTTGACTCCCGAATTTTACACTATAGACCTTAACAACACCAGATTGATTGTAAGCGCGGCAATTTCTCCTTTAAAGGGGCTTTATAGCGAAATTACAACCGCAGCCGCAGCTATATTGGCGTTGTCGCTATACTTTATAACCGATTCAAGGTACGTTCTTAAACGCATTTTGGCGGCGTGCCTTTTGCCCGTGGCGTTGCTTGCAATTTTGGGTTTTGCAATGGTGCTTTTCGACGGTCAAAACGCCGTTATAAACCTGGGTGTTATCGGCAAAAATTCATTTTCGGTTTTTGTTGACAGCGCGCATTGGGCCGCATTTGCAATATTGTGGCTGGGCGTTGCTTTTATGGTAATGCTATACCAGGGGCAAAGGTTCGACTTGGGCGGCTTTGTGTTATCTAAAAGGTTTTTGTTTTTGGCGGTTGCCGCGCTGCTTTACTCAAGCGTAATTTATGTGAATACCGCAGCCTACTGTATAATAGCTTCGCTGGTATTTGCGTGCGGAACGGCAATTTTGGCGGTAGACGCCTTCCCCGACAGAAAAACGCAGATAAAATATTGGCCGTACCCTAACGAAAGATTTGAAATAAGCCCGAAAATAAGGTGCATTTTGCCGTGCGTTGTATACGCTTTGCTGGCGGCAACGGGATTGTTTTTTGCGGCAAAATATGCGTTTGGTTCGACAGATTTTTACTACTTTTTTAACCCGCAAAATAGCGAGGCAATTAGTGTTGCCGACAAAGACAACATTCTTGCCGATATTTACCCCATAATAAAAAGCAGGCAGTGGTTCGGCTGGGGGGTAATGTCGTTCCCATATTTATACGGGTTTTTTCAGGGGGCAGATATGGGGCAAACTTTGTGGGGAACAAGCGGCTCTAGCCTGCTAGACGCTATGATAGAACGAGGCTATGTTGGCATTGCGCTTTGCTGCATTGTTCCGCTAATTTTTGCCGTTTGCTTTTTTGTTAAAAACAAGCTTTCGGCAAGCGTAATTCCAGTTTGCATTGGGCTTTTTGCTTTGGCAATAACGGCATTGTTTGCAAATTCGCTGCAGTCGCCACTGGTGTGTATTAGCTATATGCTGGTGTTGTTTGCCGTATTTTCGTGGGGCAAGGCAAAGATACGCTAAAAAAAGCTTGACCTATTTGTATGCTAGTCTAGATTTAACGCCTTTAAATTCCCTGGTGGTGTAATGGTAGCACAGATGATTTTGGTTCATCTAGTCGGGGTTCGAATCCCTGCCGGGGAACTTAAAAAATTAAGCTTCCGCCTCTTTTCCTTTCTTTTGCGGAGGCTTTTTTTGTGCCTAGATTTTTAGGCAAAAAACGAGAATGGAATACAAAAGGGAGTAAACCCCCAAAGATAGGGACAACATCAAAGAGGGTGGATTTTAATGAAAGCGAGCCGCTTTGAGGATTTTTGCAAAACGCAACTGCAGGTTTTTGCATAAAGAGACCAGTCATAAATAAAAATGAAAGCCGCAGAACTTGAACTTCGGCTTTTGGTTTACTTTAAGAACAGTGCGGTTTGGTTTGGGTAAACTTCGCGCTGGATTTTGTTGAAGAGGCTTTCCAGCAAGTTTATGCGCTCCGAAATCATATCAAGATATATCTCGGCGTTCATTGTTTTATTGCTGTATCCGCAGGGGCAAATTTCGGCGGCAAATATCTTTTCGCCGTCTAGTTCTTGCTCTTTATAGATTAAAACCTGTATGGGGGCTTTGCACTTCGGGCAAATCGTAGCCCCCTTAATCCTTTTAAATTTATTTTTATGCTTCATAATTTTACTTCCGTTTACTATCGGCAAAAAGTTTTTTTATTTAGCAAAAAAATTGCCGCGTAAAATGCGCGGCAAAATAGGGCGGTTTCCCCCTTTTTTAACTATTTGTTGGCAATTTTTACCAATAAAATTTCGACGGGGCTAAGCTGCTGTACCCCTTTCGCTGAAAAGCCTGCCTATAAGGGGTATGTAGCTCCAAAAGGCCTTTTATTTACAACGGGGCTTTGTGCCAGTTATATTCAAAGGTATTAAGCTTGCCCAACAATATAACGGGGTTTGCAAATGGCTTATGCAGTGGGTAAGGCTTGCAAGAACGGCGGCTAACTTTTTCATAATGCTAGCCTTTTTTATCTGTCAAAAAAAAGCCCCGCTTTTGCGGGGCTTAAAAAATTATATTACAAACTCTTTCCGAACGATACGCTTTTTATGTGTGCCTTTTGGCATGCGTCTAGCACCGATATAGATGCTTGGTGGGGCGAGTCGGCATCGGCCAAAATGGTAACAACCGTTTGCGTTTGGCTTCTGTCGGCGCTTGCCTTTAGGCGGGTAAGAGTTTCTGCCAATTCGGTAAACTCTATCTTGCCGGGGGCGTCCATCGGAATCTGGTTTAGCGTTATGCTGCCATCGGGGTTGATTTCTACAATCTGTTCGCTAGGCAAGGTAGTCGGCCCTTTGCTTTCTACATTTACTGGCAAAAGCAAATTTATGTCGGCTTCCTGTTGCATAGGCAGGCACATAAAGTAAATCAACAAAAGGAACACAACGTCGATCATCGAAGTTAAGTCGAAATTGTCGTCGCTTGTTATTACCGATTTCTTTTCCTTGTGTCTTGCCATATCGCTAGTCCTGAGTTGTGGCGAATATGATGGTATATGCGCCAACTTCCGCGCATTTTTCCATCAAATCGTTAACATATTTATGCGGAGTAGCCCTGTCGGCCCTCAAGTAAACACCCTTAAAGTCGGCGTCGTTGGCGCGGTTTGCAATGGCGGTCTTTATTTCGTCTAGGTTGCTCTTTTTTGCACCCAAATAATATGTGCCGTCTTTTTCAATAGAAACAAACTGCCTGCCCTGACTGTTTTCGGGAACTTTGGCCTCCGGAGCCATCGGAATTTCCATCTCAATCAATTCCGCCGAAGCGAAACTTGTAACCGTCATAAAGAAGGCTACGAGAAGGAATACGACGTCAATCATCGAAGTGAGATTGAAGTTTCCGTCGTTATCGTCTGGTTTCCAGCCTCTCATTTAAGTTGAAAATTAAATTAAAGACTTATTTCTGTTCTTCGGCTTTGGGTGCTTCGTCGCTGTTGTCGAGTTCCTGCGGGCCGTATTTTAGCGAAACTTGCATTGTAAAGAGCAAGTCGCCTACAATTCTGCCAATACCCGAAGTGATGTTGGCGAACTTATTTTTAAAATAGAAGAAGAATATCATGGCGGGAATACCGATAATCATACCAGCTGCCGTTGTAATAAGCGCTTCGGAAATGTTGCCTGCCAACCTTTGTGCGGAACCTGCGCCTTCGGCCGCGATGGTATCGAACGCCTTAACCATACCGGAAACCGTACCGAATAGACCCAACATGGGAGAGATTGTTGCGATAACCGAAATATAGCTGATGAAAGAGTAGGGGGCTGCCAATTCTTCTACAGAAGCTTCCTCCATAGCCGCGTTAACTGCGTCGATGTCTACGTCTTTGCCGTAAACGCGCGAAAGACCCGTGCCGATGATGTTTGTGATGGGGGCGGGGTGGTCTTCGCAATATTTGCGTGCGCCTTCCAAGTCTAAGGCGTTAAGCTTCTTTTCCAATTCGGGAACACTGTCGGGGAGAAGATACTTCTTTTTACGCAGCGAAATGAAATTGTAGATGACGAGGGCGATACCCGCAATGGACAAGAAGCCCAAAGGATACATTGTTATACCGCCTGCAGCCCAAATTTCGCCGAAAGTCTTGTTCTTTACTTGGGGGCCTTTTTGGGCTTCGGACTGTTCGGTTGCGGCCGCGTCGGTTGCGGGAGCTGCTTGGCCGAAAGCCACGAAAGAGCCAGTTAATATAGCGAATATTGTGATTAGTTTCTTTATTTTCATTTTTCTTGTAATAAAAGATTAATAGTTTCGCCTTTTGCTTCGATACATAACAAAAGACTTTTTAGTTGTTGCAATATTGGTCGAACTTGTCGGCTTATTCAAGGTTTTTATTCAAAAAACTAAGAAATTTTGTGTTCTTTTGCAAAATCCAGAATTTTTTCGATTAGTTTAGATAGCCCATTGCGCCTGTTTGCGCTTAATTGCGAGCTAATACCGGCCTTTTCGAACACCGATTCGTCAGCCGAGAGTATCTCTTCGGGGCTAAGGTTGTCGAAAAATTCGCAAACTAAGTTTGCAACACCCTTTGTTATTATAGAATCAGCCGCCGATTGGAATCGGCATTTGCCGTTTTCGAACTTGCGCGAAATCCACAAATTCGAGACGCAGCCCTTTACTATGTTCTCATCGGTACAAATTTCCTTCGGGGGCTGAATGTGTTTGTATTTGCCGATTATGTATTCGAATCTGTCCTGTGCGTTGTCGAAACACTGCATTTCGTCGAGCAGAGCCTTTGTTCTTTCTTCTATTATGCTCATTTTATATTCCAAAAATTTTTATGTTAAGCGAGCTTGCGTATTGCAACAGTTCTTCCCTGTTAAGCATAAGCACTTTTTCGCTTTCGACGGCTACGTTCTGTATGCCGGCTTCGCCCAGTTTTAAAAGCGTCCTTTCGCCTATAACGGGAACGTCGAATCTGTAGTCTTGGTTTGCCTTTACGGTTTTAAGGAAAAGCATTTCTTTTGCCCTAAACTGCGCGCAGCGCTCTATCATATTGTCGGTGCCGTCGAAGCCCTCTACCGCAAGGGTTGTTCCATTTGCAACAACGCAGGCCTGCCCAATGTTAAGGCGCGCACATTCGCGCACAATTTTAAGCCCGTGCTCGAATGTATTTTGGCTTATGTTCCACTTTTTGCAGTTCATAAAGCCGCATGTTGCCAAATCGTTGTCCATAAACGAGCGCGCGTCTACCAGTTCTACGCCGATTTTCGAAAGCTCTTTTGCTATTGCCCCGAAAATGCTTTCGGCGTTTTTCTCCTTTAGCGTCGCCAAAATAAGCATTGACTTTAAGTCTGGCTTAAGGCCGTCGAACAGCCTTTTGGGGCGCACTTGCCCCGCCATAATCGCGTGGGGCGACATAAATTTTTTTGCGCTTTTAAGCAATGCCCCAAGCTGGCCTATGTTTATTTTAACTCTTTCGTTTTCGGTAAAAGAGTTGTATAGATCGCTTTCGGTTTCGTCTTCGAGGGCTATTAGGTTTATTTTTACGCCCGCCTGCCTTGCGTTTTTTGCCACAATTTTAGGGTATATGCCCCTGCCGGCAATAAGGGTAATGCCCTTTTGCGCGTCGAACGAAGGCGGCAGGAATTTTGATATGCTCATTTTGAATAGCGCGTGTGCTTTGGTTTTTCGTTCAGCAGTGTTTTTGGCAAAATCCTTTTGGGGGTTAGCTTTCCGTTGTCGGAGCTTATAATAACGGTGTCGAACGCCGTTTTTAAGTCTGCAAAGGGCTTTTCGATGCCCAAAATAAACGGCCTAGACACGGCCACAATATTGCCGTTTACGCATTTTACTGACCACGTTTCGCCGCCGGTCAAAAGCCTTTCGAACGATTTGTTTCGCAGCAGCCTTGCGTTTTGGTTTAGCAGCGAAATTTTGTCTTCGTATTCGCCGACGCTAAATATTGCGCTTTGCGCCCTTAAATCGTATTCGCCGCGGGGCGTTTTTACTATAAATTCCGACGACGGCCTAAGCTGCGGGTTAAGGAAAAACACGGTTCCGTTTTCTATGCTAATTTCGGTTAGTGTTTTTTGCGATTCGTAAGGCGTGCTTTTGTCGAAAACAACGGGGTTTTCCTGCCAAAACTTTGTTATTTTAAGCTTGGCTGGCCCCGCAATTTTTACCGAGCTTTTGTTTGAAAGCACAAAGTATACGCTTTGGTTGTCTTTGCACTCAAACGCAAAGCCTTCTGCCTTTTCGAACGCGTTCGCCGAAAAGTTTTTGCCGTCTTTTGTAATGGAGGGGTTGTTCCTTGCCGTGTGTATAAAAAGCATTGCGCTGTCGGCTTCGGCAAAGGCCGCCAAGGCCGAACACAACGCGAACAATGTAGCCAAAAGGGCTTTCATTATTTTACAACCAAGCTTACAATGCGGTTGGGAACGTATATTTCCTTAACCAGTGTTTTGCCGGCAAGCTGGGCCGCAACTTTGTCGATGGCCTTTGCTTTGGCGATGATGTCTTGCGGGGTGTCTTGTGGGGAAACTAAAACGTCGCCCCTAAGCTTGCCGTTTACCTGCACGCCTATGCGCTTTTCGGCTTGGGTTGCTGCGTTCATGTCGGCAACCGGCCATTTTTGCTCGGCTATAGACGAAGTATTGCCGAACCTTTGCCAAATTTCCTCGCAAATATGCGGCGCAAAGGGGGCTAAAATTTGCAGGAATTTTACCGCCAAGTCCTTCGATATTTTTTCGCATTTTTGAACGTGCGAAAGGAAAATCATCATCTGTGAAATTGCGGTGTTAAAGCGCAAGTTTTCTATGTCGGTGCCGACCTTTTTAATGGTTTGGTTTGCAAGCCTTAAAGTTTCGGGCGAATCCTTAAAGTTTTCGCAAATCTTGGGGGCAATTTTGCCGTCGCGGTCTATATATTCCCTCCAGAACTTTTTAAGGAAGCGCGAAACGCCCTCTATGCCGCTTGTGCTCCAAGGCTTTTGGTCTTCAAGTGGGCCCAGGAACATTTCGTACATTCTAAGGCTGTCGGCGCCATATTGGGCAATTACGTCGTCAGGGTTTATAACGTTGCCGCGGCTTTTGCTCATCTTATACGAGCGCGCTTCTACAACAATTTCGGGGTTGCTTTTAAGCACAAAATTTGCGCCGCTTTTTACAACGTCCTTTTCGTCCACGCTTTCGCCTTCGGCGTCTTTGGCGTCTTCGCTTAGTGCTGAAACATATTTGCCGTTTTTCTTAAACGCCTTATATTCGGTTTTGCCTAGGATTATGCCTTGGTGGAACAGCTTTTTAAAAGGTTCTTTTATAGATACAATTTTGCAGTCGTACAAAACCTTGTGCCAAAATCTTGCATAGAGCAGGTGCAACACCGCGTGTTCTGCACCGCCAATGTAAAAGTCGGGGCCCTGCCAATATTTTTCGATTTCGGGGTCGAAGGGGGCTTTGTCGTTTTTGTTGTCTAAATAGCGCCAAAAGTACCAGCACGACCCAGCCCAATGGGGCATTGTGTTTGTTTCGCGCCCGGCTTTAAACCACAATTCGCCCACGGGCTTGCCC
>JAXFOH010000127.1:0-14567 GCA_034180465.1 Opitutales bacterium
CTTGCAGTTTACGGCGGCAAAAACGCCGCAATTTCAACCCTAAACAGCTCCGAAAAAGAGCAGTTGGTAAGGTTGGCCGCGTTTTCAAAAAAGGCTGGCTTTTCGTACGAAAAAAACACGCACTACTGCGGCGACATTGGCAAAATAGAAAGCTTTGCAAGGCAATATTTGCCCGTATGGAAAAAGTTTTTTAAAATAGAAAGCAACGGTAATTTGCAGGCTCTGGCAAAAGGTGTAAGAAACGCAGACTTGTCGGCAAGCCTTTCGCTTAAAAACGGCAAAAAAACGTCGTTTTGCCTTAATTGGTCGCTTGTTTTAGGCGGCGAAGCTATAGACAATTCGTTTTTAAAGCAGCTAAGTTCGGGCAATGCGGTTTTAGTTCCGCAACTTGGGGCTGTAAGGCTAAACGCCGAGTACGGCCGTTTTTACTCGGCTTTGGAAAAGGCGCGCAACAAAGATACGAACGAAATTCCTTCGTATATGCTTTTGTCGCTTTTTTCGGAATTTTCAAACGCGAAGTTTTCGGACGAGCTAAGGCACAATTTATACGATTTTGAAAACGCAAAATTGGATTCAAGCGAAGAGCCTTCCTTTTTGCGCGAGTATCAAAAAAAGGGCGTATGCTGGGCAAAGAAACTATTTTCGTGGAACTGCTCTGCATTGCTTGCAGACGAAATGGGTTTGGGAAAAACCGCCCAAACGCTTACGCTTGTAAACGAATTTTGCAAAGACACCGGGGCTTTTGCAATAGTTGTGTGTCCAGCTTCGGTAATTCCCGTGTGGGAGGGCGAGTGCGCAAAGTTTTTCGGCAACATAAAATGCGCGGTTTTAAATTCGGCGTTCGATTTTGCAAGCAACAAATCCCAGCTTATAATTTCAAGCTACACCCAGCTTAGAAAGAACAAGGCTAAAATAGAGTCGGCAAACTTTGAATTGGCGGTGCTCGACGAAGCCCAGTTTATAAAAAACCCCGAGGCAAAAACAACGGCGGCTTGTATGTCTATAAATGCAAAGCACAAGATTGCGCTAACCGGTACGCCACTTGAAAACGATATTCTAGATTTATGGACAATTTTTCGCTGGCTTATGCCCAACCTTTTGCCCGATAAAACCTCCTTTGCCGAAATGTATGCGCAAGACCCGAAAGCTGCGGTTGAAAAAATACGCAGGCAGATTTCGCCGTTTTGCCTTAGAAGGCTTAAAAAAGACGTCGATAGCCAACTGCCCGAAAAAATATATTCGGATTTGCTTTGCCCTCTTAGCCCATTGCAAAAATCGGAATACGAAAAATACCTGCGCTTGGCAAAGGCCGACTTGGCTGAATCTATTGAAGGCAAAAACCCGCGGGCAAGAATGGGCGTTTTGGCATTGCTTACAAGGCTGCGCCAGTCGTGCTGCGATGCTTCGCTTTTGCCTAATGTGGACTGTTCGCTTTTCGACGGCGGCAAAATTTCGGCGTTGACCGACAAGGTTCAGGAGCTTTATTTCGGCAAAAAGAAAGTTTTGGTGTTCAGCCAATTTACAAGCTTTTTAAAGCGCATAAAGGCCGCCGTAAAAACGAGGGTGCCCCAAATGGAAATCTACGAACTTACGGGGGCCACGCGCGACAGGGTTCTGCCTGTAAAGTCGTTTCAGGAAACGAAACATTCGGCGTTGATTTTGGTAAGTTTAAAGGCTGGGGGAACAGGCATAACACTTACCGAGGCAGATTATGTTTTCTTCATGGACCCGTGGTGGAACCCCGCCGTTGAGGAGCAGGCAATAGACCGAGTGCACCGCATAGGCCGAAAGGGCGACGTTTTTGTCTATAAAATGTACGCGCGCGGCACGGTTGAAGACGCTGTGCGCCGCCTGCAAATAGGCAAAAAAGAGCTGTTCGAAAATATGTTCGGCAACATAAAAGACGTTTCGGAAAGTTCGGAATTTGCGCAAACGCTTTCGCTTATTTTAAACGCATTCGACAACAACAATACATACGAAAACTATGAGGATATTTAGCTGGAATGTAAACGGGCTTAGAGCCGTTGTTAAAAAGAATTTCTACGAATTTCTAGAGCAGTACAAGCCCGATGTCTTGTGCCTGCAGGAAACGCGCATACCTCAAAAGGAACTGGCAAAAATAGACTTGCCTTTTAAGTATGCCCAGTTCGGTTTTTCGGAAAAACCGGGCTATGCGGGAACGGCAATTTTAAGCAACATAAAACCCGTTTCGCTGCAAAGCATAAGGCTTGAAAACCACCCCGAGGAGGGGCGCATAACCAAGGCCGAATTCGACGGCTTTTCGCTGTACAGCGTGTATGTGCCCAATTCGCAAGACCACCTGCAAAGGCTGGACTACCGCGAAAAGTGCTGGGATTGCGATTTTCGCAACTATTTGGCGGCGGAATCGAAAACAAACGGCATTGTAGTTTGCGGCGATATGAACGTAGCCCACACCGAAATAGACTTGGCGCGCCCCAAAGACAATACAACGAGCGCGGGCTTTACCGAGCAGGAAAGGCGGGGCATGGATTTGCTTTTAAAGGAAGTTCCCCTTGTGGATATTTGGAGGAAGCTTAACCCCGACAAAACCGACAAATATTCGTGGTGGAGCTTCAGGGGAGGCGCGCGCGCAAGGAACGTAGGCTGGAGAATAGACTACTTTTTAGTTTCGCCCAGCTTGGTAGAAAAGGTGAACTCCACAGACATTCTCGACAATGTTTTGGGTTCCGACCACTGTCCCCTAATGCTTGACATTTAGCCGATAAACAAAAGCATATATCTAAAATGATTACCTGCACAAAAACGTATGCCTGCATTCCCTTTGCCCATCGCCAGCATTTGCACGACGGGCATTGCTCGTTTGTTCACGGGCACAACTGGGGCATTTCCATAACATTCGGCTGTACTAATACCGACGAAAACGATTTTGTTGTGGATTTCGGCAAACTCGGTTTTATAAAAGACTGGATTTCTGAAAATCTGGACCACGCCATTGTGCTTTCTAAAAACGACCCTTTAAAAGACAAAATAATTGCGGCTTGCCCCGAGGTGTATAAACCCTATTTTGTGGAATCGTGCTCGTGCGAGGGTTTGGCAAAGCACCTGTTTTTTGTGTTCGACGCCCTTGTTCGCCAAAAGACAAACAACAGGGCTTTTGTAGACTGCATTAGCGTTAGCGAAGACGAAAAAAATACGGCGCGTTATAGCGAAAAATGAGATACGTTGTAAGCGAGGAGTTTTTATCATTCCAAGGCGAGGGATGCTTTGCGGGGCAAAAGGCGTATTTTATAAGGCTTTTTGGCTGTCCCGTTAAATGCGCTTGGTGCGATACAAAATATGCGTGGGCTGCTTCCTCCAACAGCTATTGCGCTACCGCTGAAGAGCTTGCAAAAAGGGCAAAAGAGTCTCTCGCTAACTTTGCTGTTATAACGGGCGGCGAACCCTGCGTGCAAAATTTGCTAGAGCTGGCAAATGCCCTAAAAAATGCAAACGTAAAAACGCATTTGGAAACAAGCGGCTTTTGCGAAAACAGCGCCGATTTTGACTGGATAACCCTCAGCCCGAAGTTGGGCAAACCCGTAAAGCAGCGTTTTTTAGATTCTGCCAACGAGGCAAAATTTATAGTTTCGCAAACCGCCGAATTGCCCGAATACGAAAATTTGGCAAAACTAATACCCAACGGACAAGCCTATTGGCTGCATTGCGAAGCTTCGAAGGCGGCCGACAAGGCATTGCTAAACGCAATCTCAAATTTTGTGGTGCAAAAGGGCGGCAAATTCAGGGTGGGCTGGCAACTTCATAAACTCTTTAATGCAAAATAAAAAACCATGGCAAACAAAACTGAAAAAAAAGACTTAAAAGGGCTTACCTTATTGGGTATGCATAAAAACAAACCCTCTAAAAAACTTGAAACTTTCCCCAATAAAAATCCCGAAAGAGACTATACTATAGAGCTTACAACTTCGGAATTTACATGTTTGTGCCCCGCAACGGGCCAGCCTGATTTTGCAAAAATAACAATAAAATATATACCCGACCAAAAGATTGTCGAAAGCAAGTCGCTAAAGCTGTATTTGTGGTCTTTTCGCAACGAGGGGTGTTTTCACGAACACCTTACAAACGTGATTTTAAACGACTTGGTAAAGGCTTTAAGCCCGCGTTTTTGCACGGTTATAGGCGAATTCAATTCTAGGGGCGGCATTGCCATAAAGGTTGTTGCCGAATACACAAATTCTTAAATTGCGCTTTTTTATTACGATAACCTAAACAAACGAAAGGACAAAATGAAAAAGACAATATTTTCGATTGCCATTATGGGGTTTGCGCTGAATTTGTTTTCGGCGTGCTGCGAAAAGGGCGAGTGCAAGGCAAAAGCCGAAGCACCCGCGCAGACGACAACAGCCCAAAGCATAAAAGCCGATGTTGTCAAAGCCGAAAAGGCGGCTAAAACATCCGAATTGAAAATCCGCGAAGATTTCGACAAGGCACTTGCCGATGCCGAAAAAGAAGGCAAAATTTTAATGCTGCATTTTTCGGGTTCCGATTGGTGCCCCCCTTGCAAAGCGTTGCATAAGCTTGTTATAGACACCAAAGAATTTAAAAAATACGCAAACGAAAAGCTAACCTACGTTCTTTCCGATTGGGACGAAATGCGCATGCCGAAATCGAAGGATTTTGCAAAACAGCATGCGGCATTAATCGAGCAGTTGCAAATAGAGGGGTTTCCTACAATGGTTCTTATAAACCCCAAAACAAAAAAGGCCAAAAAGATTGTGGGCGTGCCATTCCAAGCGCCCAACGAACTTATAATTGAAATAGAAGCCTTTAAGGAAAAGTCTAAATAAAGCATTTTTTTAGCTCAGAGCTGAATATCGGCAAAAATACAAAAAATCCCGAATTTGAATTTCTCCAAATTCGGGATTTTCATTTTATGCAGGTGCTTTTAAAGCCTTTTGCTTTTTATATTTTAAAATCTGCAATTGCCTTGTCTATAAGCGAGGCTTTGCCGCCGCCCATTGCAAAGTCGGGCTTGCCGCCGCCTTTGCCTTCTAGCAGTGCGCAAATGTCTTTAACAATGTCGCCCGCCTTAAGCCCCTTGTCTAGCGCGCCCTGCGAAAGCATCGCCAAAACAGCCGCCTTTTCGCCGTTTTTAGATAGCAGAACTATTACAGATTCTTTTAGCTCTTTTGCTGTTTTTAGCGCAAGCTGCCTTAGGTCGTTGCCAGATGCCGAAACTTTTGCCACAACATAGCTAAGGCCGTCTTTTTCGATAGCTTTCTTTGCAAGTTCCTTTGCTTCGTTGCCCGCATTTTGCAGCTTAAATTGCTTAAGCTCTCTTTCAAGGTGGTCTTTTTGAGCAACAAGCTTGTCTACAGCCTGTTCAAGCTCGTTAGCCTTGCACGAAAGCTTTTGCGAAATTGCCGAAGCCGACTTTTGCAGGTCTTCAAACTGTCTTAAAGCAACCGTGCCCGCAACGGCTTCAAGTCTGCGCGTGCCCGCCGAAATTGCGCCTTCGCCGCAAATCTTTATAAGGCCAATTTCGCCCAAGCCCGAAACGTGTGTTCCACCGCAAAGCTCGGCGTGAAAGTCGCCCATTTTTACAACCCTTACAATAAGGCCGTATTTTTCGCCGAAGAAAGCCAAGCAGCCTTCGGGTATTTCCTTATAGGGAACTTCAAACCATTTAACGGGCGCGTTTTCCAAAATTTTTGCGTTTGCCAAGGCTTCTACCTCTTTAAGCTGCTCCTTTGTAGGGGCTTCGTAGTGCGCAAAATCGAACCTTAACCTTTCGGCGTCTACATAGGAACCCGCCTGACGTACATGCTTGCCCAAAACCCTTCTTAACGCCCAGTGCAAAACGTGAGTTGCGCTGTGGTGGCGTTGAATTGAAAACCTCTTTTGTTTATCTACATTAAGCAGAACTTTTTTGCCTATGTGCGAGGCATTGAAAACGCCTTTGCGCACACTGTGCAAAATATGGCCTGCTGCGTCTACTTTTGTGTCGAAAATTTCACGGGCAGTTCCGTCTATTTCAATAAAGCCCGTGTCGGCAACCTGACCGCCTTTTTCGGCATAAAACGGCGTTTGCGGGAAAATCAAAAAGTCGCAGTCTTTGCCTTCTATAATTGCGCTAATTGTTGTTTCAAAGTCGGTAAGGTTGGCTATGTTGTAGCCTACAAACTGTGTTGTGTTTGCAAGGTCTTTTGTATCGGCAACGCTTATTATAGACTTCTTTTGCGCGCTTCGAGCCTTTTGACGCTGCTTTTCCATTGCCTCTTCAAAGCCCTTAACGTCTACTTGCATTGCGCGTTCGCGCGCTATTAGCTCGGTAAGGTCTAGCGGAAAGCCGTAGGTGTCGTACAAAACAAAAGCCTGTTCGCCTGTAATTCGCTTTTGCGTTTCGGTAATGTTGTCGAGCAGCGCAAGGCCCCTGTCCAAAGTTCTTTCAAACGATTTTTCTTCGGAGTCTATTATATTTACAATAAGCTTTTTTTGCTCCTCTAGTTCGGGGAAAACAGGGCTCATTTTTGCGATAAGGGGGGAGGCCAATTTTGTGAAAGACCCCGCGGGCAGACCTATGCGCTTTGAATACATAACGGCCCTTCTTAAAATGCGCCTTAGAACATAGTTGCGCCCTTCGTTGCCTGGCAAAATACCATCGGCAATAGAAAACGACAGTGTTCTTATATGGTCGGAAAGCACTCTAAATACGCAGTCAATAAGCTCTTGCGCCGACATGTCGTCGCGCGAAGAGGGTATGGTTCCCTTGTAGGTTTTGCCCGACATTGCCGAAATGTGGGTGAATATGTCGGTAAACAAGTCGCTGTTATAATTCGAGCTTAGCTTTGAAAAGTCGCTAAAGTTATTGGTGCTTGCCATAATGCCGGCAACGCGTTCAAGGCCCATACCCGTGTCTATATTCTTGTTTTTTAGCGGAATAAACGAGCCGTCTGGCTGCGCGTTAAACTGCATAAACACCAGATTCCAAATTTCTATGCATTCGGGCGAGTCTTTATTTACAAGTTCGCCTTTTGTGTCGCCGTTTTCGGTAAGGTCTATATGCAGCTCCGAGCATGGCCCACAAGGTCCCGTTTCGCCCATCATCCAAAAGTTGTCTTTTTTGCCGCCGAATTTTATGTGAACAAGGGGATCCATTCCCTCCTTTTCGAAAACGCCTTTCCAAATATTGTAGGCTTCTTCGTCGAACGAGGCCGGTTCGCCCTCGGAGGGCTTATATACCGTAGCATACAGTCTTTCTTTGGGAAAATTCCATACGTCTACTAAAAGCTCCCACGCCCATTGAATTGCCTCTTTTTTAAAATAGTCGCCAAAAGACCAGTTGCCGAGCATTTCAAAAAAGGTGTGGTGGTAGGTGTCGAAGCCTACGTCTTCGAGGTCGTTGTGCTTGCCGCCCGCGCGTATGCACTTTTGAGTGTCGGCCGCCCTTGCAAACGGAGATTGCGCTTCGCCCAAAAAGTAGGGAACAAACTGGTTCATTCCCGCGTTGGTGAACAGCAAATTCGGCGACGTCGGCATCAAAGACGCCGACGGCACTATTGAATGGTGCTTGTTCTTGAAGAATTCGAGAAAGCTTTTTCTTATTTCAAGGGAGGTCATACGCTGCAGATTTGTTAAAGCCTTTTAATGATTTCGTCGGCCATTTCCTTTGTTGAAACCGATTTGCCGCCAAAAGCGATGTCTATTGTGCGCACGCCTTCGCAAACGGCCTTTTTAACGGCGTTTTCTATTTGAAAGGCGATTTCGTCTTCGCCGAAAGAGTGGCGCAACATAAGGGCCGCGCTTAAGATTTGCGCGCATGGGTTTGCAATGCCTTTGCCTGCAATATCGGGAGCCGAACCGCCCGCGGGTTCGTATAGCCCGAACTTGAAGCCCTTCGAGTTTTCGGCAACGCCCAGCGACGCCGAGCACAGCATGCCCATAGAGCCGCAGATAATTGCCATTTCGTCGGAAAGAATGTCGCCGAACATATTTTCGGTAAAGAGAACGTCGAATTGGTTCGGGTCTCTTGCCAACTGCATTGCGGCGTTGTCTACATAAAGGTGCGAAAGTTCGATTTGAGGATATTTCTTTTCGAAAAATTCCTTAACGGTGTTTCTCCACAAAACCGAGGTTTCCAAAACGTTTGCCTTGTCTACCGAGCATACGCGCTTTGTGCGCTTCATTGCAGTTTGCGCTGCAACTTCGGCAATGCGTTCTATTTCGCTCTTTTTATACGCCATTGTGTCGCTCGCATAAATGTCGCCGTCGGGCAAGGTTTTGGTTTGCTTGTCGCCAAAATATATGCCGCCTGTAAGTTCTCTTATGCACACTATGTCTATGCCTTCGGGTATGCGTTCGCTTTTAAGGGGGCTTGCAGCCGTAATTTCCTTGTAAAGCAAACCGGGGCGCAAGTTCGCAAAAAGCTTAAATTCTTTGCGGATAGGCAGCAAAGCCGCTCTTTCGGGTTGCTGCTTGGGGGGCAGGTGCTCCCACTTTGGGCCGCCAACCGAGCCGAAAAGTATTGCGTCGGAATTGTGGCAAACGTCTAGCGTGGATTTCGGCAACGCTTCGCCCTGGCTGTCTATTGCAGCTCCGCCTACATCGCACTTGGTGTAGTCTAAAGCAATAGAGTGCTTGTCGCATGCGCATTTAAGAACGCGCAAAGCCTGTTCCATAACTTCGGGGCCGATGCCGTCGCCCGCCAAAACCGAGAATTTTAACGTTTTCATCTTCTTAAATAATAAAAATATGCCCATATATAAAACAAAGTTGCGGCAAAATTGCCACACAAAAGTTTATTTATTGGCAACTAGTTTGTTGAGTGCGAAAAATCTTTACAATAAAGCCGTCGGCAGCTATTCTTTCTGTCGCTTTATAAAATTTTCAACAAAAATAGGCAAGTATATATGAACAAAAGACTATTCCTAAAAACATCGGTTGCGGTTTTTGCCGCACTTTTTGCGTTTGCGCTTAATGCCGAAATAAAAATGAACAAATTGTTTTCCGACAATATGGTTCTGCAAAACGGCAAACAGGTAAAAGTTTGGGGGCAGTCGCTGCCAAACGCAAAAGTTTCGGTAAAGTTTGCGGGGCAAAACGTTTCTACAAACGCCGACAAAAACGGCGAATGGTCGCTATACTTAAAACCCCTTAAAATAAACGCCAAGCCTGCAACTATGCAGGTGCTAGAAAACGGCAAAGAGGGCAAAACAATAAACGGCGTTCTTGTTGGCGAAGTTTGGTTTATTTCGGGGCAGTCGAATATGCAGTTTGGCCTTAGCGGTGCCGACAACTATAAAGAGGCAAACGCGCGCGCAAATTACCCGCAAATAAGGTTTTTTATGCATCCTGCAGGCAGGGTGGCGACAGAGCCCCTTAAAGATTTTGTAAACCCCGAACGCTCGAACTGGGAAGTTGTTTGCCCCGACCGCATAGGTGGTAAAAGCGCGGTAGGCTTCTTTTTTGCCGAAAAGCTTACAAAAGAGCTTAAGGGCGTTCCCGTTGGTCTTATACAATCGGCTTTGGGCGGGTCGGCAATGATTACATGGATTGCCCGCGAAGACTTAAACAACGTAAAAAGCCACGCAAAAGATTTGGAAAAGTTCGACAAAGAAAACAAAAACTACAACTTTAAAGAAGCTCAGGAAAAGTTTAAGAAAGACATTGCAGCCTACAACGCCGAAAAGGCCGAGGCAAAAAAGGCGGGCAAGCATTTCGACAAATATCCTCCCAGAGAGCCGCACCCCTTGGCCACGGGCAGGGTAACGCGTATGCCTGGGTATTTATACAACGCAAACGTAGCTCCAGTAACCGACTATGCCCTTAGGGGCTTTTTGTGGTATCAGGGCGAAGACGACGGCTACGGCCCGAATGTTTTCGAGGAAAAACTTACCGCAATTATAAACGGTTGGCGCAAGTATTGGGGCGACGAAACTCTGCCCTTTATATTTATGCAGCTGCCTTCATGGTATGCCCACAACGACAGAATGAAATGCCCCCCGTGGGAGGGTGTTCGCTGGGCGCAGTACAATACCGCAAAGCACGTTAAAAACACCTATATGGTTGTAACAATCGATTTGGGCGAAAAGTTCGACATTCACCCCAAAAACAAAATAGACGTAGGTTACAGAGCCGCAAATATCGCCTTAAAGGAAGTTTACGGCAAAAAGAATTTGGTTGCCTACGGCCCCATATTTAAAAGCTTTGAATACGGCGGCGACAGAGTTGCAATCAAGTTCGACTCGTTCGGCAAAAAGATGGTGCTGAAGGGCGAGCCTCGCGGCTTTGAAGTGTTTAACGGCAAAAAATGGGTAAAGGCGGGCAACGTTTCGTTCGACCAAAAGACAAATACCGTAACAGTAAAGGGCAAAGACGGCGACGATGTTGAAGGCGTGCGCTATTTGTGGACAAGCTGGGCCGCCCCAGACGCCTGTTTGTTTAACGAAGATGGTTTGCCTGTAATGTCTTTTACAAATAAAGACGGCGAATAGAATTTATATATTGCAATTTTTTAAAATAAGAAAGATACCTATGTTTACTATGAAAAAGACAATATTAGCCTTGTTCGGCTTGGCAGCGGCAGTTGCCCTTAATGCCGAAATAACTATGCCGAAAATCTTTTCGGACAATATGGTTTTGCAGTGCGGCGAACCCGTGAAAATTTGGGGCAAGGCTTTGCCAAACGCAAAAGTTGCGGTAAAGTTTGCCGATATTTCTAAAAGCGTTAAGGCCGACGAATTTGGCAAATGGAGCTTGTTTTTGCCCGCAATGAAGCCCAACTGCAAAGACAGGGTAATGCACATATCCGAAAACGGTGTAGAGCAAAAGGCCATAAAGAACGTTTTAGTCGGCCAGGTTTGGATAGCTGGCGGCCAGTCGAATATGCAGTTTTCGCTGAGAGATACCGACAACGCCAAAGAGGCAATGTCGCGCGCGAACTATCCTTTAATGAGGGCGTTTATAATGAAGTACGACGCAATTAAAACCGCCCCGGCCTTCGACGTTCCCGAAGGCGCAAACTGGAGGGTTTGCACTCCCAAAACCGCGGGCGGCATTAGCGCGGTGGCGTTCTTTTTCGCCGAAAAGATTATGAAGGAATTGAAAGTTCCCGTAGGTATTGTAGAAACCGAATTGGGCGGGGCAAGAATGGTAACTTTCCTTGAAAGGCAGGACGCCAAAGGCGTTGCGGGCTTCGACAAGCAGATTGCCGAATACGACAATCTGGCAAAGAGCTACGACTACCAAAAGGCCTTGGCAAAATACAAAAACGACTTGGAAAAGTTTAACGCCGACAAGTCTGCCGCGAAAAAGGCGGGCAAAAAATTTGCAAAACGCGCTCCGCGCAAACCCTTTGCCGAAGGCCCGATGCGCCCGCAGGAAATGCCGCAGTTTTTATACAACGCAAAAGTTGCCCCCATTGCGGGATATGCCGCCAAGGGCTTTTTGTGGTATCAGGGCGAAAGCGACGCAATGGACCCGACATTGTTTGCCGACAAGTTCGAGCGCCTAATTAAATCGTGGCGCAAGTATTGGGGTAAGTCGGATATGCCGTTTTACTTTGTTCAGCTAACCTCGTTTTCTACAAGGGCAAACTGGCCGGTTGTTAGAGAACAGCAGCGCATTGTTGCCGACAAGATGAAGAATGTTGAAATGGCGGTAACCATAGATGTAGGTATGGAAAAAGACATTCACCCGAAGAACAAACTTGCGGTGGGCGAAAGGCTTGCAAAGATTGCCCTTAAAAATGTATACGGGCAAAAACACCTAAAGGGTGCCTACGGGCCCGTTGCAAAGAGCGTAGACTTTAACGGCGATTCGGCCACGGTAAATTTCGAGCTAAGCAAAGTTAATATGACGGTTAAAAACGGTTTGCGCGGCGTCGAAATTTTGGTGGACAATTCTTGGGAAAAGCCCGCAGGCTACAAGTTTAGCGCAAACGGCACGCTGGTTGTAAACGCTGAAAAGGGCGACACAATTTGCGGCGTTCGCTACCTGCAAAAGAACTGGGCGCAGCCCGATGTGTGCCTCTACAATTTGGAGGGCACGCCAGCCGCCCCCTTTATTTTTGTAAAGTAGCCAAAATTGGTTTTTTAAAACAACAAAGCTCCCCTTTCGGAAAAAAATCGAAACGGGAGCTTTCTTTTTATTGATAATTTGTCGAAATTTTGCAGAATATGTCGCGTAAATTTATTATGCGTATGAAAAAGTTTGCCTGTATATGTATTCTCCTTTCGTCGTTGAATTTGTTTGGCGGCGAAATTGTTAACCTTTGGAACAATGTTCCCGAAAGCACCGCAAAGGAAGCGGCCGAACTTGCAAAGGCAAAGGCGGCAAAAAAGTTTGTTGTAGAAGTTCCCACCCTTGAAATCTTTTCGGTTAAAAACCCGAAAGGGGCGGTTATAGTTTGTCCCGGCGGCGGCTACAACCATTTGGCCTATGAAAAAGAGGGCACGGAAATTGCCGAGTTTTTGAATAAGCAAGGCATTTCGGCCTTTGTTTTAAAATACAGAGTTCCCCAGCAAAAAACGGGGGCTTTGCAGGACGCGCAAAGGGCAATACGCTATGTGCGCTATAATGCGGCAAAGTTCGGCGTAAACCCGAACAAAATAGCAATTATGGGCTTTTCGGCAGGGGCCAATTTGTCGGCAAGGGCCTCGAATTTATACGGCGAAAACAGCTATAGCCCGACGGACGAAATCGACAAAGTTTCTCCAAAGCCGAATCTAACGGGGCTTATATATCCTGCCTACTGCGACCAAAACGGTTGCAATATGCGTTGGGGCGGCAAAATCTTAAAAGGCAAAACCTACGATGAAATCTATAAAGACGCCTCGGAACTTAAGCTTTCCAAAAACACGCCTCCCGTTTTTGCAATGCAGACGCTTAAAGACGTAAAATATGTAAACGCCTCAATCGCCTACGTGTTAAAGCTTAAGGAATTGGGTGTGCCCGCCGAGCTGCACCTGTTCAACGACGGCGCGCACGGCGTGGGCCTTAGGGAAAAGAACATTCCCGCCTCCGAATGGGGCAACCTTTTTGCCGATTGGCTTAAATATAACTGGAGAAAATAGTAAAGTGAAAAGCTACAACTTTGTTTTGGGCCCCATAAGCGTTAACGCCTATGTGCTGCTGCCCGACAATTCCGACGGCGCAATTTTGATAGACGCCCCCGAGGGCAGTGCGGTTCGGGTTTTGGACTTTTTGCGCGAAAACAAGCGCACTTTAAGTGCGGTTTTGCTTACCCACGGGCATTTCGACCACGCTTGGGAATGTTCGCTTTTAAAATCTAAAACAAACTGCAAAATATACGGGCATAAAGAGGCCGAAGATATTGTTTTAATGCAGCGCAAAGAGGGCGATTTCGGCTACGGAATTATGCCCGAAATGAAGTTGGATTGCCCATTAAAAGACGGCGAAATATTCGAAATAGATTCTGTTAAATTTGAAAGCATTTACGCCCCTGGGCACTGCGCCGGCAGCATAATGTATTATTTGCCCGACGAAAAACGCCTGTTTTGCGGCGACGTTATGTTCTACGAGAGCGTCGGTCGTTACGACCTTCCCACGGGCAATTTTGGGCTGCTGCAAAAATCCATAAAAAGCAGAATATATACCTTGCCCGACGATACCGAAATTTTCCCCGGACATGGGCCCGAAACAAGCGTAGGCCACGAAAAGAAGTTTAACCCCTTTATTTCGGCGTAGTTTTTTTGTATGGACGATGCGTTTTATATGCAGCGCGCCTTGCAATTGGCAAAACGCGGCTGGGGCAACACAAACCCAAACCCGATGGTTGGGGCGGTCATTGTAGAAAATTCCGAAATTGTTGCCGAAGGCTACCACGAAAAAGATGGTCAGCTGCATGCCGAGCGCAACGCCCTTAAAAATTTGGGACGCAAACCGAAAAAAGGGGCAACAATGTATGTAACGCTAGAACCTTGTTCTACCGCAGGCAGAACGGGGGCTTGTACCGACGCTATCATAGCAGCGGGAATTTCGAAAGTGGTTATAGGCACTTTCGACCCAAACCCGGCGCATGCCGCAAGGGCGGTTGGCATTTTAAAAAACGCCGGCATAGATGTAGTTTGCGGCGTTTTAAAAGAAGAGTGCGAAAACCTTAATTTTATATTCAACTATTATATAACCAAAAATCAGGCTTTTGTTTTGGCAAAATTTGCGGTAAGCCAAAATTTAAAACTAACCGAAAAGGCCGGCGTGCAAAGCCATATAAGCTGCGGCGAGGCAAACGCCAACACAATGCGTTTGCGAAAACTTTTTTCGGCAATAGGGGTTGGCTTTAACACATATATAAGCGACAACCCGCGCCTTACTGCAAGGATAGACGGCAAAGAATATTGCGGCAAAAGGCTTTTGTTTGATTATTCCCTTAATTGCGTAGACAACCTAAAAGGCAACCTTTTTACCGACAAGTTTGCCGAAAATACCCATGTAGTTTGCGGCGAAAATTCGCCAATTGAAAGGCAAAAGTTTTTGGCTGCAAAGGGGATAAATTTGCTTAAAATTAAGAGCAAAAAAAACTCTCCTGATTTTTGGAAAGAGCTAAAAACGCACTTGGCGGAGCTGCG
>JAXFOH010000129.1:0-14342 GCA_034180465.1 Opitutales bacterium
TATTTCGGCGAAAAGGGCGAAATATCGGTTTTCTACAGGGAAAACGGAATAGACATCGAAACGGCGAAAAATGGAAATCAGAAGCAAAATATACATTAAATCGGGGCGGCACGGGCGGAGCGAAATCGTCCGAGGCGAAAGACCTGACCCCCTGCCGAAAAGGGCCAGACCTACCCGAAAGGCCGAGCTTATGGCGTTTGCAATCGTTTTCGACGACTGGCTTGCCAAGGGGGAAGCCGAGGATTATTCGCATATTTCCCGAATTACGGGAATTTCGCGGTTCAGGGTTTCCAAGATTATGAATCTTATGCAATTGCCTCCGTCCGAGCAGTCGGAATTGCTTTTCTCCGAAATATGAAAAACCAAAATTCGGAATTTGTGAATATACCGTTAGGGGTTTGCATTTAAGACAAGAACTGTTGCCCGAAGTAAGACTCTATTGAGACTTTTCGAGAATTTTACGGATTTTGCGACTTTTGTGTGTCCTAAATGCGGGCGATTCTTGCGAATTGGACTCCAATTTGAGACTCGGAAATTTGGTGAAATAGGGCGCGAAAGCTTTGCAAATGCGGGGTTGTGGCGGGGAGAAGCGGGCACAAAAAAAGCGCGGGAATGTTGTCTTAATCGACGCCGTTTCCGCGCTTTTTTTCAAAATGGGGTGGCTAACGAGGTTCGAACTCGTGACCAGCGGAACCACAATCCGCTGCTCTACCAACTGAGCTACAGCCACCATTTTGAAAGTATTGTATGCTCTATTTTTTGCGCAATTTGTCAATAAATTTTTAAAATTATTTGCAAGTTGACATTGCTTTTGCAGCTTTTTAGCTTCAAGAGGCTATTTTCGTATGCAGCTTGCGCATAGTTAACATTAATAATAAAACTGAATATTATGGAAAAATTACACCTTATAGTGGCACTTTTTGCCTTTTCAGCCTTAAGCTTAACTGCAAAAAATGTGGTAATAACGGGGTTGTCGGCAGAAAACGGCTTTGATAATCGCCAAACAATACAAGATGCAATAGACACTTGTTCGGCTTCGGGCGGCGGCGAAGTTATCTTCCCAGCCGATGCAAAAACGTATTTTTCGCGCACGCCCATAATTTTAAAAAGCAATGTGCTGCTTAATTTGCCGTTTAAAACAACATTAAAATCCATAAAAACCGAAAATGGCGGGCCCGCCGTAATTTATGCAAAAGACGCCGAAAATGTCGGCGTTATAGGCATGGGCACAATAGATGGCAGCGGCGACGCGCATATGGTTAAAGACTTTGCCCCGGGGCGCATAAGAACTCTGTTTTTTGAAGGTTGCAAAAACGCAAGGCTTACGGGGGTTAACGTTATAAACGCCTCGTTTTGGAATATATACTTTTTAAGATGCGACACTGTGTTTATAGATTCTATAAGGGTAGTTTCGCACGACAACTACAATAACGACGGCATAGACATAGACTCGCGCAATGTGGTTATTTCGAACTGCATTATAGACAGCGACGACGACGCGATTTGTCTAAAAAGCCATTCGCGCGACTTTATTGTTGAAAATATTTCAATCACAAATTGCGTAATTTCGTCGAACTGCAATTTTATAAAATTTGGCACGGCAAACCACGGCGGCTTTAAGAATATATCAATTTCGAATTGCGTATTGAAAAAATGCAGCGACAGCAAATTGCGCAAGTGGAGCAAAAAGTTTTCGCGCTTCGGCATTAGTGCCGATATTTGCGGCTTGGCGGGCGTTGCAATAGAGGCCGTAGACGGCGGCTTTGTAGAAGACGTTGCAATTTCGAACCTGACAATGCAAGACGTGCAAACCCCCGTATTTATAAGGGTAGGGCACCGCAATAAAGACGAAAAAAAGAGCTATGTAAACCGCGTTATAATTTCGGGCATTGCCGCCAAAAGCGTAAGCTGGCTGCCAAATTCTATGACTGCAACCGACGGGCATACCCTTAAAAACATAACATTTAGAGACTGCTATTTTAATATGAAAGCCAACCCTAGCAAAAAAGCGGCAAAGAATATGCTTGAAAAGGGCGTTAATTTAACGCCCAAAAACGAGTATCCCGAAAACAGAATGTTTGGCAACTTGCCAGCCTACGGCTTTTTAATGCGCAATGTAAAGAGTGTTGTTTTTGAAAATGTGCAGCTTTCGTATTATAGCGACAAAGAATTTAGACCCGCAATATACGGCGAAAATGTGGAAGATTTTAATATGTTAAACTGCCGCCTGCGCAAAGCCGAAGGCGTTGATTCTGTTATGGTAAAAGATGCAATCCAAATAAACAGCAAAACCTTTGAAGACGACTATTTGTCGGCAAAATAACGGAGCAATTTAACCGGAAATTTAGCCGCGACGCACTGTAAAACGCGTTGCGGTTTTTTTGTGCGCATAAGATATTTTATGCCGATTTGTATAAAATAAAAAATAAAAACTTTTTTGTCTTGCAATGTAAAAGTTATTAAAATATATTCTATGTATTCCCATTAAAGAGAGGAAGGCGAATATATTATGGCAGATGCCGAAAAAGAAAATTGCACGATAGAAATTAAAATAGACGCAGAGGTTTTAGCGTATATACGCCGCGTTGCAAATTTGTCGGGAATTAGCGTTGAACGCTGCATTTGCGAAATCCTAAAAATATGCGCCGAAATGTCGGGCAAGCCCTCCGACTACGAAAAAAACTAAGGCAAAACACCTTAGTTTTTTATTCGCAAAATATTGCTTTTTTAGGCGCAGTTCTACACGTTTTGCTTTGCCATTTTGTAGCCAACTCCGCGCACTGTTTCTATCAATTCCGACCTATTGCCCAGCTTTTTGCGCAGGTTTACAATTAAAACGTCTATTGCCCTGTCGGTTACTGGGTAGCCGTCGCCGTGCAGGTTGCGTATGATTGCGTCTCTCGAAAAAACCTTGCCCGTATTGCGCATAAACATTTCCAAAATGGCAAATTCGTTTGCGGTAAGTTCCAGATGCCTTTTGCCTATTTTCGCTTCATGAAATTCGGGGTCTAAAGCAATGCCATGTACGGAAATTGCGCCGTCGCCGTCGCCATTTTTACGCAGCCTGGCTCTTATTCTTGCAAGCAAAACTCTGGGCGAAAAGGGCTTTGTAATGTAGTCGTCGGCTCCGTATTCTAGGCCGCTTACAATGTCCGATTCTTCGCTGCGCGCCGTAAGCATAATTATGGGTATTTGTTCGAAATCCTTCCTTGCCCTGAATATTTTGCAAAAGTCGGTGCCGTCCATTCCAACAAGCATTAAATCAAGCAAAATCAGGTCGAACTTTTCGCCTTTTTCGAACAAAGCCAACGCTTTTTCCGCCGAATTTACGTTTTTGCATTCGTAGGAATTCTTTTTAAGATTAAACTCTATAAGCTCCGCAATGCTCAGTTCGTCTTCCACTATCAAAATTTTTTGCGTCATTTTATTTAGCCTTTCTAAAAGTTATCGTAAAGCGAGAGCCTTTGTTTTGCTCGCTTTCGGCGTAAACCGTGCCTTTGTGTAGAATTGCAATGTGCTTTACCAAAGCAAGGCCAAGCCCCGTGCCGCCAAGCTCGCGCGAGCGGCCTTTGTCTACCCTAAAGAACCTTTCGAAAACGCGGGGCAAATCGTCTTTGGAAATGCCAATGCCGGTGTCGGCAACTGTAATTTTTACAAAGTTTCCGTCTTGCGTGCCGGTTATTGTAATTTTGCAGTTTTTGCCGCCATAGCGCACGGCGTTCGAAATAAGGTTGTTTAAGGCGATCTGAACCAACTTTTCGTCGCCAAAAATTTCTAGGTTTTCGGGGCAAAGGTTTGTTAAAGTGTCGCTGTTAAGCATAATTTGGTTGTCGTAGTTGTTGGCTGCAATCTTTACCGTGTCGGAAAGGTTGAACTTTTCAAACTGCGGGTTGTTTGCCGAAAATTCCACTTTCGAAAGCAAAATCATATCGTCTACAATGTTTGCCATGCGCGAGGCTTCTTTTTCTATTGTGGGCAAAAATCTTTTGGCGGTTTCTTCGTCGTAGTTGTCGGCAACGGTTTCGGCTGCCATTTTTATTGCGGTAATGGGGGTTTTAAGCTCGTGAGACGCCCCCGCTACAAACTCTTTGCGCAAAATCTCGTTTTGCTTTTCTTTTGAAATGTCGCGCATTACAAACAAAGCCCTTGCGTGTTTTGCCTTGTATGGCAGCAAAAGCCCCGTAAGTATGTAAGTTTTGTTTAGGTGCTCTATTTCCCTTGTAATATTTTCCCCATTTTTAAAGGTGTCGCCAATTGCGCGCAAGATTGCGCTGTTGCGGAAGGCCTCGGCAACTCTTAGGTTTTGCTCGTTTTCGGCTATGCCGAAAGTTTCGGCGCACGACTTATTGTAGCGGCGCACTTCGTTGTTGTCGGAGCATATAAACACGCATTCGTTTAGTTGCGAAAAAATTTCGTCTAGTTCGCAGTTGCGCTTGTGTAGCGAATTTATGCGTTTTTTAAGGTTGCGCCCCATTATGTATAGCGATTTCGATAACTCGCCTATTTCGCGGATATTGCTGTGTGGCGTGCCGTGCTCGAAGTCGCCCGCGGCATATTTTGCAGCCGACTGCGCCAAAAGTTTTAAAGGTTTTGAAATGCGCTTTGCCGTTATGTACGAAAGCATAACGCTAAGCAAAACGGCGATTGCGCCTATCGAGAAAATTGCGATTTTTAAGCCATCTTTTTTAGACTGGAATACGCTTAGCCTTATAGATTGTCTTACGCAATATTCATTCTTTGCGCCTTCGCTTTGGGTGGCCGGGGCCGCCACATACATAAACCTTGCCCCAAGCGTTTGCGAATAGCGTACGTTTACGGTAGTTTTGCCGTCGAAAGCGTCTTTAACCTCGCGTCTGTTTAGGTGGTTTTGCATGGAGGCATTGTCGGCTTTCGAATCTAGCAGAACTTTGCCGTCGTTATTTATTATGGTAGTTCGTATGCCGCTGTTTGCAGAATATTTTTGTATTGCCAAAGCAAGCTTTTGCGGGTTTACGCCGGCCTGAATATCGGCGCAGATAAAGCTTACAGAATCTCTTAAAATCTGTTCTGCGTTGCGTTCTATTGAGCGCTCCATTGTCTTATACGCAAAAGTCGCCCCGGCAATTATAAAGATGGCGCATATTGTCGAGCTTACCAGGAATATGCGTGCAAATATTGTGTTTATGTAGTTTTTCATAATGGGCTTCGGCAATAGTGCCAATAAATGTGTCGGTCAACAAATATCTGCAACCTAACAAAAAACTAACAATCGCCGAATAAAAGTCTAATTTATTTGTGCAAAACTTTAACGCAAACAAAACCAAAACATAGTTTTTGGCAAATAAAAACCTAACAAATTTTTGCGAGAATGTGCGGACAAAACCAAAAAAAGATATGAAATACAATAAAGCATTAGTATATGCGTTCGCACTTCTTGCAATGGGTTGCTCTGCATCTCAGGCGCAAGACAAACAAACATTGGACTTGCTTGTAAGCAAGGGCTTAATCACACGCGCCGAAGCCGACAAAGTTTCTAAAAGTTCGGTTGCGGTCGTTCCCGCCGAAAAAGCGGCAAAAAAAATAAAGATTTCGGGCAGGCTGCAGGGCCAGTACGAATTTATTAACACCGACCAAAGCTACAACAATATGTCGGATAACACAAGCAGCTTTATCTTAAGAAGGATATTCTTGGGTGCCACCGCCGATTTGGGTGGCGGATGGAAGGGCGAAATTATCGCAGACTTTGCCGCAAAAGACTATATCGAAAAGGCGTTTATTTCTAAAAACTTTAAAAACGACTATCTAAACGGCGATTTGGATTTCGGTTATAAGAAGATAAACTTTTCGGTTGAAGAAACAACTTCGTCTTCGAAATTGATGTCGATTGAAAGGTCGTTGGCAACGCGCTACTTCGCGGAAAGCAACAATGGCAGAAGGCTTGGAGTAGCTGCCCGCCACGTTGGCATTTTCTACAACGGCAAGATTCTTGAAAACATAGAAGGACTAAAATACGGCTTTTCGGTTACAAACGCTTATAATGGCGGTATGACAAAAGCTCCAGCAAACGCAACAAACGGGCTTATGTATGCCGCAAACGTTCTATACTCGTTCAAAGTGGACGATGCAAAATTCACAACAGGCCTAAATTTGGCATACGCAAATTCTATGAATGTTGCGGGCGAAAAAGGCAATGTAGGCGGCTACTACTTGGGCTTTAACCCCTATATAAAGGGTTCTTTTAAAGGCTTCGACTTCTTCGGCGAATTCTTGGCTGCCGATATGGAAAACGGTATATATTCGGCAATGAAAGACAACTTTGTTATGGGCGCAAACTTGGGCGTAGAATACAAGTTCGACATTGGTGAATTCGGCAAAATTGCCCCCGTTGTAAGACTTAGCTGGTTGGATACCGACGGCCGCGGTATAAAAATGTCGGACGGTGTAAGAGACGCTGATTTGGGCGGTGTCGGCAAAGCCTTTTCGCGAGGCAAAAGCATATATGTTGGCTTAAATTGGTACATAATGGGCAACACCGTAAAATACCAGCTCGGCTACGAATATGCGTATCTCGACGGAGCTGCCTATGGGGCAACCGACTACGGCAACAGTTCGGCAAGCGCGGTTAGAACCCAAATACAAATCTTATTCTAAAAACTAAAACAAAAAGGAAAAACAATTATGAATACAAAGAAAATTTTACAAGTTTTTGCGGTCTCGCTAACAGCATTGATTTCGGCTCAAAGCTATGCCGAGAATAACTCGATTTCGGTAGACGGTTCTACAACGGTAGGGCCAATAGCCAAGGCTTTTGCCGAATATTACAGGGAAAACAACCCATCGGTAAACATAACAATAAGCGAATCGGGCAGCGGCAATGGCGTAAAAAGCCTTATGAACGGCTCGTGCAACATCGCTACAATGTCGCGCTTTATGAAGGCCGGCGAATTTAAAAGCTGCGTAGAAAAAAGCGTTTTGCCGGTTGCCCACACTGTTGCCTACGACGGCTTGGCAGTTATAGTAAACCCGCAAAACAAGATTTCGGCATTAAGCGAAAAACAGATTGCCGACATTTATACGGGTAAAATTACAAACTGGAAGGAACTTGGCGGCGAAGATGCAAAGATTGTTGTAATAAGCCGCGATAGCAACAGCGGTACCTACGAAACCTTCAACGAACTTGTTTTGAAGAAGGCTAAAATTGCAAAGAGTGCCGAATATGTTGGCTCTAACGGTCAGGCGCGCTCGAGAGTAAACTCTACAAAGAATGCCATTGCCTACGTTGGCTTGGGCTTTGCAGACTCTTCGGTTAAGGCTCTTTCGGTAGACGGCATATTGCCCACTCCCCAGACGGTTGCCACAGGCAAATACCCCATAGCAAGACCATTGTATATGTTCACAAACGGATCGCCTAAAATGGGTTCGCACTTGTTCAACTTTGTAACGCTTTGCCTGACGCCAGAAGGCAGAGAAATTGTTACAGACTTGGGCTTTGTTGCGGTATGCAAATAATTTGCGGATAGGAGAAACAAAATGGAATCGCCAATCGAAAACAAAAGCAGTTCGCTAATATTGGGCAAGTCGGGCAACCTTAAAAGGGCTTTGTGCGACAAGTTTGGAAGATTTGTATTGTTTTCGATTACGGCAATTCCAACTCTTGCCATAGTGTTTATGATATTCTTTATAGTCGGCGAGGCCTTGCCTTTCTTTAAGAGTCTAGCCGCCGTTAAAGAGTTTTTTACAAGCACAAATTGGGGGCCGTCGGCCGCCAATCCGCATTTTGGCGCGCTTAGCATATTCTACGGGACTGCAATGGTAACGGTTGTATCGTGCGCCATTGCAGTTCCGCTTGGAATATTGGTTGCCCTTTGCCTTTCCGAAATAGTTTCGGGCAAGGCTGCGGGCTTTTTTAAAATTATAGTGGAGTTGCTTGCGGCAATTCCTTCGGTTGTTTACGGATTTTTTGCGATAGTTGTTTTTGCGCCTTTCCTGCAAGACTACGGCGGTTTTTTGATTGCGGCAATTACGGCGTTTTTCGGTATCATTGCCTCGTTTTTGGGCGGTGTTTTGTGCAAGACAATTTTCGCCGAAAGACGCAAAATATTTGCAAACATAATTTCTTTTGCGGTGTTTGGCCTAATTTTAATTCTTTCGCTATACGTTGCCGATATGGCATTGTCTATGCAAATTTCCAGCGGCACAAACGCGTTTAACGCGTCGGTAATTTTGGCTATTATGGCGTTGCCTACAATAGTTAGCATTTCGCAAGACTCGCTCTCATCGGTTGGCAGAGATATGCGCGAAGGCTCGCTTGCCCTTGGAGCTACAAAAACCGAAACGATTTTTAAAGTTATAATTCCATGCGCAAAAAGCGGAATAGCAGCCGCGGTAATTTTGGGGCTTATGCGCGTTATAGGCGAAACAATGGTTGTATGGATGGCAAGCGGCAACTCTCTTAAGATACCCGAACCTTTTTACAATATATTCGAACCCGTCCGCACAATGACGGCAACAATAGCCGGCGAAATGGGCGAGGCCGATCAAAGCACGGGGTCTGCGCGCTACCACGTTTTGTTTGCGATGAGCGTATGCCTTTTGTTTTCTGCTTTAATAATGAATATTGCGGGAAGCTATGTTGGAAAATCGCGTTTGAAGAAGTAATATGAATTCCAGAAAAATATTGGATATATCTTTTAGAAAATTGGCGCAAATTTCGCTTTGGGCAATGTGCGTTATGGTTGCGGTGTTTATGCTGCCCATAATAATAAAGGGCGCAAACGCATTTCTTTTTACGGCAACTGCCGAGCACGAAAAGTTTTTGCGCGACTTTTTAGACAAGGAAATAAGCGAAAAGTCGGCAAAAAGGATTTCGGACGCCGATGCGGCAAAAATGCGCGTATTTTCGCTTATGGCCGAATACGAGGGTAAAAGTCTGCCTGACAACGAAAGCACGTTTAATTTGAAGGTAGACGAAGCTTTTAAAAGCCTTGCGGCTGCCGAACCGCAATTCGCAGAAGCGTCTTCGATAAAAGATACGGCAAAGCGAAATGCGGCGTTTGCCGAATTATGCGCTGCCCCGTGGAAAGACTTTAACGAATCGCTTGAAGAATTTTGCATGAATGCAAAAAAAGGCTCGGCTTTGTTTTCGGCCGAAAAGTTTTTGGGCAAAAAGAAGGGCGAAATTGCGGGATTAGCAAAAACGCTTTCAAACAAAATCTCGAAGAAAGACGGTTTAAACTTCGGCGCAAAATCGGCCTTAAGAAGGGCAATGTGCGAAATTCCCAATGCTGCAATAGACGCAAAAATTTCGGAATTTTCCGCATCTAATGCCGACTATGCCTCGTTGAAATCGGGCATACAAAAGCTTTTGGGCCCCGTAAATGCAAAGCAAAGGGCTTCCGAAAAACTTTTGCGCAACAAGTTCGGGCAAACGCGCTACGACATGGCCGAAAAAGTCTATAACGATTCTGTAAGGCGCATAAGGGTGCAGCGCGCCGCAAAAGACGGCATACTTTCTTTCAAGATTTTAAATAGCAAAGACGTTTTTAAATGCGGGCAAGTTGCCAAAATTTTAGACGAAATAGAAGCCACTTTCGATAAAATGATGCAGCCGCACTTTGTATTTTACGGTGGCTTTTTTACCGAAGACCCGTACGACTCGAACATATTCGGCGGAATATATCCTATGATTGTAGGCACTTTCTACCTAACGCTGGGCGCAATGCTTATGGCAGCACCCTTGGGTATAATAGCCGCAATCTATTTTTCGGAATACGCAAGAGATACAAAAATTACAGCACTTTTAAAAATGTGCGTTGGAACTTTGGCGGGCGTGCCTTCTATAGTATTTGGATTGTTCGGTTTGGCGTTTTTAATTAACACGTTAAAAATATCCGACGGCAAAAGTGTTATTGCAGGGTGTGCCACATTGGCTTTGGTGATATTGCCTACCATAATACAGAGCTGTTTTGAATCTTTAAAGTGCGTGCCCAACTCCTACCGCGAGGCTGCCTACGGCTTGGGAGCGGGCAAATGGAGGGCAATTTGCACCGTAATTTTGCCTGCGGCACTCCCTGCAATGCTTACGGGCATTATAATTTCTATGGGCAGAGCCGCAGGCGAAACAGCCCCCATAATTTTTACCGCGGCAACAAGCACGGGCGTAGCCCTTGGGCTTAGCGAGATATTTTCGCAGCCAACCCCCGCGCTGCCGTGGAATATTTACAACATTTGCTCGGAACACGAAGCCGCCGAAATGGTGCAGCACGTTCAATACGGAATGGTGTTTGCGCTTATGGCAATAGTTTTATCGCTAAATTTTGCGGCAATAATAATCAGGGCAAAACTTCAAAAGAAAAGATAGAATATGCAAAGCAATACACAAAACGGCCAAACCATAATTTCTGCGCGCGACTTTTGCGTTTACTACGGTCAGCACAAGGCGGTTAAAAACGTTAATGTAGATTTTATGCGCGGGAAGGTTACCGCAATAATAGGCCCAAGCGGCTGCGGCAAAAGCACATTTTTAAGATGCATAAACCGTATGAACGACTTGGTAGACACCTGCCACACAAGCGGGCAGTTGATGTTCGACGGCGTAGACATATATAATAAAAATCTGGACATTGTGGAACTTAGAAGAAGGGTTGGAATGGTGTTTCAGCGCCCCAATCCCTTCCCCAAAAGCATATACGAAAACGTGATATACGGCGTAAGGCTTCAGGGACGCCGCCCGCGCGCAGAGCTCGACGAAATTGTGGAAAAATCCCTAAAGCAGGCCGCCTTGTTCGACGAGGTAAAAGACAGGCTAAATTCAAGTGCGCTTGGTCTTAGCGGAGGTCAGCAACAAAGGCTTTGCATTGCCCGCGCCCTTGCCATTAAGCCCGAAATTCTGCTTATGGACGAGCCATGCAGCGCGCTAGACCCAAAATCTACAGCGCGCATTGAAGACCTTATTTCTGAGCTTGCCGGCAAATATACCATTGCAATTGTTACCCATAATATGCAGCAGGCCTCTAGGGTTTCCGACTATACTGCGTTCTTTTTCGAGGGAAACCTTGTAGAGTTCGACAAAACCGCAAAAATTTTTACAAATCCGCAAAAGAAAGAAACAAACGATTATATAACTGGAAGGTTCGGTTAAAATATGAATTCGCATTTAAGACACGACTTGGAAACACTTAAAGACAAACTGCTTGTTCTTGCAACGTATGTCGAAGAGAATATGCGCCTTAGCGTTAAGGCGTTGCTTACTCTTTCGGAAGACCTTGCCGAAAAGGTGGTTAAAAAAGACCTTGAAATAGACAAGGTTGAAGTGCAAATGGAGGAAGAGTGCCTGAAAATATTGGCTCTTCACCAGCCTGTTGCAAGCGATTTAAGGTTTGTTGTTACCGTGCTTAAGATTAACAACGAGCTTGAGCATATAGGCGATATGGCGGCGAATATGGCAAAAAGAATTCCCTTTATAAAAAGGTGCCCTACAGCCTATATTCCGTTCGACATAGAGGATATGTCGGTAAGGACCATAGAAATGCTTAAAACGGCAATAGACGCCTTTACCACCGAAAACGAGCTGCTTGCCGTAAAAGTTTGCTCCGACGACGACAATATAGACACCATTATGCGCAACTGCTATCAGGCTGCCGAAAGCGAAATGGAAAACAAGGGCAATATGGGAACGGTAAACTATTTGCTTATCTGCAAGTCGTTCGAACGCATAGCCGATTTATGCACCAATATTGCCGAAGACATTATCTATATGCGCCACAGCATTATTGTAAGGCACAATTTAAGCGAGGCGGTAAAAAGCATTGCCGCCGAAAACGAAACGAAGTTGTAATATATTTTTCATAGTTTGATTGTTTCGTTCAAAGCCGCATACGTTATTGCGGCTTTTTTTTGCGCATTTTTGGTTGGGGCAAATTGTGTTGACAGAAAAATTCGTTAATCCACCATAGTTTCCGGTTGTGCGCCAAATCGTTTGCGCCTTTTCTTTTGCTTGCCCGGCGTGCATTTCTTAAAACGCATTTATAATTTTATATGAAACGATATTCCAGATATTTAACCTATGTAAAACCGAAAATTTGGTATTTGATAGGCGCGCTTTTGGCGGGGCTTTTGTTCGGAGCGTCAAGCGGCTTTGGCATGCCCGTAATTTTCGACAAGGTTTTAAAGCGCATTTTCATTCCCGAAAGCGGCGTTTCGTACAGCCTTTGGTATGTGTTCGGCGTTGCAATGCTTATCCCCGCAATATTCCTTATCAGGGCAATTACAGGCTACATTAGCGGCTATTTAATGAGCTACGTTTCGCTAGAGGTTTTGCGCCGCATTAAGCAAGACTTGTTTTCCCAGGTGCAAGACTATCCACTTTCGTTTTTCGACAAGCATACTTCGGGCGACTTGTTTGTAAGGCTTACAAACGATACTTCTTCTGTGCAAACCATTTTGCTTTCGTTCGCCTCCGAAATGATTAGGCAGCCCGTGCAGGTTATAGGCGCGTTGTCGTTTTTGGTTTATATGTGGATAAAAAAGGGCGAAGTTGTATTATTGCAGGTGTTTATTGAGGCAATTCCGGTTTGCATAAATACCGTGCAGATAATACGCAAAAACCTTAAAAGCAACGCAAAGCAGGCGGTAGAATCGCTGGGGCACATTGCCCAGCTTTTCAACGAAAATTTGGCGGCAGCCCACGAAGTTAGAGTTTTTAACCTGCAAGAACCCCAAAAGAAAAAGTTTTGGAATATGAATATGAAATTCCAAAAACTTTCGCTTAAAATAGCAAAATACGAGCTTTTGCAGCAGCCCCTTATGGAGGTTTTGGCGGCTACAATGGTTTCGGTAACATTTGTGTATGCGTACAAGGCAAAGATAGATTTTTCGACATTTGCCGCCATTGGTTTGGCGTTGTATTTTACAATAGACCCCATTAAGCGCATAATAAGAATGTGCACAGACTTTATTAAAATTACGCCGTCGTTCGACCGATTAAACGAGGTTTTAGACTATGTTTCGACCGTGCCCGAACCGAAGAATCCCGTAGCAATAGGCGCGATTAAAGGCGACATAGAATTTAAAAACGTAAGCTTTGCGTATTCGGACAAAACCGTTTTAAAAGACGTAAATATTAATATTAAAGCGGGCACAAGCTGCGCTTTGGTTGGCGAATCGGGCGCGGGCAAAAGCACGTTTGCAAAGCTTGCAATGCGCTTTTACGACCCGACCGAAGGCGAAGTTTTTGCCGACGGGGTAAACCTAAAAGACATAAGCTCTTTCGATTTAAGGAAGAATTTAGGCTCGGTTCCGCAATATCCCGTGCTTTTTAACGACACTATTTTCAACAACATTCTGCTTGCGCGCCCCGAGGCTGCGAAAGACGAGGTTTATGCCGCCGCCCGCGCCGCCTACGCGCACGAATTTATTAGCGAGCTTGAAAACGGCTACGACACTATTGTGGGCGAGCGCGGCGACAGGCTTAGCGGCGGACAAAAGCAAAGGATTGCAATAGCAAGGGTATTTCTTAAAAACCCGCCGTTTATTGTGCTAGACGAAGCCACTTCGGCGTTAGATGTAAACAGCGAGGCTTTTATCCAAAAAGCCATAGACAATCTTATGCACGAAAGAACTATGTTTGTTATAGCCCATAGGTTTAGCACCATACGCAACGTGCAAAAAATTATAGTGTTTAAAGAGGGCGAAATTGTAGACTTTGGCTCGCACGACGAACTCTACGAAAGGTGCGCATATTATAAGGGATTGTACGACAGGCAGTCTACAGGGCAGTAGGCAACTTGCCGAAATGCCAAAACGCCGCCGTTTTAAGTGCGGCGTTTTTTGTCCACAAAGAACTTGATTTTTCGGGCAAATAATCTGAAATATCTGTAAAGGATTTTATATGAAAAAGGCAATATTTACATCTGCAATATTTGCATTGCTATCGTTGGCGGCGTTCGGCAATTTCTTTAAGGACTTAAGCAAAGAAGTTGTTTCGGACATAAAAACAGCGGCAAAAATCGAGGCAAAAGATTCTGCCGAAAATGCAGCCGCAAAGTTAGACGAAAAGTCGGGCAACAAATTTTCGGGAACGGCTTCAGTTAAAAAGCTTTTAGACGACGCAAAGGTTCCCCTAAAAAAATTGAAAGCTTCAGGCAAATATTCGGTAACCGAAATAAAAACGGCTTCCGACGAGCTTGCAAAAATAGACGTTTCTCGGTGCCCCGATGCGGTAAAAGAAAAATATGCCGCATTTGCAAAAGAATGCGCCGCTCTTTCTTCGCAGATGGAAAGCGTATATAAACAGGCCGAGCTGTCGAACGACACAACCGTAAAAGAAGCTATAAAAACGCTTGTTTTTAAGCCTTCGCTTGGCA
>JAXFOH010000026.1:0-5227 GCA_034180465.1 Opitutales bacterium
CCTCGGTTGCCACTCCCATGGAAAAGTTTTTTGCCAAAACGGGCAGAGAAAACCTATACAACAACACGGGTATTCAGTTTCTTTTCTTTAACAGCATTTACCAACTTTTTGCGCATTTTAAGAATTCTAAAGAGTTGCTTAAAAGTGCCGACAGCCTCTTGTTTATACCCGACTATTTATCGTACGCGCTTACAGGCAAAAAAGTTATAGAAGAAAGCATTGCAAGCACTTCGCAGCTCTACAACACGGCAAAACACTGCTGGGCAAATTCCATAATTTCTAAATTGGGCTTTAAGAAAAGCCTGTTTAAAAAGGCGGTTGCCGCCCCCCAAAATTTGGGCAAGATAAGAAAAAGCCTTGCGGCTAATATGACAAGCAACCCCAGTGTTATATGCGTTGCAGGCCACGACACGGGCTCTGCGGTGGCCGCCGTTCCCAGCGCCGAAAAATCTCCTTTTTGGCTTAGCAGCGGCACTTGGTCTATTATGGGCATAGAGCTTAACAAGGCGGTTATAAACGCCGACGCCTACAAGTATTCGTTTACAAACGAGCTTGGCCTATGCAAAACCGTAAGGTTTTCGAAAAACATTTGCGGACTTTGGCTTATGCAGGAATGCAAACGCGCATGGACGCAAGCCGGCGAAAAAATCGGCTACGAAGACATGCTGCGCCTTGCAAAAAATTCTGCGCCGTTTAAGTATTTTATAGACCCCGACGCCGCCGAATTTGCAATGCCCTGCGATATGCCAAAAAAGATTTCCGACGCGATAAAGAAACGCTACAAGAAAGCCCCAAAAGACAAGGGCGAAATTTTAAGGTGCATATACGATTCGCTTTCGCTTAAATATGCGTATGTGTTCGAAAAGCTAAGCAAGCTTTCAAACACAAAGCCCAGCACTTTGCACATTATAGGCGGCGGCAGCAAAGACGATTTGCTATGCCAATTTACCGCAAACGCCCTTAATATGCAGGTTTTGGCGGGCCCAGCCGAAGCGACATCTCTTGGCAATGTGGCAGCGCAAATGATTGCCGACAAGTCTGTAAAAGACCTTAAAGGCGCGCGCGCCATAATTTCGGCCTCGGTAAAGCCCAAGCTTTACAAGCCGCAAAACGCGCAGGATTTTGCAAAAGCGTATATTGAATATAAAAAACAATTAAAGCTAAGCTAAAAAGCCTTGCAAAAAACATAAGCAAAAATCCGCAACCGAGCATTTCGATTGCGGATTTTGTTTTTTAAGGATTATTACCTTGTTTGCCCAGTTCCGAAAATCTTGTATTTATACGAGCACAATTCGTTAAGCCCCATTGGCCCGCGCGCGTGCAGCCTGTCGGTGCTAATGCCTATTTCCGCTCCCAAACCGAATTCGTAGCCGTCGGTAAATCTGGTAGAGGCATTCCAATATACGCAGGCAGAGTCTACATTGTTTAAGAACTCTTCGGCGGCTTGCGCACTTTCGCTTACAATAGCGTCGCTATGCCCCGAACCGTGCGCGTTTATAAAGTTGCAGGCGTCTTTTACGCCGTCTACCACCACAACTGAAATTATATAGTCGGTATATTCGGTGTAAAAATCGTCTTCTGTAGCCTCTTTTGCGGGAATTGCAGCTTTTTGAAGAATGTCTAAGGCTGCCCCCTTCGCCCTTATTTCAACATTTTTTTCTCTTAATGCCCTGCATATTTCGGGCAAAAAGCTTTCGGCTATAGAGCTGTCTACCAAAAGGTTTTCGGCGGCATTGCAGGCGCTTGGCCTTTGGCACTTAGCGTTAACTGCAATGTCTTTTGCCATTTCCAAATTTGCAGACTTTTCTATATACAAATTGCAAACGCCCTTGTAGTGCTTAATTACGGGTATTGTGGAATTTTCGCAAACAAAGCGAATTAGCTTTTCGCCGCCGCGGGGAATTATGCACTGAATTTGCGAATCAAGCTTTAAAAGCGTGTTTAGCGCGGCTCTGTCGGCAGTGGGTATAAACTGCACGGCATTTGGGCATACCCCCGTTTCGGTTAGCGCGTCTCTTATGCACTTTGCCAAAATCTGGTTCGACAAAAACGCCTCTTTGCCGCCCCTTAAAATGCAGGCGTTAGAACTTTTAAGGCACAATACCGCGCAGTCGACCGTAACGTTTGGGCGGCTTTCGTATATTATGCCTATAACGCCTATCGGAACCGACACTTTTTTAATAACCAAGCCGTTCGGCCTTTTTGTTTCCGACAAAATTCTGCCCGTTGGGTTTTCCAAACCGGCAACCTGCTCTACGCCCTCGGCAATGGAATTTACAAGCTTTTCGCTAAGGGTTAGTCTGTCTACCATGGCGCGGCTTAGCCCGTTTTGCTTTGCGGCTTCAACATCTTGGGTGTTTGCTTTTAAAATTTCGGACGTATTTTGCCTTAGGTGTTTTGCAATGCAAAGCAATGCCGCATTCTTCTTTTCGGCCGACAAGTTTGCAATGTCTAACGCCGCCCGTCTTGCAACGGCGGCCATATCCTTTACGGTTTGTTCAATATTTTCCATAGCAAATTCCTACACAGTTGTTATTTCGCGCAAAAACGCGGTTCTTTTTTCCACTTCGGCAAAGCCCGACTTTTCGAGCTTGTCGCACGAAAAGTCTTCTACCGTAAGCGAGGCAACGGCGGCGGCATAAAGCATTGCGTTTTTCATAGACTTAAACGAAAAGTCGTTGTTGCCCGCCATTTTGCCGATTAAAGCCCCCGCATACGAATCGCCCGCACCGGTCGGGTCTCTCAATTCCGATACGGGGTAGGCGGGAGCAATAAACATGCCGTCTTTGTGGAACAGCACAGAACCGTGTTCGCCCTTCTTTATAAGAACGTTTTTTGCCCCCAGCTTTTTCATTTCGTCGGCAGCCTTAAATATGTTGTCGCAGCCCGTCAATTCGGCAGATTCCGAATCGTTTAAATTAAACAGGTCGGCCTTCGGGATAAGCTTTAAAAGGTCTTGTTTTGCAATGTTTATCCACAAATCCATTGTGTCGACTAGCACAAACTTGGGGCTTTTAATTTTTTCTAGCACCGCAAGCTGGTGTTCGGGATTTATGTTGCCAAGCATAACGCACTGGCAGGTCGAAAGACTTTCGGGAAGCTGGGGCTTGTAGTGCTCGAACACGTTTATTTTAACGTCTAAAGTTTCGCGCTTGTTAAAGTCGTCAAAATATTTTCCGCGCCAAAAAAAGGTGTCGCCCGAATTGTCTGTCTGCAAACCCGAAAGGTCTATATTGCGGTTTTTAAGGCGCTGTATATCGCTTTGTTTAAAGTCTTTGCCCACAACACCAGCCATATGCGTGTCGGCAAAATACGAGCACGCCAACGACGCATACGACGCCGACCCGCCCAAAATGTAGTCTCTTTTTGCGTAGACCGTTTCAATGCAGTCGTACGCGACCGAACCGAATACCAAAACTTCGTTTTTTTCCATATTGCCTGAAAAGCTAAAGCATTTGTTTGATTTTAGAAAGAAAAAAACGCATAGCTTTGCTAATTTGAACTTGCAAAAATCCGCCGCCAAACAAAGCTATAACTCTATGAGTTGGTGGTTGTACATAGCCTATAAACAGCTTTTCCCCACGGGCAAAAAAATATCGTTTTTTGCCGCAGTTTCCATTTTGGGGGTAGCCCTTGGCGTGCTTGCCCTTTTGGGTACGCAGAGCGTAATGAACGGCTTTCACGAGCAAATTGGACAAAAGCTAAAAGACACTACGGGCGACATTTCGGTTTCCCGCATAGGCAGAAATTTGCACAACACAAAAGAGCTAAAAAAGCGCCTCTCGAAAATAGACGGCGTTTTGCGCTGCGAAGAGGTAGTTCAAGGCCCCGTTATGATGATTTTCAGGAACTCGCCACTATTTCCCGCATTCAGAAGTTTTGATACGATTTCTAAAGACTGCGCATTGCCGATAAAAGAGAACGACTTTGTTATGTACAACACCATAGACGCCCTAGACGACGACGGCGTAATTTTGGGCTCGCGAATGGCGTATAATGCGGGGATTTCAGTTGGAGATTTTGTTTCGGTTTATTCGCCTGCAATGATAGACAAGCTAAACGACAACGAAGTGCCTATGCCCGTGCGCCTGAAAGTTGTAGGGCTGCTTAACACGGGCTTTTCGCAAGTAGACTCGAATACGGGGCTTGTTTCGCTGCGCAGAATGCGCGAATTATACAACTTCGATTCAAACGGCGCGCAAAACATTTCAATAAAAATTAAAGACGGGCTTGACTGCAAAAAATTTGCAAAAAAGCTAAACGGCGAGCTGGGCAAAGAAGGCCTTAAAGCCAAGTCGTGGATGGACAACAACGAAGCCTTTTTAAGGGTGATTTATATGGAAAAGACAATGATGTCGCTTATAATTATGCTGGTTATTTTGGTGGCGTCGTTTTCGATTTGCATTTCGCTTTACACTTCGGTTGTAAGAAAAACGCGCGAAATAGGGCTTATGGCGGCAATGGGCGCGCGTAGCTACCAAACCGTTTTGTGCTATTGCGCGCAGGGGCTTTTTATAGGTATTTTAGGCTCGGCTTTGGGCTTGGCGTTAACTTTCGGCATTTTGCATTTTAGACAGCAAATTGTAGACTTTACTTTGGGCAACGAAACAATCAGCGAATTCTATTTCCTTACAAGGCTGCCCGTCGCCTACAAGATGTCCGACATAGTTTCGACTTCGGCATTTGCAATTATTTTATGCACGCTGGCTGGCATAATCCCCGCCTGCGTTGCGGCAAACCTAAAAGCCTCGAAAGCGATGCGCAATGAATAGCTTTGTATTAGAATGTATAGACATACGAAAATCCTTTAAAAGCCCCGACAAGTCGGACATAGAAGTTTTAAAGGGAATAAACTTTGCAATACAACAAGGCGAAAGCGTAAGCCTAAGGGGCGAAAGCGGCGCGGGCAAAACCACGCTTTTAAACATAGCTGCCGCCTTAGAACAGCCCTCTGGCGGCTCAGTTATGTGGAACGGCCAAAGGATAGACAACTTTGGCAACTCTAAACAAAGCGCGCTACGAAGCCGCTTTATGGCGTTTGTATTCCAATCGTACTGCCTTATACCCGAACTTAACGCGCTGGAAAACGTGCTTATCGCCCCCAGAATTGCAAACATCTACAACAAACACTCTAAAGAAAGGGCTTTGCGGCTTTTAGAAAAGGTTGGGCTTAAAGACAGAATCAGGCACACTCCATCAATGCTTTCTGGCGGCGAAAGGCAAAGGG
>JAXFOH010000047.1:0-12813 GCA_034180465.1 Opitutales bacterium
TTAAGCGCGCTTTTTGCCCTAAACAATGCAATAATGCTGACCGAAAACGATATTTCGCTAAAGAAAAACAGGCTATATTGCCTTTCGCAGCTGGGCGAAAACGCAAAGTGCATAGCGCAGGCAAAAGAGCTTGTTTTGCTCGACAAAAGCGACGCGCAAAGCTGGCGTATGTTGTGCGCGGCCTACGCAAAATCGGGCGACTACAAAAACGCGCTTGCCGCAATAAAAAGCCTGCAAACATTAAACCTTACAAACGCCGACGACTATTCCGTTATGGGCGACTTATATTTTAATCTTCAAATGTATTCTTTTGCTGTAGACGCCTACAAAAAGGCGGGCAAAGCTGTGGATCCAGAAAGGCTTGGCAGAATTTCGCTTTTGCTTGCAAAAGCCGGCGAATACGAGATTGCCCTTAAAATTGCCCCCGACACATTTTTAGGCAACGCAGCAAAGGGCATTGCCATAGTGGCAAGGGCTTATATTCAAATGCCGAAAAATCTTTTGAACGTGCGTTTTTGCAGACGGCAGAGCCAGCCGCCGAAATTATGTGCCAAATGGGCTATGTTTTATACGCCCAAAAGAAATATTCTAAGGCCCAATATTATTATTCGAAGGCGGCCGCCGACAAAACCTTTTATAAAAGCGCAACTACAATGCTTGCAAAAATTGCCGTTGAGACCGGCGACTATAAAGCGGCGTTGCAGCTTTTAACCGACTTGAAATCAAAATTTAATTCGCAAAAATACGATGCCGCCATGGAAAGTTTGGCGCGCTACATTAAAGATGAAAAATTTAAAAATTAGAATGCCGCACAACTCGGGCTTTATAAGTTTAAATACCCCTCAAATTATGGGCATATTGAACTTTACCCCCGACTCGTTTTCCGACGGCGGCAAATATTTCGACAAAACCTCGGCGTTAAGGCGCGCGGGGGAAATGATTCTGCAGGGAGCTGCGATTATAGATTTGGGAGCCGAATCTACGAGGCCCAACTCTCTGCGAATTTCTGCCGAAGAGGAGGTAAAACGCCTTTCCGAAATTCTGCCCGATTTAAGGAAAAACTTTCCCGACATTTGCATTTCGGTAGATACCTATAAAGAAGAGGTTGCGCGCTATGCAATAGGCGAGGGGGCCGACATTGTAAACGATGTTTTTGGCGGGGCTTTCGACTGCGCGAGAGATGAAACAAAAATGTATAAAACCTGCGCCGAGCTTAAGTGCCCCGTTGTTATAACCCACAACAAGCCGCAATCGTTTGCAAAAGGCGTTGTAAAAGATCTTTTAGATTCGGCAGCCAAAGCACAAGAATGCGGTATGCCAAAATGCGACATAATTATAGACTGCGGGTTCGGATTTAACAAAAATGCCGAAACAAACATCGACATGCTTAAAAATATATGCGACTATTCCGGACTGGAATATCCGCATTTGCTGGGCGTTTCGCGAAAGTCCACACTAAAAAAAGTTGCGGGCTTAAACCTGGGAGATTTGGATCTTGCAACCATTGCCGTCTACGCATTTGCGCTGGCAAAGGGCGGGGCGGATATTTTTAGAACACACAATGTAAGAGCGGCAAAAATTTGTCTGGACTTGTTTTTGCTGCAAAACGAATAGCATAAAATGGATGAGCTTATTTTAGATGGAATTATAGCATCGGGCATCTGCGGCTGCACCGAAGAGGAAAAACTGCATGCGCAGGATTTTTACGTATCGCTAAAACTCGGTTTCGATTTCGGCAAATGCGTAAAAAGCGACTCGCTCTCGGACAGCGTAGACTACCCGAGCGTTATAGAATGCGTAAGGCAAACCGTTGCAAATACCAGATACAATTTAATAGAAAGCCTTGCCGAAAAAATCGCGCAGGATTTGTTCTTAAATTTCGGCAAAATTCAAAGCATTGAATTGCGTCTGCGCAAACTTTTGTGCGAAAAAAATTTCGGGCTTTCGAAAATTGCGGTAAAAATAAACAGGCATAGGCAATGACATACTGCGTAATAGCAATGGGCTCGAATATGGGCGACAGGCTTGCAAATTTGCAAAGCTCGCTTGCCGCGTTGTCCGAAAAGGTGGGCGTTTTAAAAAAGTCTCACATATACGAAACAAAGCCCGTGGGCTATTTGAACCAAGGAGATTTTCTTAACGGAGCAGTTTTCGGAACTACGCTATGCACGCCTTTCGAGCTGCTTTGCTTTTTAAAGGAAATAGAGCGCAAAATGGGGCGCGTTAACACATTTAGAAATGCGCCTCGCCCGATAGATTTAGACATAATTTTTTACGGCGAAGTGCGCATAAATATGCAGTCTTTAAAAATTCCGCACGCGCGATGGAAGGAAAGGCAGTTTGTGTATGCTCCGATAAGGGATTTTTGCGACGACCAAACTTTTGCCGAGGCGTTTCCATTCGAGTGCGAAATAATAAAAGTTTTGCCTGAAAGCGAAATATTTGCAAGATACGAAATGTAAAGATTATGGGAACGCTTTTTATTGTACCTACACCTATCGGAAACCTTGAAGACCTGTCGGAAAGGGCAGCAAAAACAATTCGCGAATGCGACATTGTGGCCTGCGAAGACACCAGAGTTTCTTCCAAACTTACCTCGCATTTGGGGGTTTCTAAAGAATTTGTTGTATATTCCGATGTGCGCGAAGTTTCCAATGCCGACTATCTTTTGCAGAAATTGCAGGCGGACAAAAACGTAGCTTTAGTTTCCGACGCAGGAACGCCTTGCATAAGCGATCCCGGTTTTAGAATTGTGCGCTTGTGCCGCAAAAATCAGATTAAGGTTGTGCCGCTTGCGGGGCCTTGCGCCTTTACAACAGCCCTAAGCGCGTCGGGGTTGCCCACAAACGCCTTTTTATTTTTGGGTTTTTTGCCGCCAAAAACTTCGGCAAGAATTGCGTGCTTTACAAAATATGTAAATAGCGAACACACGCTTATATTCTACGAATCGGTACATAGGATAACCAAGTTTGTAGACGATGCCCTTGAAGTTTTTGGTCCAAACCGCGCAATTTGCATAGCAAAAGAGCTTACAAAAATGCACGAACGCTTTTTTACCGGAACCATAGAAAACGTGCGCCAAGAGCTTTTAAAAAGCTCGGTTAAGGGCGAATTTGTGGTTATAGTTGCACCCGAAGGATACCAAATATGAGCGAATATGTGTTGGCGGTAGACATAGGCTCGAACACAATAAAGTGCCTGTTTGCAAAAAGGGCGCAATTGTCTATAAGGGAAATTTTTACGAATACCGCGAATTTTAGAATTTGCGGCAAAAACGGCCTTGTCGAAAACGCAAAAGAGCTTATCGTTCTAGCGATTTGCGATTTTGTAGCCCTTGCAAAAAAAGAAAGCGAAAATTTCGACATAATTGCGTGCGCCACCTCCGCATTAAGGGGGGCAAAAAATGCCGACGAAATTTGCGAGTATGTTTACGACAAGTGCAAGGTTAAGATAAACGTAATTTCGGGGCAAACCGAGGCAATGCTTTCCATGTCGGGTGCCTTGTCGGATTCGGCACTTCCTAAATTCGACAAATGCGTGTTTTTCGACTTGGGCGGTGGCAGTATGGAATGTGGCTATTGCGAAAACGGAAAGCCCGAAAAGGCGGTGTCGATACCCATAGGGGCGGTAAGGCTTACAAAAGAGTTTATAGAAAACCCGCAAATGCCCGTTTCCGCCGAAACTATTTTAAAGATAAACGACTATTGTCTCGCCCAGCTTAGGGCTGCAAACTTTAAGTCGCACAACAGGTGCGTTATAGCCACGGGCGGAGCGGTGGCTGCCGCGCGTTTAATGCAAAAAACGCCAAACGGTTTGCCTCTAGAGCTTGGCCAGCTTAAATTTGCGCTAAAGAAAATAGCGGCTTCTTCGGCAAAAGAGCGTTCCGAAAAATACGGGATAGAGCCCGCGCGTTCCGACATAATTGCTGCGGCTTTTACCTGCATATTGGCGGCTTTGCGGCATTTCGACGCCGACAAAATCTACTATACCAGAAAAAGCCTTAGATGGGGTATGTGTATGGAGCATTTTAGGGGCTTTTTTTGATTTTGACATTTGCCTGCAAATGTAGAAACTTTTATCCCATATAATTATGTTTGTAGACGAAGCACATATCAGATTAAAGGCGGGAGACGGCGGCAACGGAATAGCCAGCTTTAGAAGGGAAAAGTATATCCCCTTCGGCGGGCCTGACGGCGGCGACGGCGGCAACGGCGGCAGCATATACGCACTGTGCGATGAAAACGTTGGTGATTTGGAGCGCTTTAGATATACTCCGTTCTATAAGGCAGGCGATGGTAAAAAAGGCCAAAGTCGCCAAAAAACAGGCGAATGTGGCAAAGACGTGCGCGTGCATTTCCCCCCGGGAACGGTTTTTATAAACCCCGAAACGGGCGATGTTGTTTGCGAACTGCTTAGCCACGGGCAGGAAATTTTGCTGCTAAAGGGCGGCAAGGGCGGTTTGGGCAACCTGCATTTTAAAAGCTCGGTAAACCAGGCTCCGCGCCAGCACACGATGGGCGAAGAGGGGCAATACGGCGAGTTCGACATAGTTTTAAAAACCATTTCAGACGTGGGTTTGGTTGGCTTTCCCAATGCGGGCAAATCTTCTCTAATGCACATTATAACAATGGCAAGGCCAAAAGTTGCAAGTTATCCGTTTACAACGCTTCACGTTAATGTAGGCATTATAAAATATCCCGACACATACGACTTTGTAAGTATGGCCGACATTCCCGGCCTAATAGAGGGGGCTTCGGAAAACAAGGGTTTAGGACACAAGTTTTTGCGCCATATAGAAAGGTGCAAAACCATATTGTTTATGCTTGATATGGCGGGCACCGACAACCGCAAGCCCGTAGACGACTACGAAAACCTGCTTAAAGAACTTGCCTTGTATAACGAAGACCTGCTTAAAAAGCCCAGACTTGTGGCGGCCAATAAGATGGACGAAGAAAGCTCGGCAAAAAATCTTAAGGCGTTTAAAAGGAAATATCCTTCAGTAGATGTTATTCCCGTTTCGTGCCTTACAAACGAAGGCCTAGACACTTTAAAAAGTGCAATATACACATCTGTAAAAGCAAAGAATAATTTATAGACGATATGAAGCAAAGAACCATAAATAGGGAAGTTTCGATTAGCGGCAAAGCGTTGCATTCGGGTGTAGACGTAACGCTTACATTAAAGCCCGCCCCAGAAAATACGGGCATAGTTTTCAGGCGCAAAGACCTTTATGGCAAGCCCGAAATAAAACCGTCTATTACCCTTATAGGCACCGACTTAATACGCAACACGGGTGTTAGCGACGGCAACGTTTCGCTACATACAATAGAGCACGTTGTGTCGGCGTTAAACGGGATGAATATCGACAATGTTATTGTCGAAATGAACGCCGCAGAACCTCCTATTTTAGACGGTTCGGCAAAATATTTTGTGAATTTGATACAGCAGGCGGAACCCGTAGAGCAAAACGCCGAGCGCGAGTACTATTCGCTTAAAAGCCCGCTTTCGGTAACCGATGGCAACCGCTCGCTTATAGCATTGCCCTACGACGGTTTAAAAATTACCTGCACATCGGCAGATGACAGGGGCATTCACACCCAACACTTGTCGGTGGATTTATATCCCGATTTTTACCAGTCAGATATTGCGCCTTCGCGCACCTTTACCGTTTACGAAGACATTGAACCATTGCTTAAAATGGGCAAAATTCAGGGCGGTAGCTTGGATTCTGCAATAGTAATCAAGGGCGACAAAATTTTGTCTAAAGAGCCTCTGCGCTTTCAGGACGAGTTTGTGCGCCATAAGATTTTAGACCTTATGGGCGACTTGGCGCTGCTTGGAAAAAAACTTAGAGCGCACATAATTGCCGTGCGCCCGGGGCATTCGCTTAACGCAAAGCTTACAAAGGCAATTTACGAGCAAATGACCGCCGTGCCCGCTGAAGAGCATTCTACTCCGGCAAAGTCCGTTTCCCCAAAGGTAAAGATGTTTACCGAAGAGGTGCTAGACTCGCGCCGCATTCTGGATTTGTTGCCGCATAGATATCCCTTTGTAATGATAGACAAGGTTGTTAAGGTTAGCCCCGACAATATGTCTCTTACTGCAATAAAGAACGTTACAATTAACGAGCCGTTTTTTCAGGGGCACTTTCCAGGCAATCCCGTAATGCCGGGGGTGTTGCAGCTCGAGGCAATGGCGCAGGCGGCGGGTGTGCTTATGCTAAGGCATGTTAACGGCGAAAACAAAATTGCATATTTTATGAGTGCCGACAACGTAAAGTTCCGGAACACCGTAAAGCCTGGCGACCAGATTCAAATAGACGTAAAAATAACGAAAACGCGCGGCGAAAAATTTGCGTGCGCAACGGTCGAATGCTGCGTAGACGGCAAAACGGTTTCGTCGGCCGAAATTATGTTTGCAATAGTTGCCGCACCCGAAATGGTTTAACGAATTTAGAAATAAATAGCGGTTATGACAAATATACATCCTACTGCCATTATTGAAAAGGGCGCCCAGCTAGACGACAACGTGCAAGTTGGTGCCTATGCCTATATTGGCGCAAGTGTAAAGATTGGCTCGGGCAGCGTAATTGCGCACCATGCCACAGTAGACGGCCTTACCGAAATGGGCGAAAACAATCAGGTTTTCCCATATGCGTTTATAGGCGGCAAAACGCACGACCTTAAATTTGTAGGGGGAACTCCGGGTCTTAAAATAGGTTCGGGCAACGTGTTTAGGGAATATACAACCGCCCACTGCGCAACAAAAGACGGCGAAAACACAGTAGTTGGCGACAACAACAACATTTTGGCATACAGCCATATTGCGCACGATTGCATTGTTGGCAACTACATTGTTATGAGCGCGCACGCGGCTTTGGGTGGCCACGTTAAGGTTGAAGACCACGCCGTAATAGGTTGGGGTAGCGGCGTGCACCAGTTTTGCAGGATAGGTGCGTATGCGATGCTGAGCGCGTCGTCTAAACTTGTAAAAGACTTGCCGCCGTTTTTTATGGCCGACGGCTCGCCCGCTGCGGTTTGTGCTATAAACAAGGTTAATATGCAAAGAAATGCCTATACTGTTGCCGAAATCGATTTGGCGTTTAGCGCGTTTAAGATTATCTACAAACGCCACTATGCGCGCCCGCAGGCAATAGAAGAGTTGCGCAAACACCCCGAAGCTTCCAATAGGGTGCTTCAGTCTATAATACATTTTGCGGAAAATTCAACAGAGCGCGGTTTGCTTTAGCTTTTAATGCAAAAAGTAAAAAAGCGGCATAAAAGAATCTGCTCTTTTGCCGCTTTTTTTGTGTCCACAAAAACTGGTTTTGCCGCAATCCGCTTTGTGCCTACAAATTTTGCGTGCTTTCTATTATATAGCGCGGGCGTTGTTTAGCTTCTTTAAAGATTCTGCCTATGTATTCGCCCAAAATGCCTAGCGCAATAAGCTGAATGCCGCCCAAAAACAGGACCGAAAGCAGCGTTATTTTTGCATACGAAGCTTCTCCGAAAATCAATACGCAAAACGCCGCAAAGAACGAAATAAACGCCATAAAGCAGCCCACATAGCTCCAAATTCTAATGGGCAAAGTAGATGCGCTAACTATGCCGTCTAGCGCAAAGTTCCAAAGCTTTAGGTTGTTCCACTTCGATTTTCCGCCGACGCGCTTCGGGCGCACATATTCTACCGCGCACGACTTAAACCCTACCCAGTTAAAAAGCCCCTTCATAAAAAGTCCGCGCTCGTTAAGCAACAAAACCGCATCTATAACCTTGCGCGACATAAGCCTATAGTCGCCGGTGTTATAGGGAATAGGGCGTTCGGCAAGAATGTTGTAAATTTTATAGAACCAGCCCGCGGTAAGTTTTCTAAAAAGCCCTTCGCTTGTTCTGTCTTTGCGCACGCCGTAAACAACATCGTATCCGCTTTGCCACTTTTTAACAAATTCAATTATAAGGCTTGGGGGGTCTTGCAAATCGGCGTCGATTGGAATTGCGCAGTTGCCGGAACAGAATTTTAACGCCGCCATCATGGCGGCTTCTTTGCCGAAATTGCGCGAAAAATTTATAACTTTTATAAGGGGGTTCCCCTTGGCCAATTCGTTTAAAATTGCGGGGGTGTTGTCGGTGCTGGCATCGTTGACGCAAATAACTTCGTACGAATAAGACGGTATCTGCGACATCGTTTCGTTTAGTTTTGCAAAGAATGTCGGCAACGTTTCTTGTTCGTTGTAGAGAGGAAGAATTATAGAGATATCCATTTTAATGCTATTTTAAGAGTGTAGGCGAAATAAGGCTTTTTAAGTGCCATGCGCCGAATTCGTTTTCGTGCGATGGAAATTCGGCCAACTCCAGATACGCAAATGTTGCGGGGTAAAACCTTACGGCGCACCTGCGCGACTTGTCGTTTAGCAGCAGCTGCGAAAGCGATTCTAAATGCGGGTTGTGGCCTACAATCATTAAATCTGCACCTATAGTTGAAAGCGATGCTATTGCCTTTGCCATCTCCATGCAAGAATCGTCGGGCAAAAGCCCTTTTGTTTGCAGCAATGGAATTTTTATATTCAGTTTTTCGGTAAAAATTTTTGCGCTTTGGGCTGCTCTTAAATATGGGCTGTGCCACAACTGTGCGGTGTTCCTGAAAATTGCGGGGTCTAGCAAGCTGCAAAGTTTGTCGAGCTGCTCAATGCCGCTTCGGGTAAGCGGCCTGTCGCAATCGGGCAAAATTTCTTTGGCAATGCTGTGTCGTAGTATAAAAAGTCTCATTCGCTGCAGATTAAAGCATACATAACAAAAAAATTCCATACTTTTTTAAAGGTATGGAATATAATTTGTTTTTTACGAGTTTAGCGCGTTTGAATTTTTCTTCATCAACATTCTCTTTTTTATAAAGTAGGGCGACGACCTATTTTTAAACCATTCAAGTTTAATGCCGAACTTTTTTATTTTGTAGTTGATTATGCGCTGGGTTATGTTCAGGTGCTTTGCCGCCAAAGAGGCGTTGCCCTTGTGTAGCTTCAAGGCTTCGGTTATAAGTTCGCGCTCGAAAGAATTTACCATAGAGGTAAAGTCGGTCTCGCTTTCGCTGGGAACTTTTGCCGATTCGGTAGACTGCCCCGTTTGCAGTGAGGGCGGCAAATTGTAGCCTAAAATAACCTTGCTTGTTGCCGAAATAACCGCGCGTTCTATGCAGTTTTCAAGCTCTCTTACGTTGCCCGGCCAGTGATACGCCATAAGCATATTTATGGCTGGCGTCGAAATTCGTTCTATCTTTTTGCCGCTCTCGGCCGCATATTTTTCTATAAAAAATTCCGAAAGCAAAATTATATCGCTGCGCCTGTTTCTAAGCGGGGGAATGGTTATTTTAAAGGGCGAAATTTGGGCGTATAAATCCTCCAAGAACATTCCGTTTTTTACAAGCTCTTCCAAGTCGTAGCTTGTAGACATAATAATTCTAACGTTCGCCTTGCGCTCTTCCGAGGAGCCTAGCCTGCGGTAGGTTTTGTCCTGCAAAAGGTTTTTTAGCCTTGCCTGATTTTCCTTCGACAGCTGGCCGATTTCATCTATAAAAAGCGTGCCAGATTCCGCCTTTTCCACCAAGCCCCTTTTGCGCGAAGTAGCCCCTTCAAAAGCTCCCTTTTCGTGGCCGAAAAGCTCGGCCGCAAACAATGTGTCGCTTAGGTCGTACGAGTGCGCCACGCAATAGCTTTTATTCCATTCGCGCGAAGCCCGCCAAATTGCGCGGCTAATAAGGTCTTTGCCCGTGCCCGATTCGCCGTTTATAAGCACGGGAATGTCGCTATTGGCAAATTGGTTTATGTCGCGGTAAATCTTGCGCATTGCGCTACAGTTGCCGATAAGTTCGGCGGGGCGTTTGTCGTCTAGCTCAGACTTAAGGCGGTTGTTTTCCTCTATAAGCTTTTCGCGCTCTTCGTTGTATAAAAACAGCACTGAAACCGCCTCGGCAATAATGTTCGAAACGGTTTCAAGCAGGCATAAATCTCTGCCCAAGTTTGCGTTGGCATCTAGCTTGCGGTCTATGCTCATTGTGCCTATAACTTCGCCTAAGTGTATAATTGGCACGCAAACAAAGGCTATATTGTGTTTGCCGTCTCTTGTTTTGGTTCGGTTTAAAAAGTCCGAAGATTCCGCAATATTAGGCACAATTCTAGACTTGCCTGTTTGGGCAACTTTGCCCGTTACGCCTTCGCCTATTCGGTATATGCCGCGCTTTATTTCCTCTTCTGTCATACCGTGCGAGGCTTCTATCATAAGAATATCGCCCTGCTTTAGGGTAATGGTTCCCCTTTGCAAATCCATTTCGCGGTAGAGAATTTCCAAGACTTCCTTAAGCAAAAGCGAAACATCCTTTTTTGTGGCAACCGCATAGCTGATTTTATGCAAAACCTCAACTTCCAGATTCTTTGTGCGTCTGGAGCTTTCCCATGCCTCTCGCACGGCCTCTACCGAATACATATTGGGGGTTTGTTTCACGCGGTAAATATTGCCTATTTATTTTTTTCTCTTCAACAAAAAAACTACAATAATGTAAATTTTTATAACATCGAGATGTTATCCGATTTAAATGTGTCGGATATTGTTGACGGGGGAAGTTTTTTTTACGAAAAAGGAGCGATGTTAAATACGAAAATGAAAAAGGTATTTTTAACAGCTGTTGTTTTGGCGGGGGTTGCGTGCGCCGCAAACGCGGTAGATCAATTTCCCTTGCCCGTTTCCGAATACGGAGCTCAAAGCGAGTGTCTTTGGCGCACTTTGGGCGACAGAATAAAAAAAGACCCGTTTAATTTGTGGGCGGCAATAATCTTTTTTATGGCAATAGTGCACACCTTTGTGTGCCCGTTTTTTGAATTGCTGTCGAAAAAGGTTGCGCGCAGGTACTCGAACAAACTAGAGCCGCTTATACGCAGCGGCAAACTGCCGCAAAAAAGGCGCGTTAGCCTTATGGCAACAACATTGCACTATATGGGCGAAATAGAAACGGTTTTTGCCATTTGGCTTATACCGCTATTTGCGGCAATTGTTTTTTTTAAGGGGCATTCGGCGTTGCTTGAATATTTAAATTCGCTAATGTATACTGAAAAGAAGTTTACGGAACCCGCCTTTGTTATTGTTATTATGACAATTTCGGCGACGCGCCCCGTAATAAGATTGGCGGAGGATTTAATAGGCTTTTTTGCTCGAATAGGCTCGGGAACTCCCGCTGCTTGGTGGTGCGCAATTTTAATAATAGGCCCTCTTTTGGGCTCGTTTATAACCGAGCCCGCCGCAATTACAATTTCGGCAATGCTTTTGCATAAAAAGATATTCAAGCTAAGGCCTTCGGGGCACTTTAAGTATTACACTCTTGCGGTGCTGCTTGCCGCAATTTCGGTGGGAGGAACTCTTACCCACTTTGCAGCTCCCCCGGTTTTGATGATTGCCGCAAAGTGGCATTGGGGATTTTTGTATATGCTTGAGAATTTCGGGCCAAGCGCGGTAGTAGGCATTGTTATTTGCGTTGTTGTCGGGCGTTTTGCATTTGCCAAAGACTTTGCCTATATGGCAAAAATGCACAGCGATTTGGATATGGGGCAAAAGCGCGAGTCGGTTACCGTAAAATTTATAATGATGGCGCACGTTTTCTTTTTGGCATATTCGGTTATATTTTTGCACCATATTGTGCTTTTGTGCTTCGGCTTTTTGCTTTTCTTGGCATTTGTAGAGGGCACGGCTCAATACCAAAACAAAGTTTCGCTACGGAGCCCGGTTTTGGTGGGCTTGTTCCTTACGGGGCTTGTTATACACGGCGGCTTGCAGGCTTGGTGGATAGAGCCTTTGCTTGGCAGAATGGGCAAGGATATGATATTTTTCGGGTCTATGATTTTAAGCGCATTTAACGACAATGCCGCAATTACCTATTTAGCTTCGCTTGTTCCGAATTTGTCGGACGCAATGAAATATATGGTTGTGGCCGGCGCAGTTTCGGGCGGCGGGCTTACAATTATTGCAAATGCGCCCAATCCCGCGGGCGTTTCCATATTGTCGCCTTGCTTTAAAAACGGAGTTTCGCCCGTTATGCTGTTGCTTTATGCACTATTCCCCGCCGCGGTAATGGTGGGGTGCTTTATGCTGTTTTAGCAAAAGACTACTTTAGCAACACGTTGTCGAGATATTTCAATGCGCCGTCTATATCGAAGAATTTTCCGTCTAGTTGGGCTTCGTAGGCGGCGTTTAAAATTTCGGCAAACTTTGGCGACGGCGTTAGCTTGCGCTCTATAAGGTGCCTTCCCATCAGCAGGGGCTTGGGGGCGGAATCTTTAATTTTCAACTCTTCGGCCCTCGACAAAATCCATTCGCCCTGCGGCGAGCTTTCCACCTCTTTTACGTCGCGGCCTTCGCGGTCGGCTTTGTCTATGCGCACAAGCCTGTCTATGCGGCCTACCTTGTTTGCAAGCCTGCGTATGGCGGAATCGCCCGCTTTTGAACGCCACAAGTCTAAAATTGCCATATGCCGTTCAACCAAAACTTTTACGTCGTCTAGCAAGACTTTTTCGTCGCTAATGCGGCGCAGAAACTTTTCGGCAACAGGGCCACCCAAAATGTCGTGCCCAAGCGAGCGTATGCGCCCCGTAGCGTCTTTTTTAGTGCAAAGGGGTTTGCCCATATCGTGGCACAAAACGGCAAGGCCTACAATGGTGTCTTCCTTTTCGTCTCCAATGCGGTCTTGCGCAAAAGAGTCCATACAAAGCATTGTGTGGGTGTATACGTCTCCTTCGGGGTGCCAAATAGGGTCTTGCGGGCAGCCTACCATTGC
>JAXFOH010000065.1:0-6262 GCA_034180465.1 Opitutales bacterium
ACGCCGGCACTTTAGACCCCATGGCTACCGGGCTTTTGATTCTGCTTATAGGCAAGGCCACAAAAGTTTCGCAATATCTGATGAGTTCCGACAAAACCTACGAGGGTGAAATGACTTTGGGGTGCACCACCAACACCCAGGACGCCGAGGGCGAAATTACCTCGCAAAACGAGGTTGCCGACTTTACCCGGGAGCACCTTATTGAAAAAATGAAGTCTTTTTTGGGCGACCAATACCAGATACCGCCAATGTTTTCGGCAAAGAAGGTAAACGGCGTGCCGCTCTACAAAATGGCCAGGAAGGGGCAGGAGGTAAAACGCGAACCGCGCTTTATAAGAATTTCTAAATTCGAGCTGCTAAACTGGCAAAAGCCCCTTTTGCAATTCAGGCTAGACTGCAGCAAGGGAACTTACGTAAGAACCATTGCAAACGATTTCGGGCAGTCTTTGGGGTGCGGCGCAATGCTTAGCGCGTTAAGACGCACAAAAAGCGGCTCGTTTGATGTTGCAAATGCAATTACAATAGAAGAACTGAAAACTTTGCCCCCATCGCAGCTACAAAAAAGGCTAATCCCCATAAGAGACGCCGTTCCGAGCTTTGCGCTGTAAGAAATGACTTTAAAAGCAAAAGGCGGCTCGGTTTTGGCCATAGGCGTTTTTGACGGTCTGCACAAAGGCCACATAAAACTGCTAAACACCGCAAAAAAACTTGCGGGCAAAAACGGATTTGCCGTAATGACCTTTAACCCCCACCCCACTTTTGTGCTAAGGGGGCAAAAACAGGCCTCAAAGCTTATATTTTCGCCTCAAGAAAGGGTTAAAAAATTGCAGACGCTTGGTGCAAACAAAATAAGACTGCAAAAATTCGATAAAAATTTTGCGAATAAAAGCCCCGAAAGCTTCATAAAATTTCTAAAAAGGCTGCTTCCAGATTTAAAATATATTGTTGTGGGCGAAAATTTCCGCTTCGGCAAAAACGCAAGCGGCGACATAGATTGGCTAAAGGCCAACGCCGAACGATTCGGTATTGTTCCTGTTAGCGTAAAAGGCGTTAAAATTGGTGGACAGTTTGCAAGCGCAACGCGCTTGAGAACGGCTCTGCAAAACGGCGACTTGAAAACATTCGAAAAGCTTGCAAACGGACGTTATGCTGCCTGCGGCGTGGTCGAAAAAGGCGCACAGCTCGGCAGAACGCTGGGCTTTGCAACACTAAACATAAAACACGCGCCGCAATGTATGCCAAAATTCGGGGTATACATAACAAAAGTTTCGACCATTAAAGGAAAAAAGCAATATTTTGCCGTGTCGAACTACGGGGTAAAGCCGTCGGTTGGGAAAGCGAAAACGCCTTTGATAGAAAGCCATATATTGGGCAAAACAAGGCTCGGCTACGGCTCGGAAATTAGGGTTGAATTTGTAAGGTTTTTGCGCGGCGAAAGAAAATTTAAAAATTTAAACGAGCTAAAAGACGCCATTGCAAGAGATGTTTACGCGGCAAAAAAATATTGGAAAATTAAATAGCAAAGTTTGAATTATGCCCGCGCAAAAAAAGGCGTTCCCTAAAAATAGGAAGCGCCCTCTTTTATTTACAGCTTTTTGCCGCGATTAAAACATATTCTTAAAAAAGCCTCCTTTGGGAACATCGTCGCCGCAGGCTTTTGCAAATTCTTCCAACGCCTTGCGCTGTTCCGAAGTAAGCTTTTTGGGAACTTCTACAACAACTTTAACGTATTGGTCGCCAACTTGCGAGCTGTTTAAAACGGGCATACCCTGCTCTTTAATTCTAAAGATAGTATCGGTTTGAGTGCCGGCGGGGATATTAAGCACAGCCTTGCCCCTTACGGTTTTAACCTCTATTTTGCCGCCCATGCATGCAAGCGTAAACTTTATGGGGATTTCGCAATACAAGTCGCTGCCTTTCCTTTCAAAGAAAGAATCTTCTGCAACGTGTATTACAATGTATAAGTCGCCGCATGGTCCGCCGTCGGGGCCCGCGTTGCCTGCCCCCGTTTTTCTAAGACGCGTACCGGTGCTAACTCCCGCAGGAACTTTAATTTTTTCCTCTAAGCGTTCGCGAACCAACCCCGTGCCACCGCAGCTTTTGCAGGGCTTTTCTATAATTTTACCCGTTCCCCCGCATTTGGGACACGTTTGCGTAAAGCGCATAAAGCCGTTCGAAGACGTAACTTGCCCGCGCCCTCTGCAGGTTGGGCATGTCTTTTTCTCCGATCCCGGTTCGGCCCCCGAGCCGTTGCAAGTTTTGCAGTGTACAAGCCTATTGTATTTTACGGTTTTTTCTACGCCGCTAACGGCTTCCTGCAATGTAATTTCCAGGTCGAAGCGCAAATCGTCGCCGGCAACTGGCTCGTTAGACGCCCTGCCCGACGAAAAGCCGCCGCCGAAAAACTGGTCGAATATGCCGCCGCCCGAAGATACTCCGCCGCCGAACATTTCCCTAAACAAATCGAATGGGTCTTGATACGCTCCGCCGCCGTGCGCCCCCGAAAAGCCGCCCATGCCGCCCGAAGTGTAGGCCTCGTGCCCCATTCTGTCGTAGGCTGCGCGCTTGTCATCGTCGGAAAGCACCTGATAGGCTTCCGAAACCTGTTTAAACTTTTCTTCGGCCTCCTTGTTTCCGGGGTTTTTGTCGGGATGGTATTTTAATGCTAGCTTGCGGTAGGCTTTTTTGATGTCTTGCGCGGTAGCGTCTTTTGCCACGCCCAAAATTTCGTAATAGTCCTGACTCATATATTATTTATTCTCCGCCTTTTTGCATACTACAACCGACGCGGGCCTTATAAGCCTGTCGTCCATTCTGTAGCCCAAACGCACAACGTTTATAATTTTGTTGGCTTCGTGCTTTTCGCTTTCTATGCAAGAAACCGCCTCCTCGAATTTGGGGTCGAACTCGTCGCCCTCATTCGGGTTTATTTCAACAACGCCGTGCTTTTCAAAAATCTGTTTAATTTGTTTTGCAAGCATTTCAAAACCCTGTGCCCAAGTGGGCGATTCCAAATGCTTGCGTATGTTGTCCATAGCCAGCGCAAGATTGTCTAAAACTGGAATCATATCCTCTACAAAGGGTATCACCGCCGTTTTTGCCTGCATGGACATATCTCTCTGCATTCTGCGCCTGTAGGTGTCGAACGAGGCAACTTCGCGTATGTACAAATCCTTGTTTTTTGCGGCTTCGGCCATTGCAAGCTCTAAATGGGCAAGCAATTCGCTTTCGCGTTGTTTGCATTTGCAGTTGTCGCCTTCGTTCTTATGCTCTTTTTCGCCGTGACAGCATTCGTGGCCGTCGTGATGATGGTGGCTGTGGCAACACTCGCCGCCCTCTTCGTGTTGGTGATGATTGCAGCAGCAATGCGCGTCTTGGCCGTGCTGAACGTTTTCGGCACCGCCTTGCGCCGTGTTTTGGTTGTCTGTGTCGGGGGCATTTTCAGCCCCGTTTTTATTGTTAAATTCTTCCGTCATAAGGTAGGGTTATCGTCTAAAATACTCAAATTTAAAGAAATTTTTGTCAATATATTTAATTTTCCAAATATTTTGCCGAAAGCCGCTCTATTGCAAGCCTGCAAATTTGCGACGAAGGCGATATTTGCCTAGCCTGCAAATAGTTCATTAGTGCCCGCGGATATTCGCCCGCCTTTTCGGCCTTTTCGGCCGCGGCAACAAACTTTGCAAAATCGGCAACAAGGGGGGCTAGCTGGGCAATGCGGCGAGCCAAAACTGGATCGCTTGCGTCTATTTTCTTTGCATTTTCAAGCAGCTCCCAAGCAAAATATTCGTTATTTTGGGCTTCAAATTCTTTAGATTGCGCAATCAGCATATCTATTTTTGCAATATTCGACACAATTTGCTTTAGCTTTTGCGCCCTGTTTTCATCTTTTACAAACGCCATTGCATATTCTATTGATTCCGCCGAAATGTCTCTGTAGGCCCCGCGCGAATATAGCTCGTCAAACTTGGGAACGTATTTTGAAATCCCGTCGCCTAGGCCTACAAGCTCTTCGTTAAGGCGTTCTATTGCCGGGTTTAATGGCCAGATTTTTGCAGCTTGGGTTAAATTCTTGTCTATTTCGGGCAAATTGCCCGACAACGCCGCCTGCTTTGCCGCCATAACACACATATTGCTTGCCCTTTTTGCCGCTTTTACCTTTGCGAGAGTTTCAGCATAGGGAAAGTCGTTAACCGACTTTTTCATTTCCGATAAAATAGATTCTATCGCGTCAAAATCGCGTGAATCGGCAAGCTCTTTTAAGGTTGCCATATTTTTATAGATTTTGTGCAAAACCTTTTTCTTTTCGTAGGGATAGCTAAGCAAATCGGGTTCGTTTTCGCCAAGGGCAAAAGTTTCCATCAATCTAAGCAAGGCTTCATATTTTTCGCCCGAATCGAACAGAGTATCCACCGCCTTTAACCCTGTTTTTATGTCGGTTAAGGCATCTTGAGCAACAGCCTGCAACGTGTCTGAAGTGGGCACAAAGTTCGAGATTTGGAAAAAATCGTTCATCTGCTTTTTTCCGACTTCCATATTCTGAAAGGACCCCTTGTAGGTGTTTCGATAAAAATCGCAGGCAATTACCGTGTGCGAAAACCTGCGAGACAGCAATAAGTGAACTATTGTAGACTGAAACTGCAAAACCGACTTTGCGCCAACGGCAACAGTTTCGGCCTGAGAAGCTGCATATTTTGCGCCCGCTTGAGCCGTTTTTTGAGCGGCTATTGCCAAATCGGTTGGACCGTGTAACGCCATTGTGCTAGAGGCGTTTGTGTTGCCCTTTTTGCCGCTTCGCTTAAACGCCATATCCGACGCCCTGTTTTCGAGATAGTTCGAAAAATTTATCTGCTTGGATTCCGCATCTTTAAGGGCTTTTTTTAGCTCGTTTTCGGTAATAAGTTTCGACATTCTGTCGTCTCGCATTCGCCACGCAGTATTTAATGTGTTGGCAATGGCCAAAGACGCGTTGCCGTCGTAGTCGTATTCAGCGGCATCGAAAAGCCTTTTTTGCGCATAGTCTATGGAAGCCGGCGTTATTTCGACATTCTTTACCGAAAGCGTCGCCGAAATTTCGCCAATAATGTCCTTATAGTCCGACAGACTTTGCGAGGAAAAGTCTACCGCCAAATAACGCTCGAAACGAGCCTTGAACATACGCGAATTGCCAAGCGAAAAAGTTTTGCCCTTCCAGTTTAATGTGCCGTTTTCAAGATCTACAGAATCACTTTTTACATCAAAAAGCCTGTCGGCAAAGTTTTCGGAGGTTTTGCTTTCGAAAATATTGTCTTTAGAGCCCACGCCTATATTGTTCGTTGTAGGTTGCGCTGGTTGTTGCGAGGGAACTGTTGCGGGCTGTGCCGCCTGAGGCGAAACAACCTGCCCCATTGCCAACATCGGCAGCAAATATGCAATGTAAAAAATATTTTTCATACTAAAGCTTTTCTATTTTTTCGGTTATCAATGCGCCGTTTTTTTCTACCCGAACCGACAATATATATTTTTGCCCGCCGTTAATGTTTTCGGAAATTTTGTTGGGAACAAAAACCGCCAATACACCGTTTTTTGTCTTTGCAGAAAGCACCACGCCCGAATTTTCCTTGCTGTCGATAAGAGCCAAGCGCGAATCTATTTTGGCTTCAACCCTGTATTTGTTTGGGAAACACGATTTCGGATTTTCGGCATACAATTCGTAGGGGAAGTCGGCACCTTGCGGCGACGATTTTTTAACGTAAAGCACGGTAAAAACCGTTAAAACCGCCAATACGGGAATTAGCAGGGCTATGAAAATCTGCATGGATTTCGAATTCATAATAATGTGGTAAATTTTCTGCATTTTTATGTTGTTTGGGTTAATTAGTCAAACCAATAAAAAGTAAGCGGGTTCAATAGAGTTATTCGCAAAAACCGGGCATTATCTTTTACAAAAACAAAGCGTGCAAAAAAAGCTTGATAATATTTGCGGCATAAGGCATAACAGACGGGATATTTTTTGTAGCACGGAGAGATGGCAGAGTGGTCGATCGCGGCGGTCTTGAAAACCGTTGACTTGAAAGGGTCCGGGGGTTCGAATCCCTCTCTCTCCGCCAGTTTTTTAAGCGTAAAAGGCAGATTTGCATTAAGTTGCGAATCTGCCTTTTGTTATGTCGGCTCGCGCTAAAATGCAAGTGATTGCAAATCAGGGTTCAAGAAAAAGCGAAGTGGTACGAAAACAGCAACCAACCCGCAACTATATCTCGGACATTTCAAAGTGGCGACACCT
>JAXFOH010000069.1:0-77362 GCA_034180465.1 Opitutales bacterium
GACTTTTGCAAATCTAAAGGGCATATGTATATGCCGTATACCAACAATTCTTGGTGGTGCGACTCTCCCAAAGGCCCAACCTTCGAGGCAAAGGGGCGCGGCGCGCTTTCGCTAGATGAAAACGGAAAGGAAATTTTTGAAAAATACGGAAGCGCCGAAGGCTGGACAACCTGTATGTGGCATAAAGACGTAAGAGACGCAAACGACAAACTCCTTAAGGAATCTTTGGTAGACTATAAAAGCTATATAGTGTTCCAAGACCAAAGCGGGGCAAGGACATTCAGATACGACTACAACAAGGCGGCGCCCACTCCAAGCGCATATTCCGAGGGTTTTGTTTCGACCGTAATGCGCGACTCGAAAAAGGCGTATTTGTCTACCGAAGACGGTTGGTGGGGCATTTGCGACGGCGAAATTCAATTTTGCGGAATGTCGTTTTCGTTTATGCAGCAGGGCAAAGGGTATAAGTGCATTTGGGATACATTCCCCAAAGACAGCTTTACATTGGGCAACCTAACGGGGGCGTTTTTTCATGACAAGGTTTCGCTTACCCACCACGATTTGGGAACCGATGTAAACACTCCGCGCAAGCTTGCATATACTATTGCCTACGGATATTCTATGGTAAATCAGTTATATATTAGGCAGATAAAATTTGCCCATCTAATTGAATGGCGGCGTTGGACGGCGCAGCTTCAAATGTCTCTTTTATCGAAACTAATAGGCAAGCCAATGCATGGCTTTGCCCATAAGTGGACAAACCCCGACTTAGACGGAGACGATTCTGCCACAATATTTTCTCAATATGGCGATATAAAAATTGCGGCAGCCATTGGCAATACAACACTTAAAGCAGGCAACTACACAATTGCAAACGACGGCTTTTTTGCAAAGGGCAAAAACGTTGAATGCGCATTTAACCTTGTTAAGCTTGGCAACGTAAGTGTCGAAACTCCGTCGAGTTATATAATAGAAGGCAGCGGCAAAGAGCTTAAGTTTTATTTCTTTACAAAGCCGAACGAAAAGGTTTTATTTGCCATGCCAAAAAAGGCCGTTGCCGTAAAATTGCAAGACGGCAGGGAGCTACCCATAGAAAGTTTCGGCAATGCGGGCGTTATAACCGCGCCCGAATCCGACGCAAATTGCCATACGCTATTTAAGGGCAGCTTTGTTTTCTGAAAAACATAAAAGGGGGATAAATTATGAAAAAGTTTTTGTTTGCCGCGTTTTTTGCTTTTAGTTCGCTTTTACTGTTCGCCGACCGGCAGGGCGGGGCGACCGATGTTTACGGCGATATTCCCGACTACGGCGAATTTTACCTTAGCCCCGACTATGTTGCAAAAGCCAAAGACGGCACGCTTTGCATAACCTGCAGAACGGGCAAAGGCGTAATGTTTTTTAAAGACGGCAAAATTACGGGCAAAGTAAAACTTTCTGGTTATACTGGCGACTGCGTGTTTTCGCCAGATTCAAAAAAGTTGTATGTTTTAATAAATGCCCCGTTGGGCAAATGTGCGGTTATAGATGTGCAAAGCGCAAAAGTAGAGCGCGAATTTTTTGCAGGGCATATGCCGAAAGCCATAGCAATTTCGCCCGATTCAAAGTTTTTGTATGTAGGGCGGCAATTTACAAACGAGATATTAAAGTTTAACCTGAAAACACTAAAGGCCGAAGGCGGGGCAATGGCGGTGAGAGACCCGTTTTCGATGCTAGTTTTAAACGATACGATTTTTGTGCTAAACCAAATACCAATGGCGAAAGACGCCTCGAAAGAGGCAAATATTGCCCTTACTCTTTCGGTTATAGATGCCCCAAAAATGCAGAACGTAAAAAACATATCGTTGCCGGCAGGCTCTATAAACGGCAAGTATGTTTGTGCCTCTCCGGACGGCAAATATCTTTTTTGCTCGCATGTTATAGGCCGCTTTAATGTGCCTACAACGCAGGTAGAAAAAGGGTGGGTTGGCACAAACGCGGTTTCGGTTATAGACGCCCAAAAAAAGGAATTTATGTTTGCATTTTTGTTGGACGACGCCGACAAAGGCTTTGCAAACCCATATGCGCTTAAGGTTTCGCCAGACGGCAAAACCTTGTATGCACTTTCGGCGGGCAATCACGAATTGGCAGCGGTAGATATAGATGGCATTTTAAAAAAATATGCAAATTATGTAAAAAATCCAAAGGGCGCAATTGTCCCACAAAACGATTTATCGTTTGCCGACGAGCATAAAAGACGCATCACACTTGATGGTTTTGGCCCGCGCCATATGGATTTCGACGAAAAGGGAAACTTGATAGTGGCGATGTATTATTCCGATACCCTAAACAAAGTTTCCCTTCCCGAAATGAAGGTCGAAAAAATTTCGATTGGCGGCAACGAAAAAATGAACGATGTGCGCCGCGGCGATTTGTATTTTCACGATGCTTCGCTGTGTTTTCAAAACTGGCTTTCGTGCGTAACATGCCACACGCAAGTGCGCTCCGACGGCCTTAATTGGGACTTGCTTAACGACGGTATAGGCAACCCAAAGCAGTCTAAATCCATGCTATATTCGCATTTTACGCCGCCTTCTATGATAACGGGCATACGCAAAGACGCCTTTGTTGCTGTAAGAAAGGGCATAAAATATATACAATTTGCATCTCGTCCCGAAAAAGACGCCGTTTGCATAGACAAATATTTGTCGTCTTTAAGGGAAATTCCAAGCCCCTATTTGTACGACGAAAAATATTTGCAGCGCATAGAAAACGGGGCCGCCTATTTTGAAATGGCGAAGTGCAACATGTGCCATACAAGCGAATATTATACCGATATGAAAATGCACAATGTAAAAACGGGAACGGGCGTTTACGAAAATGCAAAGTTCGACACCCCAACATTGCGCGAAGTTTGGAGAACGGCGCCTTATTTATATAACGGCAAAGCACCAACCATATTCGATATGCTAAAACAAAACAAAGACAACTCCCACGGCGAAACTTCGCAGCTTAGCGACAGCGAATTGCGCGACTTGGAAATTTTTGTGCTAAGCCTATAGCCGTTTTGTTTGCGGCGCAAAAAAAGCTTCCGATAATCGGAAGCTTTTTTGTTTTGTGCTGTTGCGCAAATGCTATTTGTTAAAGTAGCGTTTTAGCAAGCCCGAAAACGCGCAGCCATGGCGTGCTTCGTCTTTGCACATTTCGTGGACGGTGTCGTGAATTGCATCGTAGCCAAGCTGCTTTGCGCGCTTTGCAATTGCCAACTTGCCTTCGGTTGCGCCTCTTTCGGCTTCAACTCTTGCAATAAGGTTTGTCTTTGTGCATGGCACTACAACTTCGCCCAACAATTCGGCAAATTTTGCTGCGTGTTCGGCTTCTTCAAAAGCAATGCGCTTGTAGGCTTCGGCGACTTCGGGGTAGCCTTCTCTGTCGGCTTGGCGGCTCATAGCCAGATACATTCCAACTTCAGTGCATTCGCCCATAAAGTGTGCCCTAAGGCCCTCCAAAACTTCGGGGTCTACATCTTTGGCAACACCAATGCGGTGTTCGTCAGCCCAGGCGGGCTTTTCGTCCGAAACTTCCCTTTCTATAAATTTTGCCTTTGGTGCTTTGCACTGTGGGCAAATATTGGGAACGTTGTTCGGATCCATAACATAACCGCAAATGGGGCATACTATCTGTTTCATAATCTTCTTCTTTCTTTTTATAATTGTTAATGATTCATATTAACTATATTCTCATTCTATAGATTTTTTAAAAATATCAAGACTTTTCTTAGACTTTTTTTCGGAAAATCCGAATAATCCGAAAATATCCACTTTGTCCCAAAACGATTTTGTTTTAAATTCGTACATTGTAGCCGAAACATATTCTTGCCCTTTCTTAAGTTCCGTGCTGGGAAAATTTTTGCGGTTGGGCGAATCGGGGAAATGCTGTGTTTCTAGCGCAAGTCCGCAACGGTAGTTTATTGCGCGTCCTTTTGCATCTTTAATTTTGCCGTCTAAAAAGTTGCCCGAATAGAACTGTAGCCCTGGCTCTGTTGTATATATATTCATAATCCTGCCGCTTTGCGAGTCGGTTAGGGCGGCCGCAAACTGCATGTCGCTTGTTTGGCCTTTACTTAAAACAAAGTTGTGGTCGTAGCCGCCGCCAAGCGCAAGCTGCTCGTCGTTTTGTATTATATCTTTGCCTATTTCCTTTGCGCTTCTAAAATCGAAGGCTGTGTTTTCTACCCCTTTAAAAGCTCCAGTGGGAATAAGGTTTTTGTCAACGGGGGTTATAAAGTCGGCGTCTATCTGCAATGTATGGCTTGTTATGGGCTGCAGCTTGCCTGTAAGATTAAAGTAGGTGTGCTGTGTTAGGTTGCAAACGGTGTCGGCGTCGCTTTTTGCATGGTAGATAAACACAAGCTGGTTTTTGTCGGTTAAAACATATTTAACCGAAACTGCCAAATTGCCCGGAAAGCCTTCTTCCCCGTCGGGCGAAACTCTTGTAAATATAAGGGCAATATAGTTTTTGCCGCGTTCGGAACCTACCTTATATATTTTGTCGTTAAAACCGCTTATGCCGCCGTGAAGGCATTTGCCGTTTTCGTTTGCGCCAAGCTTATATGTCTTGCCGTTTAGCTCGAATTTGGCGTTTGCAATTCTGTTGCCGTAGCGGCCTATAAGCGCTCCGAAATAGGTTGTTGAATTTTCGTATTCGGCAACCGTCTTAAAGTTGGGAGTTATGTTTTCGATATTGCCGCTTTTGTCGGGCACGTTTATTTCAGTAATAACGCCGCCGTAGTTTAGCGCCGAAACCGACATATTAGAATTGCTTATGGTATATTCAATAACATCTTTGCCGTCTTTTGTTTTGCCGAATGGCTTTGATGTAATGTTAAATTCGGCGCACAAGTTGCCTATTGCAAAGAATGCCGTTAGAGTAAATAAGAATGTTTTCATGTGGGATATTTTTCCCCGATATTTTGCCTTTGTAAAGGAGATTTCTTCTTTGCGCGTTTTGCTTTTTTTAGTGGTAGGGCGGCAAAATTGGCGAAAGTGTTTTTTATTGTAATAAAAAAGCCAATCGCAATGAAAATAACCGAACATATTATGCCGCAGAGAATAACGGTGTTGTGTATAAGGGCTAAAACCCTGTTTAAGTCTACAACCCACCAAAAAACCATACCCAACGCAACCGAAAGCACCATTATTATAGATATAGAGCTTGCTCCGTATTTTGCGGAAGTCGCATACAGTTTTTCATTATATACAGTGCTTATTGCTCCTTCCAATGCTATCAATGCCCAAAAGCCCGCGCTTTTAGGGATTTCGCGAAAAAACAAGAAAGGAAAATATATAATGCCGACGCCTATGCCCCTTAGTCCCTACATAAGGTGCCAATTTAGCTTAAAATGCTGGCTTATAAGCATTGTAAGAGCGTTAAAAAATGCAAAAATTATGGCCAATAAAAAACCACTCCATAATATTTAGGTATCGGACTTTTTTTGTCTTACCTATATTTTTGTGAAAGCGTCGCCGTTTTTTTCTTCAAAATTGTACTTGCAAGCTAATTTGTATGCTACAAAATTGTCGGGCAAATAAAAACTCTATCGGCGCAAAGACAAATTTTCGCGCAAAAGGACATTTATGAATATAAGAAATGAGGCGATTGCCAAAATAGCCGAAAGGCTTCCCGAAAAGGATTGTGTTTCGAAAAACTACAGCATTGTAGAGGAATTCGGTTGCGACGTTTTCGGCAAAAGGGCCATGGAGGAATACCTTCCGCGTCCTGTATACAGAAAGCTGCTTGAAACTATAAACAACAAAATGGCGTTGGATTCGTCCATAGCCGACTCGGTTGCCCACGCAATGAAATCTTGGGCTATAGAAAGAGGCGCAACCCACTATACGCACTGGTTTTTGCCCCTTACGGGTTCTACCGCCGAAAAGCACGACTCGTTTTTGGAATTCGACAAACTGGGCAATGTAATTACAAGATTTTCGGGCAAGAATCTTATTATGGGCGAGCCAGACGCATCGAGTTTTCCATCGGGCGGGCTCAGATCTACATTTGAAGCCCGCGGCTACACTGCGTGGGACCCTACAAGCCCGGCCTTTATAAAACGCAGGGGCAATGTTGCCACATTGTGCATACCCACGGCGTTTTGCTCGTATACGGGCGAAGTTCTCGACAAAAAAACGCCGCTTTTGCGCTCTATGCAGGTTTTGGGATTTCAGGCAAAACGCTTGGCAAAATGTTTCGGCATAGAAAATGCCGAGCCTTCGGTAACTTTGGGCGCAGAGCAGGAATATTTCCTTATAGACAAAGCCCTTTACGTTCAGCGTCCCGACCTAATGCAGACGGGCAGAACCCTTTTCGGCGCGCCTCCGCAAAAACACCAGCAGCTAGACGACCACTATTTCGGCACAATAAAGCCCAGAATTTTGGCGTTTATGAGCGATGTAGACAAGGAGCTGTGGCGAATGGGTATCCCCTCTAAAACGCGCCACAACGAAGTTGCGCCCGCGCAGTTCGAGGTTGCCCCCATTTTTGAAGAGCTTAATTTGGCCGTAGACCACAATATGCTTGTTATGGACGTCCTCCGTCAAATTGCCGACAAACACGGCTTTGCCTGCCTGCTTCACGAAAAGCCCTTTGCAAGCGTAAACGGTTCGGGCAAGCACAACAACTGGTCTATTTCGGTCGGCGATGTAAACCTGCTAAATCCCGGCAGCGACCCGCACCAAAATGCGATATTCCTTACAACGCTTTGCGCGGTAATACAGGCTGTAGACAGGCATAGCGACCTGCTTAGAGCGTCGACGGCGGGGGCGGGCAACGACCACCGTTTGGGCGCAAACGAAGCTCCGCCCTCGATAATTTCGATATTTTTGGGCGAACAGCTTGCCGACATTGTGCGCCAGCTTGAAAATGGCGATGCAAAAACAAGCAAAAAGTCGAACGTGCTGAAAATTGGCGTAGACACTTTGCCCACTTTGCCGTGCGACGCAACCGACAGGAACAGAACAAGCCCATTTGCCTTTACCGGCAACAAGTTCGAGTTTAGGGCTGCGGGTTCTTCGCAAAGCTGCGCTGGCCCGAACATTATACTAAACACCGCCGTTGCCGAAGCTTTCGACGAAATCGCAACAAAGCTTGAAAACGCAAAGGACGCGAATTTCCACGAAACATTGCAGGGTATTTTAAGCGATATAATTAAAAAGCACAAAAGAATTATATTTAACGGCAACAACTACAATGCCGAATGGGTTAAAGAGGCTCAAAAGAGGGGCTTGCCCAATTTGAGAACCACGCCCGAAGCCCTAAAGCCCTATACCGACGAAAAGAACATTGCAATGTTCGAAAAGTACAAGGTGTTTAACAGAGCCGAGCTTGTTTCGAGATACGAAGTGTTCCTCGAGGAATACGAAAGGAAAATCGAAATAGAGGCGGGGCTAACTCTTAAGCTTGCAAGAACGCACATAATACCCGCAATAAGCGAGTATGTTGCAAACTTAAACGGGGCGTTAAAAGCACAGCGCGAACTTGGGCTTAAAAAGACAAAGCTTGAGGCCTTTGTTTTGCGAATGGCAACTTTGCTAGACGAAACAATAGCATCGTCAGACGAGCTTGAAGAACTGCTGCACAACTCTGCAGAGCATTCTGCTTTGCTTGAATCTATGGCAAAAGTGCGCAAAAATGCAGATACCGCCGAAATTTTGGTAGACAGCGAAGTCTGGCCTTTGCCCAAATATTGCGAAATGTTGTTTATCTACTAAATTGGCGCAAGGCATTTTTTTTATTCGCACAGCATTTAGTTTTTTTAGGGTCGACGCATTTTGTGGCGTTGGCCTTTTTTTTGCCAACAAAGGGCCGTCAATATTGTTTTGACAATAATTTTAATATGAAAGAAATTCGCCAAAGACTTATATGAAAAAGATTTTTACGATTGGCTTTGCGGTTTTTGCCGCGGCATTGTTCGCCGCAAATTCGGTAGACGAAAAATACGCCATAGCTACGGCTTCGGAGCAAAAAATTGCAGAAAACCGCTGGCTGGACGACATTGCAAAACACCCGCGCTTGCTTATGACCAAAGTCGACGAGGCCGCCATAAAAGGGGCCTTGAAAAACAACGCGTTGTTAAAGGCATACCACGACACGCTTATAGACAAGGCAAACGAGCTTGCCCGTGCCGAGCCGCCCGCGGCAAAAATGGTAGTTTACAGACTTGCAACATGCTACGAATACCGCTGGTCTATACCGACCCTTGCCTACGCATACAGAATTACAAAAGACAAAAAATATTTAAATGCCGCCGAAAAATATATGCTAAAGGCGGCCTCTTTTAAAAGCTGGAACCCTGGGCACTTTTTGGACGTTGCGGCAATGACAACAGGTATGGCAATAGGCTACGACTGGCTTTACTACGACCTGCCAGAATCTACTTTGGCGATTGTAGAAAAGGCCGTTTACGAAAAAGCCCTTATAATTACATACGACAAAACACACCCCGAATATTGGTGGAGATGGCTTAGCATACACAATAATTGGAACCAGGTTTGCAACGCCGGCATTTTTATGGGTGCTCTTGCATTGTTCGACAAGTATCCCGAGCTTTCGAAAAAAATAATTTTGCGCTGCTTGGATATGAATGCAAAGTCGTTCGATTTATACAAGCCCGACGGAGCATATCCCGAAGCCGCCGGCTATTGGGAGTTTGGCACGGGCTACGAAGTTTTGCTTATGCAGTCGGCAAAGACGGCCTACGGTTCGCTTTTGGGCATGGAAAAATACGGAGAAATTTTTGCCTCGGCAAAATTTATGCAGTTTTCGACGGGAACAAGTATGCTTGCCTTTAATTACGGCGACTGCTACGACAGCGTTTTGAAAGCCCCGCAGCTTCCGCAATTTTGGTTTGCCGACAGCCTAAACGACAACTCGCTTCTATACCAATATAAAGACTACTTTAACGATATTCAAAACGGAAAAATTAAGCCAGAGTTTAACCTTAATTTGCCCATGCTTATGAAAAGCATTGCCGGTATAGACTGCAAAAACCTTACTCCGCCCAGACAAAAAAACTATTTTGCAAAAGGCAAACAACACCTTTTTATGGGCAGAACCAACTGGGAAAAAGACAAAGGTATTTATTTGGCGGCAAAGGGCGGCAAAGCGTCGAACTCGCACGGGCATATGGACGTTGGCTCGTTTGTGCTAGATTTCGACGGCAACCGCTTTGTGTGTGATCCCAACATTGTAGGCTACGCCGAATTGGAAAGCAGGGGAATAAAAAGACTTTTCTTTTTAGCGCAAGACAGCGAAAGATGGTCTCTTTCGTGCTACAGGGATACTTCGCATAGCTCTTTTTATTTAAAGGGCATTCAGCCCAATGTAGACGGCTTTGGAACAATGGTAGAAAAATTCGACAGTCACGGGAAAAGCGGCGCAAAGTTTGACTTGTCTAAATTGTATAATACAAAATTAAAAAATGCCTCCAGAACGGTATATATTAAAAACGAAAGAAAGGTTGAAGTTTTTGACGAGTTTGAAGCCCTGGCAAGCGAGGTTGAATATGTGTTTAACATACCTACTCAGGCAAAAGTTAAAATAGTTTCGAACTCGGTAATAGAGCTAAGTTTTGGCAACGAAAAAGTTTTTGCAAAAATTGAAAGCAATTTGCCCCATAGTGCCGAAATTTTTGAAAACAAAATTACAAATCAAAAAGATTTACCGCTTAAAGGCTATTCGTTTTGCGGCTTTACCGTTAAAGTAAAACCAAACGAAAAGGCCAAAGTTTTGGTGCAGTTTTATAAAGACAAAGGCTTTTTTAAAAATCTTTTAAGCGAATATTGGTATTGATTTTGTCAAAATGCAAAGAAGGCGCAACGTTGTGGATTGAGCCTTTTTTGTAAAAAATTTAGCGCAGTTTTTTGCGCATTATATAGTCGTTCATATAAAAGCCGCCGCCTATGTCGAAGTCGCCGCTTTCGGCAATGTGCATGCCCATTTTTTTGTAGAATTCCCGCGCCTTGTTGTGGCGATTTACGTTTAGCTCTACAACACATTCGCCGCTGCATTGGCTTAGGGCGTAGCTTTGCGCCTTTTCAAAAAGAATTTTGCCAAAGCCTTTTCCGCGGTATTCTTTTAACAGGTATATTTTTTGCAGGTGAAAAAGGTGTTCGCCCTGCTTTTCTACCGAAACATAGCCGCAGGGATTTTTGCCGTCAAAAGCTATAAAGAAAACGTGCCCGCCTTGTAGCTGTTTTGCGAGGGATTCGTCGGAATACATCATATCCAGCATATACACCGTCTGCTCTGGCGAAAGTATGCTTTTGTAGGCGTCGCTAAAGGCGGGCTTTGCAACCGATTGTATTGTTTTAATGTCCTCTATAGTTGCGGTTTTAAATGTAAGCATTTTTTATTTTTCGAAAATTTTTGGGCTTAATTTCGATGGGTTGACTTTGGCTGATTCGGGAATACTTTCGGGCTTATGCCAGTCCATATTTTCGCCGAATATCCAAAGCTCGCCGCGCACTATAAGGTTTTGCGTGGCCTCGTCGTACCAAACTTGGCAGTTGTATATTTTGCCCGAATCTGGGTCTATTATATGTCCGTTTGAATATTTTTTGCCGTCGAATTTTAGGCCCCAAATCATATCAAAATCGCACATTTTGGGGTTGCCCGTTATGCCTTTTGCCCTCTGCGTGCAGTTGGCTATTGTGTCGGTAAGCCTGCCGGAATCGTCGTAAACGGCAACCATCCTATAATAGTAAACGCCGTCTTTTTTATAGCCTATAACAATGGCATCGGGCTTTTTTGTGTCGGGGTCTGGAATTGTCCAATAACCTGTTATGCTAGCGGCGTTGGCATCTATTTCGGGTTTTTGCTCTGCAGGGGCGTTTGCTTGTTTTGTAGCGTTGCACGAAGCCGTAAGCACTGCAAATATTGCCGCAATAAAAATTTGTAGAATGCGAATCATAACAAATGAGATATTAGCCCCCTTGGTGGGTGCTTGGTCAAACATAAAACAAACCTAATTTTGCCATGGACAACAACAGCATAAAAAATAATTTCAAAAAATTTATTTTTTGTATTGACTAAACAAAACGAATATGGAGAATGGGCAACTTTAACTGAGAGAACGGTTAGGTAGCTCAGTCGGTAGAGCGGAGGACTGAAAATCCTTGTGTCGGCGGTTCGATTCCGCCCCTGACCACCATCTCGGGTTTTGCCGCGAGCATAATTTTGTGTTTGCGGTTTTTTTGTGCCCGTGTTTCTATGGCTGACATAACATATGCCTTCCTATAATTTCGACAGAGATTTAATGAACACCAGTTTGGTTCTGACTATTTGCGCAGATTCGCACAAATATGCCGAAAGCGCGGCGCAAGCAGCCTTCTTTCTGTCCGAGCGCATAGAAGAGCAAATTAGTATGTATAAGGCGGGGTCCGACGTTTATGCGATAAACAACGCAAAAGTTGGCGATTTTGTGAGATTGGGCGAATATTCCACCGAATGCCTTGCGCTTTCGGGGCAAGTATACGAAAAAACTTTGGGGGCGGTAGACGTTTGTATGGGGCAATTTTTTACAAACGCCAAAAACCAGACGAAATACGAAAAACCTTCTAGAATTGCCCTTAGGATAGACGACTATAACTTTATTGCTCAGAAAACAAGCGAGGGCTGTTTGGATTTTGGCGCGGTGGGCAAGGGCTATGCGGTAGACAAAATTGCAGAACTTTTAAAAGACGAGTGGTCTATAGAAAACGCGCTTATAGATTTTGGCTCTAGCACAATGCTGGCCATAGGGGCATGCGAAGGATTTGACGGCTGGAAAGTTCTTTTAAATGGCGAAGACAAAAACTTTGTTTTAAAAGACGGTCAAGCTTTGGCGGGTTCGGGAATTAGGGTGCAAGGGCACCATATTATAGACCCCTTGGCAGGTTGTGCCGCGAAAAAAGACGCCGAATTTATATATGCTGTTGCTTCGTCGGGCTTTTTGGCCGACGCATTTTCCACCGCCTTTATGATTTTAGACGATTCGGATATAGACTATGTTTGCAAGGCAAATGCGGTAAAATGCATAAAAGTTTAAATTTCGCTTGACAATACGGTCTAAAAGATAAGACAATAATTAACGATTTAACAAAGCTTTAACAATACTTTTATCAATAGATTTCATAATAACAATAACCTTAAAGGGAATTATCGAATGAAAAAAATAGCAATGTATATGGCCGTATTAGGCTTGGCGGCGTCCGCAAATGCGGCTCCTCTCGTAACTATCGGCGATGAAGTAGACGTCTTTTTTAAAGGCGCAGTAATCGGCAAGTGGGATAGCAACGTATATCTTGGCACAGGTGCTGCAAATAGCCCCAAGGTGGACGATTATATTTTGACCGTTCGTTTGGGTGCCGAATTGGACTACGGCAAAAACAGCAAGGTTAAGGCTAACATAAAGTTCTTTGAAGACATCAACCGCTATTCGAATTTGTCGCACTTGAACAACGAGTTGGCAAACGTAATTGCAAAAGTTAGCTATGTAGACGAACGCTACCGCGGCGATGCAGACTTTTCGTACAGACAGATGCAACAAAATAACGCCACCATGTTGGGCGCAGGCAGAAGCCTTGGTGACCAGGTTCGCTACGACACCTACAATGCCGGTTTAATGAACACCTACTTGTTCACCGACAAAATTACCGGCGAATTGTCCATCAGGTACTATCGTCAGCACTTCCTTGAATACGCAAACATATATTCCGACAACAACTGCATTTCCGTTCCCTTGAACATTCTCTATCAGGTAACCGAAAAGATCAATGCAGGTCTTTCCTACCAGTATCGCAGAACAACATTTTCGGGTGGCGATCCGTGGTCGGCTATGTATGGCGACGCTCGTGACGACCACTTTATCGGTGTAAACGTTCGTGGCGAAATCTTCGAAAAGTTGACGGGTTCCGTATACTTTGGCGCAACTCACCGCCAGTTAGACAATGCAATTATTCTCGATAATTCGAACGACTGGAACTTTACAATGAATGCCAACTTGGCATATCAGGCAACCGAAAAGTTGGTAGCAACTCTCGACTTCTACAGAGACTACAACAGCGGTTCATCTCGTCAGAACATTGTAAACACAGGTGTTGTTTTGGGGTCTCGCTACGCAATAACCGAATTTGTTTCGGCAAATGCTTCGTTAAGATACGAAAACTCGAAGTATGAATCGTATGGCGATCGTACAGACGACGAATATTCTCTAAGCATGGGCTTGACATACACTCCCTGCAAATACATCACAGTTGGCACACGCTACAGCTACTATATGAACTCTTCTTCGGTAGCGACAGCAACATATAATCGCCACTTGGTATCGTTGGACGTTTCGGTTAAATACTAATTTAAAAAAACGCTTCGCAAAAAAAGCCCGATTGGAAAATCGGGCTTTTTTGTTGTCTATATTAAAAGGGTGGTTTTTTTTGAGTGTATGGTTTTTTAGCGCAGTTGTGTGCCTGCAGTCTATGGGCTCTCTTGGGGGAGTGTTAAGGGTTGCGCTGTTGGTAGGTTGTTTGTTTTTTGAAGACAGAGTGTGTTTTTAGGGAAGATTGTTTTTTATAGCGAGCGTGTTTTGTGCGTTCTGCAGAGTTTTGTTTTTGCGTTTAATGTGCATATTTTGTGCTGTATATTTATTTTATGAGTTTTATTGTATAGCGAGTCATATATTAGCTTGCTTTTAAAATGCCGATATTTTTAGCCTTACGAATTTTGGCTTTGCATTTGCTTTTTTAAGTTATTAGTTTTCAGAGCAAATGAAGATTATCTATACATTGTTTCTTTTTGTAAGTGCGGTATGTTTTGCCGGCAATATAGAGCGCGTGCTTTTCGACGATTTTGAAAACTATAAAACATCTAAACTGTTTGAGCGCGGCAATTTTGCAAACGCCAAAAAAGAGAAAGTTAGCGGCAAAAACGCCTTGGAAGGTTCTACGTCGCTTAGGCTAAACACGCTTGGGCAAAGCGGCTGGCCCGTAGCAGTTAATATGTTTAAAGACGGTTTGCCGTCTGGCTATGTCTACAGATTTTCGTTTAAATATAGGGTGGAAAAATTGGGGATAAAAAACGGCTGCAATTTTCTTGTTGTAGACGGCATAACCGAAAGCGGCGAAAATAAAAGGCTTTGCACAAAAATTTTTGGCACAGCCGAAAACGAAGAACTTTCGATAAATGCGGCGGTTGCCGTCCCAAAGGAGTTTATAAAGGCAAATGTTTCGATAACTTCTATGGAATCTGCCAAAATCGTAATAGATAATTTGTCGGTGGACCGCATAAAGTTAGCTGCCGACAGTATTTTACTTAAGCCTGATTGTTTTAGGGCAATGAAAGTGCTGCCTAACTCTCCGGATTTTTTGGCCCATAATATGGATTTGGCGCAACTGCAAAGCGGTAAATTTTTGCCTTTTGTAGATAAATACGGGCAATTTAAGCATGGCAACTGGAACGGTAAGATTTTGGAAGGCAAGCAACTAAAACAAGCCGCAAGTTCCGAAAGCAGTTTATATGCTAAATGGATTGCTCAAAGCCTGTATAAATTCGACGAATTTTTTGGCGTTATAAACGGCAAAAACCATGGAAAATCGAAACATTTTAGAGCCGAAAAAATAAACGGAAAATGGTTTTTTATAACGCCCAAAGGCAATTTGTTTTGGTCGTTGGGCGTAGACTGCGTAGGGGCTAATGTATCTAGCCCCATAGAAAATAGGGAAGCGTATTTCGAGGATATTTCCGACGAAAAATATATTTATACCGCCCATTGGGGAATGGGTGAATACGCAGCCCCTCACCAGGAGTTTAGCTTTTACGACAAAAATTTTGCCATAAAATACGGTGATTGCTCGAAGGCAAAAAAAGCGGCTGTTGCAAGAAAAAGGTTTATGGCTTGGAATATGAATACCTTTGGCGCGTGGAGCTGCTACGAAACCGCCCAAAAGGCGAAAATGCCGTATGCTTTAATACTTAGCACTACGGCGGGCTCGGTTTTGGAAACAAACGTAGAGCTAACAGGCTATTGGTCGAAGCCGCGCGACTTTTTTGACAAGGAATTTGAAAAGGCGGTTTTTGACGAATGTAAAAACAATGCCGCATTAATGAAAAATCCCTATTGCTTGGGCGTGTTTTTCGACAACGAGTTGCCTTGGCAGTCGCAAGAGCTTTTGCTGCCTAAGGCGGTGCTAGGGTGTCCCAAAACACAGCCCGCAAAAATTGCCTTTAAGGGGTTTTTAAAGGGAAAATATGCCGCAATTTCGGCGTTGAACAAAGCGTGGGCTGCAACCTATAAAAACTGGAACAGCTTTTTGACTGAACGTGATTTTGTGCCTAAAACAAAGGTTTCGCAAAGCGATTTATTAGCGTTTGAAAGTATTTTTTACGACAAATATTTCGAGGTTTGCAAGGCCGCTATAAAGGCGCAAGACCCGCAGGTTTTATATATGGGCTGCCGATTTGCCTACGATGCCAAATGGGTAAACGATGCCGTTATAATGTCGGCCGCAAAATATTGTGATGTTGTAAGCTTTAATTTATACCGCAAAAGTGTGGCAGATTTTGCGTTGCCCAAGGGCAGCCCCGACAAACCCGTGATTATCGGTGAATTTCATTTTGGTTCCGCCGATTGCGGGGTTTTTGGCGGTGGGTTGGTTGAAGCCTCTTCCTTAAAGGACTGTGCAAAAATGCTGGAAAACTATTTGAAAAGCGCGCTGCAAAACCCTCAAATTGTGGGAGCGCATTGGTTTCAGTATGTAAACGAGCCCGTTAGCGGCAGAAGCGACGGCGAAAACTACAATATTGGCTTAGTTGATATTTGCGATGCGCCGAAAAACGAATTGACATATGTCTTTAAGCAAATAGGCGAAAAAATGTATAATGTGCGTTTGGCAAAGTAGAGTAAAAGAATTTTGTTTTATGCGCAAAAAAGCCCCGCAATTGCGGGGCTTTGTGTTTGCTATTGGCATGTCATTGAATCGTAGAAATCTACAATTTCATGGCGATGTCCTGTTTCGCAAAGTTTCATGGCGTCTCTCGGGTGGCGATTTAACAACCCAGTAATCATATACGGGTAGTCGTAGCCCCAGCCAAGTTTCTTTCTTAAAGGCTCTATGTGTTTTTCTATACATTCAAGCACGGGGCGAATGTTGTATTTTGGGTTATGAAGGAAACCGAGCAGGGCTTCCAACGGGCAGTTGCCTGCCCCGCGGCCCAATCCCGCAATTGTTGCGTCTAGCAAAGTAGCACCCCTAATAATGCCTTCTATTGTGTTTGCAAACGCCAGCTGTAAGTTGTTGTGGGCATGTATGCCAACTTCAACTCCGTATTGCTTCGCAAATTTAGAGTATTTCTTTAGAAGGTACGCAATCTGTTCGCCGTATAGCGAGCCGAAGCTGTCTACCAAATATATCGCATTGGGCTTGCTTGCGCACAAAAGCTGAAGGGCGTCGTCTAGCTCCTGTTCCCTTACGGTAGAAACTGCCATAAGGTTTACCGTTGTTTCGTAGCCTTTGTCTTGTGCGTCTTTAATCATTTCGAGGGCAAGCGGAACTTGGTAGATGTAGGTTGCAACCCTAATCATATCAAGAGGGCTGTCTTTCTTGTTTAAAATGTCTTTGCGTTCGCTTTTTTCGGCATCGGCCATTGCGCAAAGCTTGGGCGAATTGGGGGCTTTGTCGCCCACAATGCGCTTGATGTCGTCTTCCCTGCAAAAGCGCCATGCACCGTACTTGTCTTTCGAGTAGATTTTGTCGGAATTCTTGTAGCCGAATTCCATATAGTCTACGCCCGCTGCGCATATTGTGTCGTAAACGACTTTAACTATGGCGTCTTCGAAGTTGCTGTCGTTCATAAGGCCGCCATCGCGGATTGTGCAGTCGAGAACTTTCAGGTTTTCCCTGTATCCAACCCATTTTTGTTGGATTTGTTCTATAGATGCTTTTGCTTTTGTATTCATTTTTTGTTGTATGTTTTTCTTTATATAAAAAAAGCCCGGGTTTTATTTGTTCCCGAGCTTTTTAAAATTGTTGTGGTGTAAAAATGCGCCTAAGTTCGAGAACCTTTTGTTAATTCTTGAAGTAATAGTAGTAGGCAAAAAAGAAGGGCGAAACAAACTTTGTTGTCTGTCTTTGCCGTTTAATGCTGTGCGCTGTTTTTTCCATTTACAGATAAGAAAGATGATTTTCTTTTAAAAATCAAGAACTATTTTTGAGATTTTTTTATGAGCTTTATTTGGTCTCTTATAAGGGCGGCCTTTTCGAATTTAAGCTCTTGGGCGGCCTTCATCATTTCGGCTTTAAGCTCTTCTATAAGGGCTGCCTTTTCGCTTACGCCCATTTTTTCCAGCTTAGCGTTTGGTTTTTTGTTTTCGGCTTTTACAAGCGAAGCTTCTATTTTACGCGAAACCGTTTTGGGTGTTATGTTGTGCTTTAGGTTGTATTCCTTTTGCAGAGCCCTTCGCCTGCCGCAAACGTCTAGGGCGGCGCGTATGGATTTTGTTATGGTGTCGGCATATAAAATTACAAGTCCGTCTTTGTTGCGCGAAGCCCTGCCCGCCGTTTGTATTATGCTTGTGGCACTTCTTAAAAATCCCTCTTTGTCGGCGTCTAAAATGCACACCAGCGAAACTTCGGGAATGTCTAGCCCCTCGCGCAAAAGGTTTACGCCCACAAGGGCGTCGAATTCTCCAAGCCTTAGCCTGCGCAAAATTTCAACGCGTTCAATGGTATCTATGTCGGAATGCAGGTATTCAACCCTAATGCCTATTTCCCTTAGGTATTGCGAAATTTCTTCGCTCATTGCCTTTGTAAGGGTTGTAACAAAAACCCTTTCTCCGCGCTTTGCATATTCGCTTATCATATTCGCGCAGTCTTCAACCTGTCCCTTTATCGGGCGTATAACCATTTCGGGGTCTAGCAGGGCGGTGGGGCGCACAATCTGCTCGGCAACAACCGCGCTTTGCCCTAGCTCGTATTCCGAGGGGGTTGCCGAAACAAACACGGTTTGCCCCGTAACTTTTTCGAACTCTTCCTGTTTAAGCGGGCGGTTGTCCAGCGCGCTTGGCAGCCTAAAACCGTATTCGACTAACTTTTGCTTTCGCGACAAATCTCCCAAATAGGCGGCCTTTATTTGCGATGCCGTTACATGGCTTTCGTCTATAAACAAAATTGCATCTTTAGGCAAAAAGTCTAAAAGACACCAAGGGCGCGAGCCTGCGGCGCGGTTGCCCAAGTGCCTGGAATAGTTTTCTATGCCCGAGCACGTTCCCGTTTCCAGCAAAATGTCTAAGTCTTGTTCTGTGCGCATTTTTATGCGCTGGGCTTCTATGAATTTTTTTTCTTTTTCAAATTTCGCCTCCTGCTCCAGCATTTCAGCCCTTATTGATGGAACAGCCCTTTCTATGTTTTCGTGCGGGGTAATAAACGCCGTTGCGGGATACAAATCGAACCTGTCTAGCCTGCGAATAAACGAGCTTGTAAGGGGATCTATAACTTTTAGCGAATCAATTTCGTTGCCGAAAAATTCAACCCTTAAAGCCGATTCTAAATAGGCGGGGAAAACGTCTACAATGTCGCCCTTAACCCTGAATGAACCGCGCTCTAAAACGGTGTCGTTTCTGGTGTAGTTTATGCCGACCAGGCTTTCAAGAAAATCCTTCCTTTTAAGAGGAATGCCCTTCCTTAGGGGCACCATCATTTTTTTGAAATCTTCGGGCGAGCCCAACCCGTATATGCACGAAACGCTTGCAATTACAATAACGTCGCGCCTGCTTACGAGCGAGCTTGCCGCCGAAATTCGCAGCTTTTCAATCTCGTCGTTTATTGCCGAATCTTTTTCTATGTATGTGTCTGTTTGCGGAATGTATGCTTCGGGTTGGTAGTAGTCGTAGTAGCTTACAAAATATTCAACCGCATTGTCGGGGAAAAACTCTTTAAATTCTGAATAGAGCTGGGCCGCCAATGTTTTGTTGTGCGAAATTATAATTGCCGGCCTGTTAAGCTTGGCTATCACGTTTGCCATTGTAAAGGTTTTGCCAGAACCTGTAACGCCAACAAGAGTAGTATACTTGTTGCCCGCGTTAAGGCTTTTGCACAATGTTTCTATTGCCTTTGGCTGGTCGCCCGCGGGCGCGTATTTGGATTTTAATATAAAGTTTTCGTCCATACTAGATTATGCGGCGGCAAACAAAATTTGTTGCGCAAAGCCCGCATTTTCTCCGAAATGTTCGGCTGCAAACTTGCGTATGTCTGAGGGCTTATCTAGCCCGTAGAGCGATTTCATGGATTTAATTATCCAGGTATCTACGGGGAAAGCTTCGAAGCGGTGTGCCCCGAAAAGCAGAATGCAGTCTGCCACTTTTTCGCCTATTCCGCTTAGCGAAACAAGGTAGGCTTTTGCGTCTTTATATGGCATTTTAAGCAATTGGCCTGTGTCGAATTTGTCGCCTACAATTTTTTGCGCCGTCTTTTTAAGATAGGCCGCCCTAAAGCCCAGTTTGCAGTCTTTTAGACTTTGCATATCGGCATTTGCCAAAGATTCGAAAGTAGGCAACGTGTAAAACCCGCCGCAAATTTCTTCGCCAAAAGTTTTTCTTAAAAGACCTACGCATTGCTTTATCTGTACAATGCGTTTGCTGGAGCTGCATATAAAAGAGATTATAGTTTCGTTTATATCCTGCCTTAATATCCGCAAGGTGGGTTGCTGTGCAAGGCGTTCGCTTAGGCACTTGTCGCCTACCGCAAAGAGTTGTCGCCTTATTTTTTCGTAGTCGCGCGTTGAGTCTAAATAGTCTAAAAGACGCGCTTTAAGCCTTTGTGTGTTTGCATTTTTGGGCGCGCAAAAATTAACGCAATTTTTAGCGTCCAAAAAAAGCATTGCAACATCGTTGCCGAAAACCCCGCAATAGGAATTGTCGGCGTTTTTATACCAGCAAAAAGACTGCCCGCCGTCGAGCGTTTCGGCAAAGTCTTTTTGCGTGAATTTAACGCCGAGCCTTTCAGGGCTTTCCCATTCGACGTTTGGCATAGTAAAATCCCTACCGAATAGACCAAAGCCAAGAGTGCTTTTCGGTTATAACTTTGCCGGCGGCGTCTTTAACAACAAGCTTCCAGGCGTTAACCTTTTCGTCTTTGTCGGGCCAGTCGGCTCCCGTTATGCCAAGCTTAATTTCCCTTACAATTCGGCGCGTTTCGGGAACAATAAATTTATAGGTCTTTACCTTTGGCGATTTGTTTGCCGCAACGCTAAGCTCGAATGTTGTGCCCATTCCCAAATAGATTGGGCCTTCAAGCCAAAAGAAGCAGTACATGCCCGCTTTTTTGTCGGGGTCGGTTAGATAAGTGGGGTAGAAGTATCCCGCCTTTTCGCCCAAAAGTTTTTCGGGCAAATAGGTTGCCTTGTGTTTGTTTAGATATTCGAAGCGGCAATACGAAATTTGCGCGTTGCCCTTGTAATTTACACCCAAAATTCCGTCTGTTTCCGAAAGCTCGGTTTCTTCGGGCACTTCTTCGTCTTCAATAGAAATCATTCTTTCTCTTTCGGGCAAACATGCAAAAAGCGAAAGCGTTGCCGCTACCAAAAGCGCGGCTTTAAAAATTCTCTTAAAAATATCAGTCATTTCTAATAAAGAATGTATTATAAAAAAAAGCGGTCAAACAAAATTTAAGCGGTAGTAAAGGTGTATACATTGTCGCCGCGGCGCAGCTTGTGGGGGCATTTTACCGCAACTTTTTGTCCTTTTTTGGCAAAGTCTACGTCTTTTAAGTCTATCTGCATAGAGTTTGCCGCAAAGCGCACAAAGCCCGTTTTTTCGCCCTCTACCTGCAAAAGCTGGCCGCGCTTTAGGTTGCCCGAATTTAATTGTATTTCGGCAACCGAAATTTTGCCGAAGAAATTTGTAATTCTACCCAAAGCCTGCTTTTTTTGTTTTGATTTGTTGCCCGAGCAGTTGCTGTGCCAGTCTTTTAGGGGAACGCCCATAAAAAAGCCTTCCGAAAAGCCGCGGTTAAACACGTTTTGCAGATTGGCGGTTTGCGCTTTTTTTAGGGCTTCGAATTCGGCCTTTGGCATTTTTGCGTAGTAGGCGTCTATAACCGTGCGGTAGGCGTGTGTGGTTTCGTATACAAATTCGGCATTGCGGTTGCGCCCCTCTATTTTAAGTGAATTAACCTTTGCGTCTAGCAGCAAATCCAAAAAAGGCAGGGTGCATAGGTCTTTTGGGCTTAGCACATAGTTGTTGCCAAGCTCGTATTCTATGCCGCTGGGCGATGTATCGCTAATTTTGTAGAGCCTGCGGCAAGGCTGCAAACATTCGCCTCTGTTTGCGCTTTTGCCGCACATAAATTCCGACAAAAAGCACCTGCCGCTGACCGAAACGCACATTGCTCCGTGCGCAAAAACTTCTATAGAAATTTCGTCTGCCGATTGCCCCAATGCCTTTTTTAAATTGCGCCTTATTGCTTTTATGTGCTCTAGCGTGCATTCCCTTGCTAGCACAAATCTTTTTATGCCGAAGTTTTTGTAGTATTGCAAAATGGCTTGCGAATTAGAAACGCTTGCCTGGGTGGAAAGGAAGGCCCTTAGCCCCATTTCTTTTAAGATGCCCAAGACTGCGTTGTCCCAGGCAATAAAGGCGTTAACTCCCGCTTTTGCCGCGTTTTCTATGGTCTTTTTAAGCGCGGCAAGCTCGTTTTCGTAGTAGATGGTGTTTATTGTTAAATATGTTTTAACGTTGTTTTTTGCGCAAATCTTGCACGCCTGTTTTAGTTCGCCAAGCGAAAAGTTTTTTGCGCCCGCGCGCATATTCGAGCCTTTAAGCCCCAAATATACGGCGTTTGCTCCGCCTTTAATTGCGGCGTTAAGGCACACCATGTCGCCTGCAGGCGACATAAGTTCAACTTTGTTTATTTTTCCACGCATTTGTTTATAAGGGCTTCGGGGTTAGGGTCGCGTCCCATAAAGTTTTTAAAGGCAATATCGGGGGCAATGCTGCAACCGACCTTCAATATTTTTTCGGCAAATTCGCCGCCTGTTTTTTTGTTGAAGATGCCCTCCTTTTCGAAGCGCGAAAAGGCGTCGGCATCCAGCAATTCTGCCCATTTATACGAGTAGTAGCCGGCGGAGTAGCCCACATCGTCTCCGAAAATGTGGGTGAACTTATACAGGTGCGACGGGGCTTTTTCCGCAAAGCCGACTTTGTAGTTTTCTACCGATTTTTCGGCGAGCTCAAACAGATTTTTGCCGAGGTATTTTTTTGTGTCGATATGCAAATTTAAATCGCTTTCGGCAAACAAAAGCTGGCGCATAAACGCCATTGCCCCCTGAAACTTCCTTGCCTTTACCATTTTGTCGAAGAGCTTTTGCGGGATTTTTTCTCCCGTTTTATAGTCTTTGGCAAACGAGTCTAAACACTCTTTGTTCCAGCACCAGTTTTCCATAATCTGCGAGGGAAGCTCTACAAAATCCCAAGCAACGTCGCGCAGCGAAAGTTCTGGCATTGTCATCATCGAAAAATGCAGCAGATGCCCAAATTCGTGAAACAGCGTGCAAAGTTCGTCGTGGTTTAAAAGCGACGGCTTGCCCTTGCTGGGGGCGTTTATATTGCCGCCTATAAAACAAATGGCGGGTTTGTTTTTTGAATACTGGCTTAAGATATTCATCCAAGCCCCGCCGCGTTTTGTAGAGCGGGGGAAAAAGTCGGTGTAAAACGAGCATATGTGCAAGTTGTTCTTGTCGAAAATTTCGTAAAAGCCGACTTCTTTTGCCCATACGTTTTCGGCTTTGGACTTTTTTATTTTTAGTCCGTAAAGTTTTTCGCTTAGCTTGAACATTCCCTTTAGGCAGTCTTCAAACCTAAAGTATTTTCGCAAAGACTCTTCGTCGAAATCGTATTTTTTTGCCCTAAGCTTTTCGGAGTAGTACGAGCTATTCCACGGCTTTAGCGTTTTTTCGCCCATGGTAGCGGCAAAGCTTTTAAGCTCTTTTACCTCCCTTAAAAAGTATTTTTCTATCTTGTCGTGCAAAGATTCTATAAAGGAGCGGGCCGTAGCACCGTCTTTTGCCATGCGTCTTTTTAGAACGTAGTCTGCCCAATTTTTTTCGCCGAATAGGGCGGCAATTTGCATTCTTGTTTTAAGCATTTGCCCCACAAGCTTTTCGTTTGAGAATTTGCCTGAAACAGAAATGTTTGTGTAGGCCTGCCAAATTGTTTTGCGCAAATTCTCGCTTTCGGCGTATCTAAGGGTTGCAATTACAAGCGGCGCTTGCAGCTTTAGCATATAGCCAGTTTTGCCTTTGTCTTTGGCATTTTCGTGGGCCAGGGCAAGCGCGCTTTCGGGCAGTCCCCTTAGGGGGGCAGCGTCTTCAAAATAAAGCGAAAATTCGTTGGTGGAATCCAATACGTTTTCGGAATATTTTTTTGCCTGTTTTGCCAGCTGTTCGTCTAGCTTTTTTAGCTTTGCCTTGTCCTCTTTGCAAAGTTCGGCGCCGCTGTCTACAAACTCGTTTACAATTTCCCTTAAAGCCGCGGCTTTATTGCCTTTAAGCTTTTTTGCCTCTAGGCTAAGCGAATATTTTTTTATCTGCTTCCAAAGTTTTGCATCTAGCGTAGACGAGCTTAAAAATTTTGTAACCGTAGGCAAAACCGAATTCATAGCTTTGCGCAATTGCGGGTTGTCGTTTACCGAGTCTAAATGGTTCGCGTAGTTCCAAGCCCTAGCCAGATTTATTTCGGCATTTTCGTAGGCCTTAATGCAGTTTTTGTAGGTTAACTTTTTTTGCGATTTTATTTTTTTAAAGTTGTCTTTTGCCTCTTTTATGGCGATTAAAATATCTGTCTTAAGAAATTTTCCCTGCATTGCTGTCCAATCGGGCGGAAGTTTCTTGCTTAAAAAAGGGTGATTGCTTTTACTCATACCCAACAAAAGAATATCATTTAAACAAAATATACAATAGCAAATTATGAAAACTACATTCGCCGCCGTATACAATGCCTACGGAACGCCGTCGCAAGAGGTAAACTATAGCGAAATAAATCTCGAAGAATTGGGAGAAAACCAAGTTCTTATAAAATTCTTAAGGGCGGTTATAAATCCATCGGATATGGGTATGATTGGCGGTTCGTACGGCACGCTGAAAAAGCTGCCGGCCGTTGCGGGGCGCGAAGGCATTGGACAAATTGAGGCAGTTGGCAAAAACGTTTGCAGACTAAAGATTGGCGACATTGTAAGAATACCGCCCGAGCATGGGGCTTGGCGCGAATATTGCGTAGCCGACGCCGATTTGCTATACAGTGTGCCCGAAGGCATAGACTACGATGCCGCTTGCATGGCGTTTATAAATCCGCCCACGGCTTTGCGCGTATTAAGCGATTTTTGCGAATTAAAAGAGGGCGACTGGATTATCCAAAACGGCGCGTCGAGCGCGCTCGGTTATTTTATGATTCAGCTTTGCGCCGAAAGAAAAATTAACACAATAAATATGCTGCGCAACGCAAAGGAAAGGGAAAAGGCTTTAAAAGACATTGGGGCGACAGTTGTTATAGACGAAGCGGAATTCGACTATAAGAAAATTAGGGCAACATACCCATTGCCAAAACTTGGGTTAAACCAAATAGGCGGCAACAGCGTTTCGAATATGATTAAGGTTATGGCAGATTCTGGCACGGTTGTAACCGTTGGCGGAATGACAGGCGAGCCCGTAAGATTTCCGACCAGATTTTTGATTTTTAACGACTTGCGCCTCAGGGGGTTTTGGTGGGACAAGTGGCAGCGCACCCATACAAAAGACGAAATACAAAAGGTGCTAGACGAAATTTTCGGCTACATAAAGGACGGCAAATTAAAAGCTCCGGTTGCGGCAAGGTTTCAGCTAAAAGACATTAAAGAGGCTTTGAAAGTTGCGGCAATGTCGCAAAGGGGCGGCAAGGTTGTAATTACCCGATAGTTTTTGCAATTTGCATTTACAAAAAAACGGCGCAAACGAGAAATCCTCTTGCGCCATTTTTGTTTTTGCCGCCTATTATTCTATCTTTTGGGCATCGGCATAGCCGAGCCGCTTTTTAGCATTTCCTTTGCCTTGCCCGCAAGGAATAGGTAGTGGTCTTCGGGCATTCCTTCTAAATCGGCAAAGGGGCAACCTTCGGCAAAGGGCGGGGTATTGGATATTTTGAAAATGGCAGTGCCTTCGTCTACTTCGTCGAACATAGAGTAATAGAGCATTTCGGCTCCGCCTTCTACCGCTTGGGCCGCCATATTCCAGAAGAATTTGCCCTTTTCTCGCGGGATTTGGTTTAGGGGCGCATTTTTGTTTTTGCCTTCAATCTTTTGCAGGTTATGCCACGAAAACCCGGGGTATATTGTTGGCAGGTAGCTTTTATTGTTTTCTTCGCACCAAGCAATGTCCTTTTCTACCATAGTTGTCAGCTCGCCCTTAGCCCAGCGGTGCACATCGTTTTTCATATGGTACCTGCCTACGTTCCAAGGCGAAATAATGTCGGCATACTTCTTTAAAAATTCGTGCAAATTCGGGTTTTTTATGCAGTCGGCATCTAAAGTTCGCCAGCCAGTGGGCACGCCTATCATTATGGAACAGTTGCCGTATCTTTCGTCGCTCTTCAAAAAATCGAAAAACTTGTTTATGTCGCTTTCTTCGGGCGAAAAATGCCTGTCGTTAAATCCTATGCCCCAAACACACACAAGGGGCTTGTTGTTGTGTCTTACATATACGTTATTGTCGCCGCCGGTTATGTTTACGGTGTCTACAAAATATTTCCAGTCGTCTATAAGCTTTTGGGCAACTTTGCCTTTTGGCATGCCCGAAATATCGTACATAACCATTATTCCCACTTTGTATTTTTGTGCCGCTTTGTAGGCGTTGGCTATAACGGTTCGTCCGTCATCGGGGTTGCGGGCTACGGCCCCGTAAAATCTCTGCATAAAGGCGGCGTCTATGCCGTATTGCTTCATCCACTTAAAGTGGGTGTCTGCGGTAGAATAGTCGTACGAGCTAAATACTTGCGCTGTAGTGCCATCGGGGTTTGTAAAGCCTGTATCGTACAACTTTTCGTACTCTTTTGTATATGGCCAAAAGTCTATTGTGCAGCTTCTTGGCGAAAATTCTCTTAGTTTGCCGTTCCAGTGCACCCAGCCGCGGCGGCTGTTGTCGTTTGGGGTTCTAAACCAGCCTTGATAGCCGGTAACAACGAGCCCCTTGCAGCTTTTTATCATAGGTGTTTTAGAATGTGCACTTTGCGCAAAAGCATTGCTGCAGGGCAGCGCAATTAACGCAACCGAAATCATATATAAGAATTGTCTTAAGTTCATACCGCAAAAAATACATAATAAAGAAAGCTTTACAAGACGATTTTTATAGGATTAACTGAAAATTTATTTTTAACGGAATCATAATATAGCTTAAAAATATGGCGTTAACAAAATTTAAAAGTCAGTTGATTGCCGACACGGGCATCAGCATGGGCGACGAAGGCAAAGGCCGCCTCGTATACGAAGTAATAGACGAATTAAAGTCTCAAACCAAAAAGGACAATATTGCCGGAATAGTTATAAAGGTAAACGGCGGTGCAAATTCGGGCCATACGGCGGGCAACGTAAAGCTTAATCTTTTGCCTGCGGGCGTTATAGAAAAATCGGTAGAATTTTTGGCAATTGGATGCGGCGTTGTTGCCGACCCTCGCAAGTTTATCTGGGAGGGCGAACCACTCGAAAGACAAGGCTACAACATCTTTTCGAGGCTTGTTATAGACGAGCGCACGCTTTTAAGCGATGTTGGGCACAGGCTTTTGGATTTGGCTTGGGAAAAGTACAGAGTTAACGTTTTAAAGGAAGCCCCCCGCGGCTCTACGGGCAGGGGCATAACTCCGTCGTATATGGACGAAGTTGGCCAATTTCAAATTTGGTACAGCGATTTTCTTGGTGACTATGCCGATTTTGAAAAGAAGCTGGCAGGTCAGCTGCTTAGGGCTTGTGACACAATAAAGTATGTTTGCAAGGTTTCCGAAAGCGATTGGGACGGATTTTTCGATATACTTACCAACGCCGAACTTAGGGCGAACGCAGCTGCAATAGAACAGGGCGTGTTTGGCAAGTCCGAATTCGACTTTTCGGTATTCAAGGGTAAAAATCCCTTCGAGTTGGATATAGAAAAAACTGTTAAAATCTATTGGAATGCGGGGCAAAAGTTGGTAAAAAACATTGCCGACGTTCGCGAGCTTTGCCAAAAGGTTTTGGAAGAGGGACGCTATATTATAGGCGAATTTGGTCAGGCCTATTGGCTGGACAAACGCCACGGCTTTGCGCCCAATGTTACGGCATCGCACACAACGGTTCCCGAATTTTTCCAAAGCGCGGCTTTGCCCGTAATGCCCGTTCACACTTTGGGTTGCTGCAAGGCATACGATACAAAGGTTGGCACACACTTGTTCCTTACAAAAATGGACGACGAAAAACCCCTTACCCAGAAGCTTAAAAAGCTAGAGTTTGGCACAAGCACGGGGCGTCAGCGTATGGTTGGCTGGTTCGACTGCGTTGAAAAGGCCGACACCCTGCGCTACGGCGGCTACGACGATCTTATTATAAACAAGCTAGACGCCCTTAAATGCGAAGAAGGTTGGGAAGATTTGAACGTTTGCGTCGCCTATAAAGACCCCGAAACGGGCAAGGAATACGAATATGTTCCCCGCAGCGACTCGCTGAGAAAAAAGCTTGTTCCCGTATACGCAAAATTAAAGCCCTTTACAAAAGACATTTCAAACGTGCGCAGTTTTGCCGATTTGCCTAAAGAAGCTAAAGACTATGTAGTATTTTGCTTTAAGACCATTGTAAGGTTGGCAAACAGGGGAAAAGCCCAAACGCGAGTTCCCAATTTAAGATACATAGGCGTAGGCCCAATGCCCGCCCAGATTATACGCGACATACCTTCTGCCGAAGAACTGTTGAAAATGTAGAAAATTATGGCGGATTACAAGTGCGACATTTGCGGGAAAAAGGCTACTGTTCACATAACCAAAATTATAAACGGACAGAAGTTTAAAATTCATTTGTGCGAAAAGTGCGCAAAGGAAAACCCCGCGCAGATAGAGGCCCTTGTAAACACGCAGGTGGCTTTGGGGCAGGCGCATACCGCTCCGAACACCGCCGAAATCGAAGGCGGCAAGCAGCCCGAAAGGCCTGCGGCGGCAAAAAAATGCCCTAATTGCGAGGCCGAATTTTCGCATTTCGAAAAAACAGGCAGGGTTTCGTGCGCATATTGCTACGAAGTATTTGCCGACAAGTTCGACGAAATTTTAATGCAAATGCACGGCTCGAACAGGCATTGCGGCAAAACGCCGAAGGTTCTCGAAAAAAAGATTCCGAAAAATCTTATAAAAAACCTAAACGAGCAGCTTAACGAAGCTGTAGCGCAGGAACGCTACGAAGACGCTGCCGTTTTGCGCGACAAAATTAAAGAGCTAAAATCTACCAGCCAAAAAAAGTAATGATAAAATTTTTAATAGAAAACGATGCTGGAATTTACAATATTAACGAAACTCCCGTAATTGTAAGCTCGCGCATAAGGCTTGCCCGCAATTTGTCGGATGCAAAATTTATTTTGTCGGCGTCGAAAGACGAGTTGCAGAACGTGTACCAAACGGTTTGCAACGCCCTGAAAAACACAAAAAAAGGCAAGGGCGCAAAGATTTTTGCAATGTCGGATTTAACCGACAGCGAACGACTTTTTTTGCTTGAATGCAGGCTTATAAGCAAAGAGCTTTGCGAAAATAAAAACGGCGTTGGCGGCGTGTTTATGTCGAAAAAGCTCGACTGCGTTGTTATGGTAAACGAAGAGGACCATTTAAGAATTCAGTCTATACAACAGGGCTTGTCGCTAGACAAAATCTGGCAAAAGCTGGACGAATTCGACAGCGAGCTTGAGGGAAAATTAAGCTATGCGTTTTCGGAAAAATACGGCTATTTAACGGGGTGCCCGAGCAATGCGGGCACGGGTATGCGGGCATCGGTTATGCTGCATTTGCCCGCGCTTGAAATGTCGGATTTGATTGAAAAAATTGCCCGTGGGCTAGCTCAGCTTGGCATAGTAATTAGGGGCGCAAACGGCGAGGGAAGCGAGTCGCTCGGCTCTATGTACCAGCTTTCCAACCAGCGCACAATGGGGCTTTCGGAATCCGAAATTATCGCAAACGTAACCGAAATGGCAAAGAAGGTGGAATCTTTCGAGCTAGACGCCAGAAAAAAGCTTTTAAAAGATACACCCGCTGTTTTGTTCGACAAAATAGGCAGGGCTTGGGGCAAACTTTTGTATTGCGAGCTTATAAATTCGGCCGAGGCGTTGGAGTGTTTGTCGGCCGTAAGGCTGGGCTTTGCAATGGGCTATTTTGCTAAAAACAAGGCAAAGATTGTAAACTTTTTAATGCTGGGTGTGCAGTGCTCCCACCTTATGTGCGAGGCTGCCTGTTACGATATGACAGGCGAAGAAAGAGACATTTTTAGGGCGCTTTATATAAAAGAGGCTTTGGGCTTTATAAAAGACCCCGTCTTTAAGCTCGACAAGTCTTTGACCGGCAAAAAACGCGCAAAAAATGCGTAGCTTTGTGTTAGTGTTTGCGTTGGTGTTTGCCGTAGCTTTCGGCAAAAGTTTTGCCGATGCAAATTCCGACAATTCAAATACGCAAAGCGGCAGATTCGGCGTAGTTTCGTATATCACTCTTGGCGACAAAAATATGGACTATTGGTTTAAGTCGCCGCCAAATACAGCAAAAATTGCGTATGTAAACACGGTGTATGCCGGCGAGGATTTTTTGTATGTGCCAATGGCCTATAACGCGGCTAAAAACGACGGCGATGCCTTTAAAATAAAGTGCGTTGTAACTGTTTCAAAATGCGATAACAGTGCGGCAAAAGTCGTTTTCGACGACTACGTTCAGGGCGTGCAGCAAAAGGCGGGTTGCTATATAGAGCTGCCCATTTCTTTTACCGTGCAAATGGAGGATTCCGACGCTTTTGGCGACTATCAAATTACATTGTCGGCGCAAAATTATGTTTCGCGCGAAAGCGCGCAATTTGTTTCCAAATTTACGCTAAAAGAATGGCAAACGCCGAAAGTAAAGATAGATTCCCTTGCCGATTTTTACGTGTGTTTTAATCAAAGCTTTTCGCCCGAAAATCTATACGCTGCCTTTTTTTGCAAAGACTTAAACTTTTTTTTAAAGGGTAATTGGCGTGGCTTTAACCCCTTTGTTTGTTCGTTTTTTAAATTTGCATATAATAAGCACAAATTTTTGCTTGAGAAGCTAAACGAAGATTTCGACAAAATGTCCGCTAATATGCGCATAAGAACGCTTGCGCTTTTCGCGCTTTGCAACGCAAAGCCCATAGCGCAAAACAGACTTTGTCGCGACGAACTTTTTTACCAAAGCTATTTTAGAAATGAGTGCGATTTTTCGTTTGACGCTTATTCTAAAAACTTTTCGGTTGTGGATATAGATTTGCTTTGGGGCGAATTTTTTGCAACCGGCAGCTACAAGCCGTTCAGAAAAATTTTGGACTTTTTGCAAGACGAGCACCCCATTGATTTTGCCCGAAAAGTTGCAAAAGACGCTTCGCTAATAAAAAGCAAAGCCGACAAAGAAAAGGCTCTAAGGGGGCTTATGGGCATTGTCGCGCAAAATTCGATTGCAAAAAATTTGCACAACGACCTAGTTGTAAGATACTTAACGTATACAATGCAGTTCGATGGAAATACGCAGCTTAAGTCCTCTTTAAAAAGACGCTTTACCGTGAACGAACGTCCCTTAAAGTAGTGTTTTTAGTTGTTGATTTTTCGTATCATAGCTGTTTGAATTTAACGCTTTATGAGAAAAATTTACACAATTTTTTTATTGCCCGCATTTTTGCTTTTTGCGTGCTCCACTCCAGACAGGCTTAACGAAACAAGAGTTGTTTCGATTCAAAGCATTCCGGAAGGGGCACCCATTATCGTAAACGGGCTTAATTTGGGCGAAGCCCCCCTTGAAATAGAATTTGAGACAAACGAATTTGGTTGCTTTGCAAAACCCGCCCTTATTACCGCGTTGCCGCAAAAGGCCGATTTAAATACGCAGGTTGTGTCGTTTCCAGCCTACAGCCAGAACGCACCCGAAAAAAGCGCGGTTCCCGAAAAGATTGTGTTTGATATGAAAAAGTCGCCCACCGAGAAGGGCGCCGTTCAGATAAATGCAAGATAACAACTAATTTTTTAGCTATATGGACAACAAAGTAAGATACATACTCGACGAAGAGCAAATTCCAAAGCAGTGGTACAACATCGAGGCGGATTTGCCGAGAAGCACGCCAAAGCCCATAAACCCCGCAACGGGCAAACCCCTTCAAAAAGAGGAGCTATGCAGAATTTTTGCAAAAGGGCTAATGGACCAGGAATATTCCAAAGAACGATGGATAGACATTCCAAAAGAAGTTAGGGACGTTCTGCGCCAGTGGAGGCCGTCGCCAATGCACAGGGCGCGCAGGCTTGAAAAGGCGTTGAATACCCCTGCCAGAATTTATTACAAATACGAGGGCGTTTCGCCTTCGGGCTCGCACAAAACAAACTCGGCCTTAGCGCAGGTTTTCCAAAACCATGTTGAGGGAACAAAGCGCATTGCAACCGAAACAGGTGCGGGGCAATGGGGCTCGGCTTTGGCGCAGGCCTGCAACATTTTCGGCATAAACTGCGAAGTGTTTATGGTAAAATGCTCGTTCGACCAAAAGCCCTATAGAAAGGCTTTAATGGAGTTGTTCGGAGCAACTGCAATTGCATCGCCTAGCGCAACAACCGAAACGGGGCGTGCAATTTTGGCGAAAGACCCTGACTGCAAAGGTTCGCTTGGCATTGCAATTTCGGAAGCATTGGAGGTTGTATTGAAAGACCCAACTTCGAAATACTGCCTAGGTTCGGTTATGAACCACGTTTTGCTGCACCAAAGCATTATAGGTTTGGAAGCCCTAAAGCAAATGGAAATGGCAAACGACTATCCCGACGTTATTGTTGGGGCTTGTGGCGGCGGCTCGAACTTTGCGGGGTTAGCTTTCCCATTCTTGGGCGAACAGTTGCGCGGCGGCAAAAAGGTAGAAGTTGTGGGCGTAGAACCGTCGGCCTGCCCTAGTTTAACCCGCGGCAAATACGCCTACGACTTTGGCGACGTTGCCGGCGAAACCCCTCTAATGAAAATGTATACTTTGGGCAGCCGTTACATTCCTCCGGCGGTTCACGCAGGCGGATTGCGCTACCATGGTATGGCTCCCCAAGTAAGCAATATCTACAATTTGGGCTTAATGAGAGCCGTTCGCAAAGACCAGCTAGACGTTTTTGCCGATGCCGTAACTTTTGCAAGAAACGAAGGCATTACCCCGGCTCCCGAATCGTCGCACGCAATTTCGGCCGCAATGGACATTGCAAGAGAATGCGCAAAAACGGGCGAATCGAAGGCGATAATCTTCAACTTGTCGGGGCACGGACACTTGGATATGGCAGCCTACATAGACTATTTTGCCGGCAAGCTAAAGAACTATCAATATCAGGCCGAAGAAATTGCGATGGCTCTTTCGCAGCTTCCTTCATGCGGCAACAATATATAGGCAAATGAAAAAGCTTTTTTCATATTTTTTGATTGCGTTAGTTTGCGTATTGTCGGCTTGTTCCAAGCCCAGCAACGGCAAAAAAGTGGTTCAAATTGGGCACTTTCCAAACATTACGCACGCGCAGGCTCTTATTGCACACCAGCTTAGCCTAGAGGGCAGGGGTTGGTTCGAAAAATATTTGGGCGACAACGTTGAGATTCAATGGCGCGTTTTTAACGCAGGTCCCAGCGCAATGGAATCGCTTTTTGCGGGCAGTGTAGACGTAACCTATGTTGGGCCAAACCCCGCAATTAACGCCTATGTAAAATCGGGCACAAGCGACATTCGCCTTTTGGCGGGCGCGGTTGAAGGGGGGGCCGCCCTTGTAGTTCAGCCTAACAGCACAATAAAAACCCCAAAAGATTTTAAGGGGAAAGTTATTGCCACCCCGCAGCTTGGCAATACGCAAGACGTTGTTTGCCGCGCCTATCTAAAGCGCAACGGCGTAAACGTAACCCTTTCGGGCGGCGACGCGCAGATTGTGCCTACTTCAAACCCCGACCAGCTTGTTCTTTTTAAGACAAACAGGCTAGATGCCGTTTGGACTGTAGAACCTTGGGTTTCAAGGCTAGAGCTTAACGCTTCGGCAAAGGTATTTTTAGAGCAAAACGATGCCATTACAACCGTATTGGCAACCAGCGTAAAGATGCTTGAAAAAGAACCCGAGCTGTCTGCAAAAATTAAACAGGCAAACAAAGAGCTTACCGAGTGGATTTTGGCAAATCCAAAAGAGGCAAAGGAGTTAATCCTTAAGGCACTGGAAAGCCTTACAAAGGGCAAAATTCCGCCCGAGTTGGTAGACAACGCATGGAAGCGCATTAAGTTTACCCACAAAATAAACGAAAAAAGTCTGAACGATTTTATGAACGACGCGCTTTCGTGCGGCTTCATAAAAGGAAAAGTGGATATAGACAAATTTATTCTTAAAAATGCCCAGTCAAAACCAGTCAAGTAGGGTAGCAGCCGAACTAGAAAACGTGCAGCCTTCGAAGCTGCTTATAGAAAATGTAAGCCGCATTTTTAAGGCCGACAAAAAGGGCGCCGCCGATGTTGTGGCTTTGCAGAATGTTTCGCTTCACATTCAAGAGGGTGAATTTGTGTGCTTGGTGGGGCCTTCGGGTTGCGGCAAGTCCACATTACTTAACCTTATTGCCGCGTTAGACAAACCCGATTCGGGCGCGTTGTACATAGACGGCAAACCCATTACCTCTACCGGGCGCGACCGTATGGTTATGTTTCAAGAGCACGCGCTTTTCCCGTGGCTAGACGTTTTCGACAACGTTATGTTCGGCTTGCGTCTAAAGCCAAACCTTAACGAAAAGGAACGCCGCGAGGTTGCAAAGTATTACCTTAAACTTGTTGGACTTGAAAATTTTGCGCATTCGTCCATACACGAGCTTTCGGGCGGTATGAGGCAAAGGGTGGCTTTGGCCAGGGCTTTGGCTCCAAATCCGAATGTTCTTTTAATGGACGAACCTTTTGCTGCCTTAGACGCAATGACGCGCGAAAACTTTTACGCTGACCTGCAAAAAATTTGGCAGGTTCGTCGTAAGACAATTGTTTTTGTTACCCACAATATAAGAGAGGCTGTTTGCCTTGGCGACAGGATTGTTTTGTTTTCGCCGCACCCGGGCAAAATAGCGCAGGAGTTTAAGATAGATTTGCCCAGACCCAGAGACATTAACGATGTAAGGCTTTCGGAGTATGCGAGGACTGTTACAGCGGCTCTTAAAAACCATCTGGACGGCAACGCGGAGGAATAAAATGAAAAGGGAAATTTTTAAAAGATTTATATTTTCGATACTCGGCTTGGGGTGCATTGTGCTTATTTGGTATTTGGTATGCTTGGCGGGCATTTGGCCTAAGATGATTTTGCCAAGCCCCGTAGACGTTGCAAAATATCTGTACGAGGCCACAATAAGCCTTATGCTGCCCAAAGCCATTATAGTAACAATAAAAAGGCTTTTAATAGGCTATTTTATTGGCGTTGTTGTTGGCATCCCGCTCGGTGTTTTGTGCGCTAAAATTAAAATTTTTAGAGATACATTGGGGCTAGTTGCCTTGGGATTGCAGGCGTTGCCAAGTGTATGTTGGGTGCCCCTTGCAATAATTTGGTTTGGGCAAACCGAAAGCGCAATGCTTTTTGTTGTGCTAATGGGCACGGTTTGGTCGCTTATAATCAGCACCGAAAACGGTGTAAACAACATTCCCCCTATATTCATTAAGGCGGCGCAAACAATGGGCTCGAAAGGCTTGCACACATGGCTGCACGTTATAATGCCCGCGGCTTTCCCCAGCATTGTAGGCGGCATGAAACAGGGTTGGGCATTTGCCTGGCGTTCGCTTATGGCGGCCGAAATATATGTAACAATTTTAACGGGCGTAGGGCTTGGCCAGCTTTTGCACTACGGCAGAGAATTGTCGGATATGGCGCAGGTTATTGCTATTATGCTTGTAGTTGTGGTAATAGGGCTTTTGGCCGACAAACTGCTTTTCTCGCCGTGGGAAAACCGTCTGCGCAAAAAATGGGGCTTGCTATAAAATACATACATAGATTGAATTAAACGCCAATGAAAGCAGTATTTGTTTTATTGGCGTTTTTTGTTTCGTGCTTCGCGCATGGCGAACTAAAGTTTAATTCGCTTTTTTGCGACAATGCCGTTTTACAGCGAGATATGCCCGTTTCGATTTTCGGCACAAGCGAGCCTTCCGAAAAAATAACGGTTGAATTTGCAAACCAAAGTGTTGTTTGCAAAGCCGACGCTTCCGGCAATTGGCTGGCTGTTTTGGCTCCAATGAAAGCCGATTGCCACGGCAAAACGCTGGCTGCAAAAAGCGCAGGCGGTAAAAAAATAGCCATTTCAAATGTGCTTGTTGGCGATGTTTGGCTTTGCGGCGGCCAATCGAATATGGCTACCCCAATAGCGCACCATTCTTTGCTTACAAAAATCGAAAAAGAGCGCGACTATTCAAACGAAAATTTGCGATTGTTTACGGTAGCTACCCCTCGGAGCAAGAAGCCCGAAAGCTTTTATAAATTGCGCGAAAATGCCGAAACAAAAAGGGGCTGGCAACTGGCAAACTATAAATCCATAAACAATTTCGGCGCAACAGGTTTTTATTTTGGCAAGTACTTGCAGCAAGATACCGGCCTTCCCGTAGGTATGGTTATGTCTGCAGTGGGTGCAACAAGAATACAGTCGTGGCTGCCGCGCAGCGAATCAAAACACCTTACAAAAAAAGACATTATGACTTCGGGCAACTTCCCAGCCCATACCTTGCACGATACAATGATATATCCTTTGCGCAACTACACATTTAAGGGCATTGTTTGGTGGCAGGGCGAATCGAACTCTATGTGGGCGCAGCGCTACGAAGAGCTTTTTTACTCGCTTATAACTTCGTGGCGCAAAGAGTTTAAACGCTCCGACATTCCCTTTATAAACGTTTTGCTTTCTACATTCCGCCCCGTAGACGGCGACGTTACGGGCAGGGCGTGGGCGTATCTAAAACAGGCGCAAATTAACGCAATAAAAAAATGCAAAAACGCCCATTTAGTTTCGTCTTTCGACATAGGCGAAATTGGCGACATTCATCCGCAACAAAAAGAGCTTATTGGCGGAAGACTAGCCAAATTGGCGCAATCTATAGATGCAGGAAAGCCGTTGGTTTCGCCCGAAGTAGACAAGGTTTTGTTTTATGGAAATTCTGTTGAAGTTGTGTTTAAAAACACAAAGCAGCTAACAACAAGACAACTTACAATAAACAGAACCAAAGGCGCAATGTTCGGGCAAGACAAAGACGCCTTGCTTGTGTCAGCCGACACCGTTTCGGGCTTCGAGCTTTGCGGCAGCGACAACGTTTTTTACGATGCCAAAGCGCGAATTGCTGGCAACAAAGTTGTTGTAGCGTGCAACAAGGTTTTAAAGCCTATTGCGGTTAGATATATGTTTAAAACCACGGCGTTGGGCAATCTGTACGGCGAAAACGGTTTGCCTGCGCTGCCTTTTAAAAGCGACAAATTGCCCATACCAGACTTTTTCGGCAACGCAGTATCCAAAGACGCAAATTCTGTAGCCCTAAAAGATTTTGCAAAATTTGCTCCCGTGCTAAAACACGCAGAGGGCTCTATAGACGAAGTTAGAGATGAAAACGGCATTTTTTATAGAAGCGCAAAGAAAACAAAAACGCTTGGTATGATGTATTTTAACGCGCCAATGCAGTTTAAGAATTCGCCCGACGGAACCTACGAAATTGCAGTGGTCTATAAAGATTCTATGGACTGCATAGTAAACGTTTTATACGATTCCACCGACGCAAGCTTTTTGGCAAGCAAGCACGCTCCAAAAGGTGCGTTTAAAAAGTTGGGAACTTTTGAAATGTCGGGTACGGGCAAAAACAAAGAGGTTAGCTTTAAGGTAAAAGATTTGCGTTTTGAAAATAAAAATAACGGTTGCGATTTGCGCTTTGATTGGCTGCAAAATGCCGATTTGGAAATTTACGGCGTATACATAAAAAAAGTTGCCGACTAAGCGGCAAAAATTGCGGAAATTTTGCCGAGCGCGCATAAAACACAATGCGCGCTTTTTTTTGAATTTGTTTGACAGGTGTATATAGAAATGTAATCGTTTAACTTATGAGGAAAATTCATATTTTATTTACGTTGATAGGCATTGCGCTTTCTCCGTGCTTTGCCGACAACTACAAGGTTGAAGTTGTAAATTCGGTTCCCCAAATTACGGCAAACGGCAAGCCCATTTGCTCTAAAATGGTGTATGCGGTTTACGGGGGGACAATCGGGGTAAAAGCCGACACTTCGTGGCGCACATTCACCGAAGAGTTTACCGCCACATTCGACTGCCCAAAATGCGCAATTCACGTCAGGTTTTTAGGGCTAGACGCAACCGACTTGTATTTTTCGGAAGTTAAGATAGAAAACCTTACAACGGGCAAAACCGAAAAAGTTTTCGACTTTTCGGGCGAAGCTTTAGACAAAGACATAACTTTTTGGTGCAAAGATAAAAACCGCAAAGACCTGCCGCTTGTTCTTAAAAACGCCAAGGTTGACGGAAAAAACGTTTTCTGTTGCCTGGTAGGTGAAAGAAAGCCCAAGGAAATGGAGGGCTTTCATGTAATAATGAACGGCATTGCTGTAAAGGCCAACAATGTTTACAAAATGTCGGTAAGCTTAAAGACAAACAGACCCGTAAAAGTTAATATGGGGCTAAGAAAGCAGTTCGACGACTACCGTCTAATTAAGGCTTTCGGCGTAAACTGCATTACGGCGCAGGTTGCAATGGCAAAGAATGCGGGGGTTGATTTTGCCACATTCCCAATCTATACCCCGTGGGCGAACGACGGCGGAGATTTCGACCTAACAGAATATAAGGCCGCTTTCGACGAAATTATTGCGGCAAACCCCAATGCCAGAGTAATTCCCCGCCTGCTTTTATATCCATCCGAAAAATGGAGGGAATCGCACCCCGACGATATGGTTACATATTTTGAATATAACAAACTGGTAGTAGGCAAAAAATACGTTTCGCTTAGCTCCGAAAACTACCGCAAAGACGGGGTAGAAACCATAAAGCGCATTATAGAGTTTACCGAGAAAAACTATCCGAACAACATTGCGGGCTACCACATTACAAACGGGCGCAACCAGGAATGGTTTTACGGCGATACTTGGAGCGGACGCAACGACGGCTTTGACATTGCAACCCAAAAAGAGTGGCGCAAGTTTTTGAAAAATAAATATAAAGACGACAAGGCCTACGCGCTTTCGCGCAAAGACGCATCGGCTAAAATGGAAACTGCAACCGTGCCAAGCGTGCAAAGGAGATTGTCGGCAAAAGACTATATTTTAAACCCGCAAAAAGACCAGGATTTGATAGACTACAACGAATTTATGCAGGTTGCATTGTGCGATACTTTGGAAACTTTTTGCAACGCGGCAAAAGAAAGCGCGCCAAACAGGCTTGTTTTGGCGTTTTACGGATATTCTATGGAGCTTTCAAACTCGCCCAAAGGCCCGGCTAGCTCGGGGCACTATGCTTTGGAAAGAATTTTAAAGAATAAAAACATAGATATTTTGTGCGGGCCTATTTCCTATTGCGACAGGCGTTTCGGCGACGGCAAAACCGTGATGGGCGCGGCAGAATCTATAACGGCGGCGGGCAAACTTTGGTTGGACGAGGACGATACTTCTACCTACTTAGCTCCCAAAGAAGGCAACTACCCGGGTATAGAGCCTACATTGCTTACGCAAAAAGATACTATTAGCGTTTTGCGCCGCAACTTGGCGCAGGAATATGTGCGCAACTTTGCAAACTGGTTTATGGACTTAGGCGGCGAGGGCTGGTTTGCCGACCAAAAACTTTTCGACCAAATAAAGTTGGCGCAAAGTGCAACAGAAGGCAATTTGGCGGTTTATAACCCGCAGACGGCCTTTATTTGCGACGAAGCTTCCATGGTGTATGTGGGGCTAAACACGGCGTCGCATCGGACAACTTCAAAAACGCTTAGATACGGGCGCGGCGAGCTGAATAAATGTGCAATCCCATTCGGGCACTACCTGTTAAGCGACGTATTGCTAAATAAGGTGAATGCCCAAATGAAAATTTTTGCCGCAACCATAGCAATGGACGCCGCCCAAAGGGCAAATCTTGCAAAAATCTGCAAAGATTCATTCAACGTTTGGGTTTGGCTACCGGCTTATATAGACAAAAGCGCAAACGCATTTTCGATTGAAGCGGTAGAAGAGCTTACGGGCTTTGAGGTTGAAGAAGTTAAAATGTCGGGCAAGCTTATAGCCACCAAAGAGGGCTTAAAGGCGGGCTTGCCGCAAACATTCGGCGAAGGGGCAACGCTGCCTATGCTTGCTCCTGTTGCGGAAGACGGCGATATTGTTCTGGCGAAATTCCAGAATGGGGCACCAGCCGTTGTTGTTCGCAAAAACAATATGTTTGTTCCCACAACTTTTGTTCCGTGGCAGCTTTATTTACACGCTGCAAAATTGGCAAAAATACATATCTATTGCCAGCCAAACACTGCAGTTTACGCAAGCGAAAAGTATATTTCAATTACAGCCCAAAACGATGGTATGCGCAACGTAAACTTAAACGGAACATTTAACGTATACGACATATTCAACCAAAAAGATTTGGGGCAAAAATCCGTGCTCGATTTGGATATGAAAAGGGGCGACAACCTTTTCTTTAAGCTTTCAAAATAGTTCGCTTAAAGACTGCATTTTTAAAAACAGTGCAAAATTAAAGGTAAAAAAGGCGGAACAAAATTTATTGTTCCGCCTTTTTATTGAAATATGGTATTTTATTTTATATGGAATTAAGCCCTTATTTTGTCGAGTTTAGGCGATATTATTTGCATTATTAAAGTTGCAACAACATAGGCTAGCGATGCCACCGCAAAGATGCCCGTGTAGCTGCCCATTGCCTCTAAAACGTGGCCTACAACCAGGAAGCAGAAAAGCGATACGACAGCTGCCATTGTTGTTCCAATGCCTGTTACCGAGGCTACAACCTTTTTTGGAGCAACATCGCAAACAATGGCGTAAAGATTTGCCGAAAAGCCCTGGTGGGCGGCACCCGCCAAGCCGACTAGCAAAGTTGCAACCCATGCGCTTGGCACAATTGGCGCAAAGAATACAGGCAATACGCAAAGCGCGCAAATTAAAAGAGATGTTTTTCTCGCAAAGTTAAGGGATTTGCCCCTTGTGATAAACCACGAAGATATTGCCCCGCCCGCAACGCTGCCTATTGCCGCAATAAGGTAAATTGCCGCAAGCATTGGCATTTGGTCCATAACCGAAAGGTTGAATTCCTTTTTCAGGAATTTGGGAATCCAGAACAAGTAGAACCACCAAATGGGCGAGCTCATTGCCATACCAACAGCATACGCCAAAACAGATCTGTTTTTAAAGAGCGACAACCACGAGATTTTATTTTCCGGCTCGGCGTTTTTTTGTTCTTCGACGGAAGAGTCCGATTCGATGTAGTCGATTTCGCTTTGTTTTACATATTTAGACTGGCGCGGCGAGTTGTAGAACATAAGCCAGAATACCACCCAAACAACGCCTATTACACCAAGCGAAAGGAACGACATTCTCCAACCGAATTGAACCGCCAAAATTGGAACTATTACGGGGGCTACTATTGCGCCCATATTGCTGCCCGAATTGAACAAGCCGTTTGCAAGCGAAACTTCTTTTTTGGGAAACCAGGTAGAAACAGCCCTAATTGCAGCGGGAAAGTTGCCGCCTTCGAAAATACCCAAGCATACGCGGCAGAACATAAAGCCCAATGTGCTTGTAATTGTAAGACCTAAAATGTTAAATTCGTGAACTGCCGCATGCATTGCCGTTGCCAAGCTCCAGAAAAACGCGACAATAAACATACCGTAGCGTACGCCTATTTTATCTATAAAAATGCCCATAAGCACGGGACCTATGGCGTAGGCAAATAAAAATGCCGCGGTAATGTTCGCGTAGTCTATTTCGTTCCAGCCAAATTCCTTTGCCAGATAATCGGGCTCAAGCAATCCTATAATCTGCCTGTCCATATAGTTTATTGTTGTTATGCAGAAGAGTAAAAAGCAAATTACCCATCTAAACATACCTATTTTATTTTTTTCTTTAATCAGCATTTATTTTCCTTCTGAAATTTGCATATAAGTAAAATGTATATCAAGACTGATACTATCTTTACTAAGCTTAATTAGTCAAGAATAATTGAGGGCTTTATTTTGTAAAAAAAAAGCGTTTTACGTTTTAAAAACGCAAGCAAAATTTTAGGGCGCAATATAAAGTTTGTGTTTATATATGCCTTGTTTTGGGATTTAAGCGGGCACAAAAAAAGCCCCGATTGCTCGGGGCTTCTTTGTGCTTTTTATTGGTACAACTAATTAGTCTGCCAATCTTTCGAGAAGGGCGGCTCTTTCGATTTTGAGAGAGTCGGGCAAAGCGTCGTAAAGCTCCGGCTTTAAGGGCTGAGCCGATACGACATCCTTGTCGAACGACATTAGCTGCTTGAAGGTTTCCTTCGAGTAGTCGAGACCATTCCAGTTAAGGTCTTCGTAGCTGGGCATAAAGCCTATGGGAGTTTCCTTGCCGTGTGCATTGCCGTAGCAACGACCAATCATCCAAGCCAACACGCGTGCGTTGTCGCCATAACCGGGCCACATAAACTTGCCTTCGCTTGTCTTTCTGAACCAGTTAACGTGGAAGATTCTGGGGGTAACTTCCAATCCTTTACCCATTTTTACCAAGTGTTCAAGGTATCTTGCCATATGGTAGCCTGCGAAGGGCAACATAGCCATCGGGTCGGAACGAAGCTGGCCAACTTTACCTTCGGAAGCAGCCGTCAATTCGGAACCCATTGTTGCGCCCAAGTAGATGCCGTGAGTCCAGTTAAAGGCTTCGAATACCAAGGGCATGCCATTGGGGCGACGGCCTCCAACTACTACTGCCGAAATCGGAACGCCTTCAAGCTTTTCGGCATTTTCGTCTATGCACGGGCAGTTGCGGATAGGAGCTGTGAAACGGCTGTTCGGGTGAGCCGCTTTTTCTTCGGAAGCGGGAGTCCAGTCGCGGCCTTTCCAGTCAATCAAGTGCGCAGGCTTTTCGTCTGTCATGCCTTCCCACCATACATCGCCGTCGTCTGTAAGGGCAACGTTTGTGAAGATAGAGTCTTTAGAGCACGAAATCATTGCATTGGGATTGGTCTTCATGCTTGTTCCCGGAGCAACGCCGAAGAAACCAGCTTCGGGGTTGATTGCATAAAGCTTGCCGTCGGCAGCGGGCTTTATCCAGGCAATATCGTCGCCTACGCAGGTAATTTCCCAGCCTTCTTTGCGCATTTCCGCAGGGGGAATAAGCATTGCAAAGTTTGTTTTACCGCAGGCACTGGGGAATGCAGCCGTTACATACGACTTGCGGCCCGAGGGTTCTTTTACGCCCAAAATGAGCATGTGTTCGGCCATCCAGCCTTCGTCTCTGCCCATTACCGAAGCAATTCTCAAGCTCAAGCACTTTTTGCCCAACAAGGCATTGCCGCCGTAACCCGAACCGAAGCTAACAATAGCGCGTTCTTCGGGGAAGTGAACAATGTAGGTGTTTTCGGGGTTGCAGGGCCAAAGAACGTCTTGCTGACCTTCAGCCAAAGGCATGCCAACCGAGTGCAAGCAAGGAATGAACTTGCCGTTTTCGCCGAGCAAGTCGTAAACCTTGGGGGTAACCCTTGCCATAATGCGCATATTCAATACTACATAGGGCGAGTCGGACAATTCAACGCCGATTTGCGAGATGGGGCCGCCAACGGGACCCATGCTAAAGGGGATAACATACATTGTTCTGCCCTTCATGCAACCCTTGAAAAGACCGTCGAGCTTGGCCTTCATTTCCTTCGGGTCCATCCAGTTGTTTGTAGGACCTGCATCTTCCTTGGTTTTTGCGCAGATGAATGTGCGTGCCTCTACACGGGCAACGTCGCGCGGGTCGGAGCGGAACAGATAGCTGTTCGGGCGTTTTTGCTCGTTAAGCTTTATGCATGCTCCCTTGTCGAGCATAAGCTTGAAGAGCGAGTCGGCCTCTTCCTGAGAACCGTCTACCCAATGGATACTGTCGGGCGTAGTGAGCTTGGCGATTGTGTCTACCCAAGCCAACAACGCTTTGTTCTTTATTGTTTTTGGATCTATCATGGTGTTTATAAGTTAAATTGAAAAGATATACTTTTATAAAAATTCTCACTCTATAAAACTTGCGCCTTTAGGCAACATATTTTTTAAAATTTTTGCAAAAAAATAATACAAAAATGTAGTTTTTTAGGCGTAGTCGGCATCGCTTTTAAAATGCTTTGGATAACGCGCCTTAATTTCTTTTCTTATTGATTTCCAAGATGTTTTCCAAAATTCGGCAAGGTTTTGAGTGCTTTGTATGGGTCTGTAGTTTGGGGCTAGAATTTGATAGGTAAGCTTTACGTTGTTGTCGGCAATTTTTATCTTGTCGGCATTGAAGTTATATAGGTCTTTAAACGAAGCCGAAAGAGTTGCCTGTTTCATAGGCAAATTATACTCTATATAACACGGCTTTTTGCGGTTTGCAAATTCTATATAGTCGGGGGCCAAATAGTCTATTAGCGCAAGTTGCTCTTGCGAATACCACGCCTTAATATGCGGCAAAACCTCTATGTTCCTTAGCTGCGTATACGAGCTTTTGCCGTAGCATAAATCCGCAAAAATCATTTGCAAAGCATCGCCGTCTATCTTTGGCAGGTTGTATTTTGGGGCGCATTCCGCCGCAAAATTTGCTCGGGTTATAAAGCGTTGAGCCCTTTCGTTGTAGTTTTCCAAAACAAGTTTGCCCTTTAAAATTTCGTTAAGCAAAACTTTAGCGCAGGCCTCTTTGTCGGTGCAGTCGTGCAGGCTTTGTTCTACGACAAGCCCCCTAAATGTTTTTTGCACTTTGCATATAACGCGCTTGTGGCGTTCGTCTATACAAGTTGTGCTTTGTTCCGCCGTCTGCCCGCCAAAAACTTCGTTTATTTGCTCTATCGAAACGGGAACACACATGCTTGCAACAATGCTCGCTTTGCCCTGCGCAAGTTGTTCCTGCAAATTCAGTGCGCAAAAAATGTGATCGGCAAATTTTTTTGATGTCTTTGCAATTATGCCGCTTTTACCGTTTGCAATTTGGCAGCTAAGCTGGGCGTCGTTTGTTCTTACGCACAAATTTTCACTAAAGGCGCTTATAACGCATTTTGCAAGGGCGTTGTTTGTATCGGCGGTTTCCTGCGTATTTTTGCCAAATGCGCGCTGGGCCGTTCTATATAAGTCTTGCGCCAAAATTTCGGCCTTGCGGGCGTTTGCCGAATGTATGCCGTATTGGCGGCAAAAACGCTCGTCGTAGGCGTTATTTTTTGCAATTTGGCAAAGCTTTGCAATTTGGGCTATTTCGCTTTTTTCGTCGGCCAAAATGTCGTTGCGCTCCGATTCTTTATATTGGTTTTCGGCCTCGAGCATAATTTTGCCGCAGTCGATAATTGCGGCGGCAAAGGCGGCTTCTTGCAAACAGCCGCGCTTGCAGGCCTCGAACAGCAGCTTGGCATATTTTACCTGTGTTGGGAATTTTGCCAAAATGCGGCCGTCGTTTGTTATGTTGCAGTTATTGTCTACGGCATTTAGCGACTTTAGGTTTTGGTAGGCAAATTCAAGGTTTTTTTCGGGGGCTTTCTCGAAAAGGGGCAGCTTTTCAAGCGACATACCCGCGCTTTTTACCCACAGTGCAACTTCGCTTAAATCCATACGCTCTATTTCGGGGCTGGCAAACGGCTCAAAAAACTGCTCCTGATTTTTGTTCCAAAGCCTAATTGCAACGCCGTTCGAAGTTCTGCCCGCGCGACCCGCTCTTTGCACCGCATTTGCCATACTGATTTTTTCGGAAAACAGGGTGTTTACGCCGCGCGAGGCGTCGTAGCGGGCTATCTTTGCCAAACCGCTATCTATTACATATTTTACGCCCTCTATTGTAAGCGAAGTTTCCGCCACGTTTGTGGCTACAATTGCCTTTCTCCTTGCGCTGCGCGATAAAATTTCGTCTTGCTTGTTTATCGACATATTGCCGTATAAGGGCAAAATTTCTATCCCGCGCGAGCTGGGCATTTTTAGCATTGCGCCTATTGTGCGGTTTATTTCGTATACCCCGGGCATAAAAATCAAAAAATTGCCGTCTTGGGTGGTTCTCGCCAAATAGTCGAACTGGCGCGCCGCCATATCCCAAACCTTGTCTTCAGCCGATTTTTTTGGTGCATATAGAATGTCTACATCGTAGAGCCTCGAAAAGCATTCAAGCTTTGTGCAGGTGTCTTTGCCGAAATAGTCGCACAATGCCTCGTCGTCCATAGATGCCGAGCAAACTGCTATAACCAAGTCTTGCCGTTTTTCGTCTTGCAGTTTTTTTGCGAGTGCAAGAGATATGTCGGAATATAAATTTCTTTCGTGAAATTCGTCTAATATTATGGCGCTTACATTTTGCATGGCTTTTTCGCTTAAAAGCTGGCGCGCCAAAATGCCTTCGGTTTCAAACACAATTTTGCTTTCGGCAGAGCAGTTTTTGTCGAAGCGTATGTTCCAGCCTACCTCTTTGCCGAGGGTTGCCCCCATTTGTTTGGCTACCGTTTTGGACAAAAAGCGCGCCGCAATTCTGCGGGGCTGCAGCACAATTATCTGCCCTTTAATTTTTTCGCTTTCGGCGAATATTTGCGGCAGCTTTGTGGATTTGCCCGATGCCGTTGGCGCGCTTATAACAAAGCGGTTTACGCCGGCTTTTAGGTCTGACAATATGCGCTCTTTTAATCCCTCTACAGGTAGTTTTTCCATTGTCTAAATAAAAGGGCGGGGCAAAAATTTTTCAACTATCTTTTTTGTTGCAAAAAAAACCGCGCGCAGGTTATGCTGTTTTGTATGAAAAAACTTGTTGCGACTCTTTTTATGGCGTTTGCCGTTGCGGGCCTTTTTGCAAAGATTGGCGAAAACCGAAAGCTTTTGGAAAACCGTCTTTTAATGAAAAGCGGCGGCTGCATTTTATACGACAAGCCCGAGGAAAGGGACAGGGAAGTTTTCGAGTTGCCCTACAAAAATATGCTGCTTCTTATGCCGAAGGAAATTACGCACCAGTTTTACTTTAAAAGACCCGACTTGGCCGCGGCAACCTCTTCGGACGTTCTAAAGCAGAACGATTTGGACGGCTGGGAGCTTCATGTTGTATACTATAAAGACGTTTCGGTTATGGAGTATTATACGCGCTACCCTGTTATGTATCCCGAAGAGTTGGCAAGGCTTATGATGGCAATGATTTCAAAACGCGCGCAGGGCACCGCCTGGGTTGCCACAAACAACTTTATAAAGAAAGACGATATGTTTTCGGAAGACGACGCAAAAACCTACATTTCGTCGGACCCCGCGCTTGCGCAGCTAATGGCGGTTTTGCCGAAGCCAAGAAGCAGAATAATAGAGTTTGTCGTTCCCGAAAGCGTTGCAAAATCTTCGGGCTATTCGGCAGATTTAAGAACATCTATAATTTCGGACGAAAGGCAAAAGTCTTTTGCGCGCTATAAAAACGAAGTGGAAAAGGACCGCAAGCGCGCCGCCGAAAAAACCGCAAAATTAAACTATAAGGAAAGGGCAAAGCAAAAGGCCCTTAAAAGCGCGGCAAAAAACGAGCAAACACTGAAGGCGGCTTCTTCCATAGATTCGGTTGCCGTAAAAAGCGTTGAGGACTTAAAGGGCAAAGAGCTTCGTATTATGGGCGAAATTCCCAATCAGGAAAACACGGCGTTCGGCTTTAACTATATTAGTAGCGACGGCGCGTTAAGGGCAAAGTTGGTGTTGAACAAATCGAACGTTCCCGCGGGGCTTTTGGTCATAGATGCGCGTTTCGACAAAATGTTGAGAAAGTATATGGAAGAGCTTTACAAAACGCAGGCCGAAGAAAGGGACGCCGCTGCCATAGACAGCGTTTCGAAATTCTGAGTTGGACATAAATTTAAAGGCAAAAAAAATTAAAATGGGCGCCGGAGAATTTTCGGCGTTCGATTTTTCTTTGCATTCGTGCAAAGATAGCGCAAGGGCATCGCTATGGGCTACCTATTTGGGCAACTATTGGCACAAGGCTTTGCGTATTGAAGACTCGCAAACGGCGCAAAACGCAATGTTCGAAGTTCCCATAAAGGCTGAATTCGACTGCAAAGGCTGGCATTTTTGCCTTACGGGCAAAGCCGACGAGCTTTTCGACGAAGGGGATTTTTTTGTTGTAAGGGAAATAAAGACAACGCGAAGGCAGTTCCCGCTAGACGGTTACGAATTGCAGCACAAAGTGCAGCTTTGCGTATATCTGTTTGCTCTTTCAAAAAAATGCAGGTGTTCGGGCGAATTGCTTTATATAAATACCGACACGGGCAACCGCCAAAAATTTGCCGTAAACGAAAGCCCCGAAAAAGCGGTTATGCAAAGAGCCGCTGAATTTGCAGAGTATTTTGGGGAATTGCAAATGGCAACTAAAACGGTAGAACACCTCGGCATAACTCTTCCGTTTAAAACATTGCGCGAGGGGCAAAAAGAGGCTATAGACAATCTTAAAGATGCCCTTAAAAACAACAAGGTTGTTTCCCTAAAAGCCTTTACAGCCTTCGGCAAAACGGCAATAGCCTTCGATGCAATGTTGGGGCTTTTGCGAGACGGCAAAATAGAGAGGGCGGTATGCCTTAGCTCGAAAAGCAGCGGGCAAATACAGCTTATCGGCGAGCTGAAAAAGTTTTTGAAAAACGCCGAATATCCGAAAGTTTTCCAGCTAAGAAACCGCATCGAACACCTTTTAAACGGCGAGTATTGTTTTGATTGCGAAAATTGCCAAATACAATACGCGCCACAAAACGGCGAATTTACGTTTTCGCATAAAAATTATTTTAACGGGGCGTTTTCTTCTCTCGAAAAAATAAGGGATAATGCTGCCGAATACGGAGTGTGCCCCTATGCGATTTCGCAGGCGTTGCTGTCCTATGCGCAAATATGGGTTTGCGACTACAATTATATCTTTTCGCCTTCTGTAAGCTCTGTGCTGGAAAACATAGAGCTTTTCAACCCCAAAAAAACAATGCTCATTGTAGACGAGGCCCACAATTTGCTTGAAAGAACCGAGGCGGCATATTCGGGACAGATTTCCTTGTTCGAGCTTTCGGTTTTAAGAACGGCGTTGATTTTCGATAATTCAAGCCTGCGCGGGGCAATAGAAAAGCTTATGGAAATTGTGCTTGGCGAAACCGGAACGCTGCCTGCCGAAAGCATTGCGGCCGTAAAAAACTGCCTTTCACAAATTGTAGACAATCTTTACAGGATAAATTTGGAGGAATTTGCAACCCCAGCTAAAAAAGTTTTGTGGAACTTGTGCTTTTTAAACAAGCTTTGCGGTTTTGGCTATGTGCGGTATTTGTGGACGTGCGACGGCGAAACGCTGAAAATAGATTGCATAGACGCAGTTGCCGCGGTTTCTTCGGTGTTAGACAGCTTTAAAAAAACACTGCTTTTAAGCGCAAGCGACATAGACAATGTGTGTTCTGAAATATACGAAGTTAAGGCCAATGCAAACTGGCTAAAGCCGTGTTTTAGATATATTGTAGACAAAAGCGTAAATACAAGCGCAAGAACAAGGGCGTTGTTTTACGAAGATACCGCAAACAGGGTTTTCGAGGCGGTTTGCGCGTCTAAAAACCCCGTTGCCGTTTTCTTTGCCTCGTACGAATACGCATATGCTATTTCCGACGCTTTAAGCCGTATTTACCCACAAATAAAAGTTGCCGTGCAGCGCAAAAATTTGCCCTATTTGCAGCAGGTTGAATTTGTAAAAGAGTCTCTTGCAAAGAGCAACGCGCTTTTTTTGGTTTTGGCAAGCTCGTATTCTGAAAGCGTAGATTTGCTCGGCGGCGCGGTAGATACCGCCGTGGTTGTGGGAGTTGGCCTTTCGGAGCTAAACGCGGTTGGCAACGCCAAAATGGATTTGCTTATTGGTCAAAATATGTCGAAGCAACAGGCTTTTAGCGAGGTATATTCAAAAAAGGCGGCGTCTAAAATAAAGCAGGCAATAGGCAGGCTTGTGCGCAGCCCAGAACAAAGGGCAACGGTTGTTTTGCATTGCTGCCGATTTTTGCAAACCCCCTATAGCGAATATTTTGCCGAAGAAATTTATGCTGCCGAAATTGTAGACAGTTTGCAAAGTTATATAAACGCGCTGCAAAACGCTAAAAAGTAGCTTTACAAGAGGCGGTTTTTGCCCTTTTATATTTATGTAAAGCACAGTTTGTTTTTATGATAAATACCGATTTTTTTAAAAATATAAATTGGACTAGGAAAGATTTAACCGACATAGAAAGTTTAAGCCTTTCCGAAATGGAGCAAATATTTTCATTGGCCGAGCTGTTTAAGGCTCTGATAAAGGAAGACGGCTGCAAGCTTCCGTTCCTTCAGGGCAAGACTATTGTTAATCTGTTTTTAGAGCCTAGCACCAGAACGCGCACAGCGTTCGAAATGGCGGCCCACAGGCTTGGTGCCGATGTAATCTCGATTGCGGGGGGAACGTCGTCGATAGTTAAGGGCGAAACTTTAAGAGACACCGCCCGTAATGTAGAGGCATTGAGCACCGATATGATTATTATGCGCCACAGCGCGGCGGGGGCTGCCGAGTATCTTTCGAGAAGGGTAAAAGTTCCCGTAATAAACGCGGGCGACGGCGCGCACGCGCACCCGACACAGGCTTTGTTAGACTCCTTTACAATGCGCCAGCATTTGGGCAAAAACCTAAAGGGCAAAAACGTTACAATTTTGGGCGACATTCTGTTTAGCCGCGTTGCGCGCTCGAATATCTACGCGCTTAAAAAGCAGGGTGTAAACCTGACGCTGGCGGGGCCTTCAACATTGGTTCCAAAAACCTTCGAGCAAATGGGCGTAAAGGTTGCTCACAACCTAAAAGAAGCCATTTCGAACGCCGATGTTGTTATGCTTTTAAGAATACAACACGAAAGACAGTCGTTTATACACTTCCCGTCTATAGGCGAATATGCGTCTATTTTCGGGCTTAACAAGCTTAGGGAAAGCTACCTTAAGAAAAACGCCATTATTATGCATCCAGGGCCAATAAACCGCGGCGTGGAGCTGGACAGCGAACTTGCCGACTCGTCCCGCTCGGTTATTTTAGAGCAGGTTACAAACGGTGTTGCCGTAAGAATGGCGGTGCTGTATTTGTGTATGTTAGCCTCTACAAAGAAGGGAAAATAATTTTATGGATTGCCTTATAATTAAAAATGCAACCGTTGTAGATCCCGCAAATTCTGTTGAAGAAAAAAGGGATTTATTTGTTAAAAACGGCGTTTTTGTTGAAAAAGCATCGGGTAAACAAAAGGTAATAGATGCAAAAAATAAATTTGTGTTTCCCGGTTTTGTAGACATTCACTGCCACTTAAGGGAACCTGGTCAAACCGCAAAAGAAACTATAGAAAGCGGAACAAAAGCGGCCGCCGCGGGCGGCTTTACAAGCATTTTGGCAATGCCAAACACAAAGCCTTGTGTAGACTCGGCTTCAACCTTTAGGCTTGTAAGCGAAATAGTAAAGGCTTCGGCCGCAGTTAAGGTGTATTTAAGCGCGTGCATTACCGAAAACAGGGAGGGCAAAAAGCTTGCTCCCATAGGTACTCTTAAAAACGTGGGCGCTATTGCCCTTACCGACGACGGTTCGTGCGTTCAAAACAACGAACTTATGTTAAAGGCGTTGGAATATGCCAAAATGTTCAACCTTGTTGTTATGGACCACTGCCAAGACGCCGATATGACTGCAAAAGGCCAGATGAACGATGGTTTGGTAAGCCTAAAATTGGGGCTTGGGGGCTGGCCGAACGCAGCCGAAGACATTATAGTTTCGCGCAACATAATCCTTTCGAAATATACGGGTGCGCGCGTTCATATGCAGCATTTGTCTAGCGCGTATTCGGTAGACTTGGTAAGAAACGCAAAAAAGATGGGCATAAACGTTAGCGCGGAAGTAACCCCCCACCACATAGCACTTACCGACGAAAGCCTTATAGACTACGATACAAACTACAAAGTAAACCCGCCCCTTAGAACAAAGGAAGATGTAAAGGCGGTTATTAAGGGTTTGTGCGACGGCACAATAGACGTTATTGCAACCGACCACGCTCCGCATTCGCTTGCAGACAAAAACGTTGAGTTCGACTATGCCCCGTGCGGTATGATAGGCTTTGAAACTGCGTTTTCGGTTTGCTATAAAACTCTTGTTTTAAGCGGCAAAATGAAGTTGTCAAAATTGATAAAGCTAATGACGATTTCGCCCGCAAAACTTTTGGGTATAAACGCGGGCTCCTTGCAAAGCGGTATGCCCGCCGATTTTTGCATTGCCGATTTGTCGCGCAAATACGTTTACAACAAAAGCCTTTCGCGCTCTAAAAATTCGCCGTGGTTCGGCAAAGAGCTTATAGGCAAAATAGAGGCTACTTTTGTAAACGGCAAGCCCGCCTATATGGAACAATGCGGAAGGTAATTCCAGACAATTTAAGGTGCATTGCGTTTAAAAGCGCGAGCGACTTTTTGGGGTTCTTTTTCGGATTGTTTTGCGTATATTACGTTTCGCTTGCCGTGTCTTTAAAGCTTTTCGGCGGCGAAACATTCGGCGTTATAGCGTCTTCTTTCGTATTGCAGACAGTTTTGTCGGTATGGTTGATTCTGTATGCAAAACACCGAAAGCTTTGTTTTAAATTTACGCTGCGGCCTAAAATACTTTTTTCAAAAGCCGTAAAATATACGCTTTTGGCGTTATTGGTTGTGTTTGCAACAATGGCGTTGTGGAAGGGCGTTTTGTATTTGCTTGGCGCAAAATACGAAATGCAGAACAGCATAGACATTTGGCTTTCGGCTTCGGGGGTCGCGGAAAATACAATGGCTTTTCTGTCGATTGCAGTTTTAGCCCCCATTTCGGAAGAGCTTTTGTTTAGGGGCTATTTATACAGAATTTTAAAGGGCGCGTTTAAACCGCTGTTTTCGGCGGTTCTTGTTTCGATTTTGTTTGCAGGGATTCATTTTAGCGTGGAGGCGTTTGTTTCGCTAGCGGCACTATCTTTTTTGTTTTGCGCGGTATACGAGAAATACCGCGACATAAGGCTGAACATTTTTGTTCATTCGCTCTTTAACATTGTAAACGTTTTAATGATTTATCTATGCGGTTTGCAGCAGTAACTTTAAAAGATTCGTTCGGGTTTGTAAAAGAAAAGGCCGCAATAGGGCAGGCTGTAAAGATATTCGGGCAGGTCGCGCCCAAACCTCCATTCGGTCCAGGCGACGATTGCGCGGTTGTAGACTATAAAACACTTAAAGACAAAGCCCTTATTACAAGCGACTGCGTTATTGCGGGCAGGCATTTCGATATGGACTCTAACCCATTTTTAGTGGGCGAAAAAATTATAAAACGCAATATTTCAGACATAGCTGCAATGGGCGGAATTCCCCTGTACGCACAAACTAGCGCCGTTGTGTGCGACAATATGTCGATGAAATATTTAAGGGCGTTTTTGCGCGGAATGGCATCTGCCGCAAAAGAGTATAACGTAAAAATTATAGGCGGAGATTTAGCCTCGGTTAAAAGCAACTTTTTTTCGATGCACCTTGCTTTGATTGGGCGCACAGAAACGCGTGCAATGCTGCGAAGCGGCGCAAAAGAAGGCGACTATATTTGCGTTAGCGGGGCATTGGGGGCTTCCTACGAAAGCAAAAGGCATTTGACATTTCGCCCCAAAGTGCCCGAAGGCCGCTTTTTGGCGGCATGCAAGTGCGTAGTTTCGTGTATGGATATTAGCGACGGCATTGCCTCGGACTTAAAACATTTGCTTTGCAAAGGACTTTGCGCCGAACTTGTAGCCGAGCAAATACCCGTTTACAAATTTAAAGGCAACACCCTTAAAAAAGCCCTGTGCGATGGCGAAGACTACGAGCTTTTGTTCTGCGTAAGGGGCAAAAGCAGCCTTGCAAAACTAAAGGCCGATTTTCAAAAAAAATTCGGCGCAGAAATATACGAAATTGGTCGCATAAAAAAAGCCCCCCGAAATGAATTTTCGGAAGGGCTTATTTTGGTCGAAAACAATAAAAAACGCTTGTTTGCCGAACACGGTTTCGAGCACTAGCGTCGTTTGCCGTCGCGCACCATTCTTTCTCTGTATGTTTTTACGTCGGAAGGGATAAGGGGTTCTACGTTGCCCTTGCGCATATTGTTTTCAAAATAACTTATAATTAAATGCCTTTTTTGTGTTTGCAGGCGCACTTCGTCTTTTAACGCCGAGTAGAAAGATTCGGGATTTCTTTCCTTAATGTCCTTCTTCATTACGGTTATAATGTCGTTAAGGTACGAGCGCATTTCTCTGTTGAATGTTGCGCTGTCGCTTCTCGAAAAGAACTTGGGCTCGTATTTTGAAATTGCCCTGGTAAATATGCTAACGCCTCTTAGCTTGTCGAAAGAGTTTAGCGTATACGCCTTATATAGATTGTCGTTAGACTTTTTAAGATTTTCCAAATATTCGAACTGTTCCTTTAGCTTTTGCGGAACAAGGGGTTCGAAAGAGTTAAGGGTATCGAGCCTCGGGTAATACCTTATTTCTTCGGAGCGGGCTTCCTGTCTTCTTAAAATGCTAAGGGCTTCAGAACGGTTGTCTAAGTCGGTAAGTGTAACTTTCTTTTCCTTAACAAGCATAAAGCTTACTAGCTTGTTTTTTGCAAAGTCTATAAGCAGAACGCCAGGGGTGAAAGAGTAGGGCGTTTTTGCGCTTAAAAGATAGTCGTTGTCGCGTATAGACGCTATGGAAATTTGGTAGCAGGTAATTTGCGAAGCCGAATACATGCCCGCCAGCGTTAGGGGCTGGGTTATGATTTTCTTTACTTCGTGCTCGTCTTCGATTTCTATGGGCTGCATTCCTTCGGGGAAAGATTCAACTTCCATAAAAAGCACGGGTTCTTCTTTGCAGGCGTATATGCCCTTAATTTTGGGGCGGTCGCCGCCTGCGGTTATAAGGTCGAAATTATTGGGTTTGTAGCAGCTAAAGGGGCAAAGTATGCCTTTTTTGCCTTTAAAAACAACGGCAACTGCAACGCTGGGTTTTTGCTCGGCGGTTTTAAGCGAGCACTTTGTAAATATTTTTCTTCCCAAAACATTATATGCTCCGGGGGAATTCGGGTCTACGCCGTCTATTGTGGAGGGTTTATTGTCTATCTGCTTTTGGGCGGATTCTTGCATGCCCGTTCTTTTTTGCAATTCGGCAAGCTGCTTCGTGTAGTTGTAGGGGAATGTTTTTTCCAACACCTGCTTGGTTACCGCAAAAGTAACTGGGTCTTCCTTGTCGGAGGGTTTAAGATTTTCTATATACTTTTTTGCCTCAAGCTGTTTTGCAACGTAGGTCGAAAACATTGTAATGTCGCCGGCGCATTCTGTAAGGGCAACCGCCTTAATTTCCGAAAATATTTTAGGATCTACCCCTTCGCCGAGGGCTGCAACCGAAGCCATTGCAGTTGCATTATTCGTGATATATTCTTCCTGCTTTGTATATTCGTTGGGGAATTTTTTTGCGGCTTGGGCTTTAATTAAATTTAGCTCTTTTTCTCCTATGCCGTCTATGTTCATATAGCTGATTGATTCGAACGACATAGATTGTTTTTTTATCCAATCTTGCGCAGCCGCTGCATCTTTGGGGAAAAGGGCGTTTGCTTTTTCCTGCAAGGCGGCCTTTTGTTCGGCGGTCATTTCCTGCGAAAATGCCGACAAAGCAGACAGGAGTAATACTGTAAAAATAGTAATGCGTTTCATATGGTGCACATTGAATAAAATTGCACAATATCTGTCAAGTTTTTCAAAGATTTTTTAGTAGCATGGGCCAAAGCAAAAAATGCTTTTTTAGGCTTTTTACGACGGTATTTTTTTAGGGCGCAAAAAAGCCCTCCGCATTTTTTTGCGGAAGGCTTTTTGTTTTTGGTTGTTTTTAATTAAAGCTGCTTGAAAAAGTCGTTGCCCTTGTCGTCTACAAGAATAAATGCGGGGAAGTCCACAACGTCTATCTTCCAAACCGCTTCCATACCCAATTCGGGATATTCTACAAGTTCAACTTTCTTTATATTTTTTTCGGCAAGTAGGGCTGCGGGGCCGCCTATGGAGCCCAGGTAAAAGCCGCCGTGCTTTTTGCAGGCGTCGGTTACCTGTTGCGAGCGATTGCCTTTTGCAATCATAATCATACTGCCGCCGTTAGACTGGAACAAATCCACATAAGGATCCATTCTGCCCGCGGTTGTAGGCCCGAAAGAGCCCGAGGGTTTGCCCTGCGGAGTTTTTGCGGGGCCCGCGTAGTAAACGGGGTGCTGCTTTAGATATTCCGGCATTCCTTCGCCCTTTAGCAGGCGTTCGCGTATCTTTGCGTGGGCAATATCGCGCGCAACAATAATTGTGCCGTTAAGGCTAAGCCTTGTTTTTACGGGGTATTTCGACAACTCCGCCAAAACTTCGCGCATGGGTCTGTTAAGGTCTATAGAAACCGCGCCCTGGGCAGTGTCTATATTGCGGTATCTTTCGGGAATGTATTGGGCGGGGTTAGATTCAAGCTCTTCTAGCCAAATGCCGTCTTTGTCTATCTTTGCCTTTACGTTTCTGTCTGCCGAGCACGAAACGCCCAAACCTATGGGGCAGCTTGCGCCGTGGCGCGGCATTCTTATAATGCGTACGTCCAAGGCGAAATATTTGCCGCCAAACTGTGCGCCAATGCCCAATTTGTGGGCGGCGTCTAGCAGCTGCTTTTCCATTTCAACGTCTCTAAAAGCGTGCCCAAGTTCGTTGCCTTGGGTGGGCAAGTTGTCCAGATATTTTGTGGAGGCAAGCTTTACTGTTTTAAGGCACGCCTCGGCACTAGTTCCGCCTATTACAAAAGCAACGTGGTAGGGAGGGCACGCGGCAGTCCCCAAGCTTTTTAGTTTTTCTACCAAAAACGGCAGAAGCTTTTCGGGGGTGATAATAGCCTTTGTTTCCTGATATAAATATGTTTTATTTGCCGAGCCGCCACCTTTTGCAACAAACAAAAATTCGTATTTGTCGGAGTTTGTTGCATACAAATCTATCTGGGCTGGCAGGTTGCAGCGCGTATTAACTTCGTCCCACATATTGAGAGGGGCGTTTTGCGAGTAGCGCAAATTTTCCTGCGTATAGCAGTCGAAAACGCCTTTCGAGATGAATTCTTCATCTTCTACGCCGGTGAATACGTATTGACCTTTTTTGCCTATTACGGTTGCCGTTCCCGTGTCTTGACAGAAGGGCAAAACGCCCTGAGCTGCAATTTCGGCGTTTCTTAGCATTGTAAGAGCTACGCTCTTGTCGTTGTCGGAAGCTTCGGGGTCGTCTAAAATGGCGGCAACCATTTTTAAGTGGGCCGGCCTCAATTTAAACGAAACGTCTTTAAACGCGTTTCTTGCCAAGAAGGTCAAGCCCTTTGGGTCTACCTTCAAAATCTGAAGGGGGCCAATCCTTAAAGTGCTTACATAGTCTTTTGTAAGCAGCCTGTATTTTGTGTTGTCGGGTCCCAAGGGGAACATCTTTTGGTATTTAAATTCTTTTTCTGCCATAATAATAAATATATCGTTAAATGTTAGGGTTTAGTTTAGTCGCCTATAAAGTCTTTGCCGTACCACTTTTTAAGAACTTCGGGAACTTTTACAGTGCCGTCGTCTTGTACGTTGTTTTCGAGCAAGGCCGCCAAAACTCGGGGAATTGCCAAGCCAGAACCATTAAGAGTATGCACAAATTCCGACTTGCCTCCGTTTGCGGGGCGGAACCTAATGCCGGCTCTTCTTGCCTGAAAGTCGGTAAAGCACGAGCAGCTTGAAACTTCAAGCCACTTTTTTTGACCTGCCGCCCAAACTTCCAAGTCGAACTGCTTTGCGTGGGGGAATCCTATGTCTCCCGTGCAAATCGCCAAAACGCGGTAGGGTAGGTTAAGCTTTTGCAAAATGCCTTCGGCGTCTCTTCTTAATTTGTCTAGCTCGTCGAAGCTTGTTTCGGGTTTTACCCATTTTACCAGTTCTACTTTGTCGAACTGGTGAAGCCTGTTTAGGCCTCTTACGTCTTTGCCCCACGAACCCGCTTCGCGCCTAAAGCAGGGGGTGTACGAGCATCTATATACGGGCAACTGCGATTCTTCAAAAGTTTCGTCTCTAAAGAAGTTTGTAAGCGGAACTTCGGCGGTAGGTACCATATAAAAATCGTCTTGATTGTCGTGGTACATTTGGCCCTCCTTGTCGGGAAGCTGGCCCGTTGCCGTTGCGCTTGCCGCGTTTACCATAATCGGGCACATAACTTCTTCGTAGCCGTTGTTTTTTGCCTCCTCCAAAAACAGAGCCAAAAGCGAGCGAACAAGCCTTGCCATATCGCCAACATAAAAGGGAAAGCCAGCCCCCGTAACCTTTACTCCGCGGGGGAAATCCAGCAGCTTGTTGAAGAATTTTAAGTCCCAGTGGGGAACGGCGTTCTTTATTGTGTCTATGTCGCCCCAAGTATAGACGGTAACGTTGTCTTTATCGCTTTTGCCTACGGGAACGCTGTCGTCGGGCATATTGGGTATTGTAAGAAGCATAGATTTCCACTTCTTTTCGGCTTCGTCTGCCTTTTGCTCTAAAGCCTTAACGTTTGCGGAAACCTCTTTAAGCTTTAAAATCGCCTCCTTAAATTCGGGCGAGCCTTTTGGCAAATGCGCCAAAGCCTTGCTTTCGGCGTTTTGCTTGGCGCGCGCATTTTCAAATTCGGACAGAATATTGCGTCTAACCTCGTCGAACGCGATAATAGAGTCTAAATCGCAGTCGAATTTTTTAAGCGCAATTTTCTGGCGCAGTTTATCGGGTTGTTCTCTTAAAATTCGTAAGTCTATCATAAATTTATGTTATAGAATTCAATACAAAGCAAAGTTTATAGACAAGAATATTTTTAAGCCTGTTTTGCGCGAAAAAAGCTAGTTTTTTGGCGTATTTAGGCTTTTTAATATTTGCGTATATTCTTGCAATAAAGCGTTGTCTATGTCTTTTGCATATTCTATGGCAATTGGCAGTGCGTTTTTAAGATACGTTTTGCCGTTTTTGTGAGCTGCAATGTGTTGTTTGCAAAGCTCTAATGCAAGCTTGTTGTTGCCCAAGCTAGAGGCGAATTTTGCAATTTCAAAGTTAAGCCCAAAATAGGGGTTGTTTGGGTCTGTCAGCGTTTTTGCGGCATTTTCGGCAAAAAGCAGTGCGTTTTTATTGTCGCCAAGCGTTTGCAGCAGTTGGGCTATTTTAAAGAGCAACGCGGTATTGTCTTTAAGCCTTTTTGCATAGGCAATGCCAAGCTTTACGGCATTTGGCGAGTTGCCCGATTTTTTTACAACCAAATTCATTGCTCTAATTACAGCATATTGGCTGTAAAAGTTGGTGTTTCCGTTTTCTATGTCTTTTAGTTGTTCGCTTAATTTGCGCTTAAAGGGCATATATAGAGGGTCGCCTATAAATATGTTTTGCCAGCGCAGCGAGGGCGACGAAAAATATGCGGCCTCTCCCGCGCTAAAGCCCGAGCAAAGAGCCGCCAAATACATATCAAAGCGGTGTGTTAGCCCCAAGTAGGGCTCGTATACATTGCCCACAGAAGAAGATGCGTTTTTGTTTATTAATGTTGCAGCCCACCCGCTTTTTTGCGTTTTTGCCGAAAACGAAAACAGGTGCATTGCAACCGCGCCTCTGGGCATATCAAATTCGTTCAACACAAAATATCCGCAAGGGCCTTCGCTATACCAGCCAAAATACAGGGCAACGGCGTCGAACCTGTCGGCAAAGCCGAAAAGCGGTGTTTCGGGGCTTTCAGATAAGTCGAAGCCCAAGTCGGTTAGAATGTCTTGAACCTTTTTTAGATAGCCGCCTTTTTTTATTATGAATTTTGAATCGTCTACATAGGCGCGTCCCATAAGCCCGTGTTCTTCGGCATAGATTGCGTTTTTTGCGATTTGCAGAGCTTTTCGGTAGTCGCCACCGCAAAGGCGCGCCGTTCTTACAATTTGGGCGGTTTTATATAAGGTTTTGTCTTGCTTGCCGAAAAGTGGGTTTTTTGCGATTTTTTTGTAGGGGGGCAAAAACATTGCCGACAAAAGCGAGTCGAATGCCACCTTGTCGGTTTCGAGCTGTTTTGCTGGCGCGCTTTCCCTTACCTTTAAGGGTACGCCCATACAGCTTACCAGAAAATCTATGTTGTGCGAAACCAAAATGGGTTTGTCGCCAACCGTTTGCGCGCGTATTGCCCCGGCTTTTTCCAAGCCGTTTACAAGTTTCGGATATATCTCGTTAAATTGTGCCCAAGAAATTTCCTCGCTTTTTGGCATTTCAACCGAAACGACATTCGTTTTCGGGATATTCCTAAGTTCGGCGTAGTTTTCGGCAAGCCAAACAGAATCGGGCTCTGTGGAATTGCAGAGTATAAAAACTTTGTTTTTGTCTATTTGGGCAAATAGCAAAATTGCCGAAAACAGGAAAAGCCCCAAAAAAGACAACGCGCGCTTTGCCATCTTACAACTCGAATGCGTTTACAATTTCAAAGTAGTACATTTTATGAAAATCGTCCTTTGCATACCACAATTCGGGAATGTGGGTGTCTGCAAAATTTTGCTTTTCGAGCATTTGAGAATATAGTTTTTTGCATTCTAAAACAAGGCTTGCCTCCTTGTAGTAGGGGGCGTTGTTTTCGGTAAATTGCGCGGTAAAGCCGCTTGCAGCGGTTTTGTCTATGTCTTTGCCCGAAGTAGACCCGAACATTTTCAGCTGCGGGCGGTATTTTTCGTCGTAGAACGACAAGGTTGCAAATTCATTTTCCTCTAAAAATTTAAAAGTGTGCCTGTTTGTTCTTACCATTGCAATTGCAACGGGTTTGTTCCACATAAAACCTAGGCCGCCCCAGCTTGCCGTCATTGCGTTAAACGACTTTTTGTCGCCCGCCGATATTAGCATCCAGCCTTTGCCTATTAAATTTACGGGGTTCTTCGAAATCTCTTCGGGGTTTATATTCTTCATAATATTCTATTATTTGTGGGTTTTGTTCGAAAATAAAGCAGGGCGATTTTACTTGTAAAGTTTTAAATGCGCTTATTTTACACAAAATTTTCTTGCAAAAAAAGAGCGTGTTTTTTGAAATTTAGGTATGGCAAATCTAAAGGAAATAACGGCATACGCCGACAAAATATTAAACATACACTGCACCGTAGACTACCCCAACGCGCTGAACGGGCTTCAGTGCGAAAATTCGGGCAAAGTGTCGAAAATTGCGTGCGCGGTAGACGCTGGGCTTTTCGAGATAAAGCAGGCGGTAAAAATGAAGGCGGATTTGCTTTTTGTGCACCACGGGCTTTTTTGGGACAAAAAAACTCCATTTACAAATCTAAACTATGAGATTGTAAAAACTTTAATAGGGGGCAATTTGGCGGTATACTCGTGCCACTTGCCGCTAGACGCAAACGCAGAATTCGGCAACAACGCCTCTATTGCAAAGTTGCTGGGTTTGCCGATAACGCGGGCGTGTTTCGAGTGTCTGGGAATAGAGATAGGCTGTCTATGCGAGTGCGGCAAAAGAAGCAGGGCAACGCTTGCCTCTTCGCTAAAAAAGATATTCCCGAATACATTAAAGGCATTTGAATTCGGCTCTAAAAATCCCAAAAGAGTTGCGATTTGTTCGGGAGGCGCGGGCGATTTTATAGGCGATTTAAAATCCCTGAATTGCGACACATTTATTACGGGCGAGCTAAAGGAGCATCACTATATATACGCCAGAGACAACAAGATTAACCTGTATTCTTGCGGACACTATTGCAGCGAAGTTTTTGGCGTCAAAAATTTGGCGAAAATTTGTGCCGAAAAATTCGGGCTTGAACATAAATTTATAAAGACGGATAATACCATTTAACAATTATGAAAAAGATAGCGGTAATCAACGGTGTAAATCTCGACAGGCTCGGCAAAAGAGAGCCCGAAATTTACGGAAGCGAAACCCTAGACGACATTATAGAGTCGCTAAAAAAATACGCCGCCTCGATAGGCTGCGAGATTTTGGATTTTCAAAGCAACCACGAGGGCGACATTATAGACCATATCGAAGACTATACCGATATGGGCGTTGAATATTGCATAATAAACCCCGGGGCATTTACCCATACAAGCGTTGCGTTAAGAGACGCCATTGCGGGTTCTAAAATGAAGTTTGTTGAAGTGCATATTTCGAACATATACAAGCGCGAAGATTTTAGGCACGAATCTTTAACCGCAGCCAAGTGCGTTGCCGTTGTCAGCGGTATGGGATCGTACGGATATACCGCGGCCCTAGATTTTATAGCCAGTATTGAATAGGCAAAAGTGGCCGTTTTGCGGAAAGTTCCGGACTTCGAAAAAGAGCTGAACGATAGCCAGCTTCAGGCGGTTTCGTGCCCGCCCGACGCCCCCGCTTTGGTGCTTGCAGGCGCGGGTTCCGGCAAAACGCGCACACTTACGTACCGCATTGCCTATTTAATGGCACAATATTCGCTAATGCCAAGCTCGCTTTTGCTGCTTACTTTTACAAACAAGGCGGCTCGCGAAATGCTGCAGCGTACGGAATTGATTACGGGGGTGCCAGCCAACGCTTTTTGGGGCGGAACTTTCCACTCGGTTGCGGCGCGTTTTTTAAGGATAGAGGGGCAAAATTTGGGCTTGGATTCGTCGTTTTCGATTGCCGATGCAGAAGATTCCGAAAAGCTTTTAAAAGCTACGGTAGAAAGCGAGTTTCCGAGATTTTTTTCGGATAAGCGAAACCCCAAAACAAAGCTTTTAAAGGAAATAATAAGCTATAGTGCAAACACGCTTAAAAGCTATCAGCAATCTATGTACGACAAGTTTAGCTGGCTAGAGTGCTCGCCCGACGACATCGCCAAAATTGCCGCCGCCTACGAAAGCGCAAAGCTTAAAAACAATATTTTGGATTTCGACGATCTGCTTGTTTTCTTTTTGCGCGCGCTGAACACAAATGCCGAGCTTGCCGAAAAATATTCGCACAAATTCGGCAATGTTTTGGTAGACGAATATCAAGACACAAACCTTTTGCAGTCGGAAATTTTAGACAAGCTTTCGGAGCAAAAGCGCATAAGCGCGGTTGGCGACGACGCCCAGTGCATATACACATGGCGCGGTGCGAATATAGAAAACATATTGTCGTTTAAGGAACGCTACGAAAACGCCAAGGTGTTTAAGATAGAGGACAACTACCGGAGCACGCCCGAAATTTTGGCCTTTGCAAACGATGTTTTAAGGGCAATGCCGCAGTTTGGCATATACGAAAAACAGCTTAGCCCAGTAAGAGATCGACTGGGAAAACCCTACATAATAAGGGCAATGGACGCCCGAGGTCAGGCCGTTGCAGTTGCCGACAAAATCAGGGATTTAACCTATGGGGCAAACGCCCCGTGCAAGTTTTCGGACATAGCAATTTTGTATAGGGCGCACAGGCACGCGCTGGAAATGCAGCTTGTTATGCAGCGCGATGCAATTCCCTTTGTAATTACAAGCGGTCTTAAATTTTTTGAATATGCGCACATTAAAGACGCCGTTTCGCTTTTAAGGTTTGCAAGCAACCCGAAAGATTTTATCTCGTTTTCGCGCTTTATAAGGTTTCTTGATGGCGTAGGGCAAAAAAGCGCGCAAAAGATTTTCGATAAAACCGCAAATTATGCCGAAAAAAATTCTATGCCATTTGCTGAGGCAATGCTTGCCGACAGTGTGCTGGCAAGCGTGCCGAAAAAGGCAAAAGAAGACTTTATTCAGATAGCCGAAAGCGTATTTAAAATATATTCTGCAATACGCGCTTTCGACGGCAAAAAAGAAAATGTGCCCCCGAAAGCCGTGCAAGGCGACTTTTTTGAAAGCCAGCAAGCTCCCGCAAAAGGCGAGGACTATTCCGACATAAAAATGGCGCAAATAATAAAAATGGCGTGTCCTGAATGGTATATAGCGGCAATGAAAAGCGAGTACGAAAATTGGGACGAGAGGGTGGACGATTTCGATACACTTGCCGAATATGCCAGCCGATTTAACAGCGTTTCGGGTTTTTTGGAAAGCGCATCGCTTGAAATTTCGGAGGCTGAAAACGGCTCGCAGCAAAAGCCCGATTGCGTTAGAATGATGACCATACATCAGGCAAAGGGGCTTGAGTTTAAGGCAGTGTTTATAATAGGGGCCTGCGACGGGCTTTTCCCACTAGAGCGCTGCATAGAAGATGGCGATGTAGACGAAGAGCGCAGGCTTTTTTATGTTGCCTGCACAAGGGCAATGGACTTGCTATACATTGCGTATCCGCGCACTGTTATGAAAAACGGCTCATTCGATATGTGCGACCCCAGCCGCTTTATAGAGTGTGTAGACAAAGATTTATACACAACAAACTACTGATTTTTTTCGGGTTTGCTTTTGCGCGGTCTTTGGTGCTTTACAAAAGCTAAATATTTTGTTTTTATAGGCGCAAATTAACCTTAATTTACAAAACAGGAAATCAAATATGCCAGTTTTAAGCACATTATCGCTAAGGTTGCAAAACCACCCAAAAAGAGTGGTGTTCCCCGAAGGCAACGACGTTCGTATAATAAAAGCGGCGCGCCAGTTTGCAACGCGCAAATTGGGCGTACCCATTCTGTTGGGCAACAAAGCCGAAATATCGGAACTGGCAGCAGCCAACGATGTTAGAATGGACGGTATGGGCGTTATAGACCCCCTAAAGTCGGACGACTACCCCGAAATTTTAAAGGCTTTCGACGGCATACGCCGCTTTAAAAAGTTGGGCGATACCGATTCCGCAGAAATGTTGGCAAACCACAACTACTATGCCACAATGATGCTTTTAACCTCTAGAGCCGACGCGATGGTTTCGGGGGCTACTTTGGCGTCGTCTAGCGCGCTAAGGCCAATGTTGCAGTTAATACCAATGCAGCCTAATGTTAAGAGCGTTTCTTCGATAATAATTTTAGACACAAAAAACCCCGAGTTTGGAACCGAAGGATGTCTGTTTATGTCGGACTGCGGCGTTATACCCGAGCCTACACAAGACCAGCTTTGCGACATTGCCTATACAACCGCAAATTTGGCAAAGCACATAACAAACAAAGCGCCGAAAGTTGCGTTTTTAAGCTATTCGTCGAAGTCGGCAACATCAAGAAACCCGAACGTTATAAAGATGAAGGCGGCAGCCAGCCTATTGCACGAAAGGGTAGTACGCGAAAACCTCGACTTTGAAGTAGACGGGGAATTGCAGATAGACGTTGCCCTAAGCAAAAACTACGCGCAGTTTAAGGGGGTAAATTCATCTGTTGCAGGCTCTGCAAACGTACTGATTTTCCCCGATTTGAACGCGGGCAACTTGGCGGTTAGAATGAGCATTCTTACCAACCCGCAAATGAGCTATTACGGGCAAATTCTTACGGGGTTGCAGAAGCCTGCCGCCGAAATTTCCAGAAGCGCAACCGTAAACGACATATATGGCACGGCGGTTATTGTTGCAGCTCAGGCGGTAGACCGCAAATACTTGTTCCCCGACGAATAAATATATTTGTTTGCAACTTTCTTTTTGTGCGCCGCATTAAAAATGCGGCGCATTTTTTATTTCAAAAAAAAGGCTTTTTTGAAACTATGACGAAAAAAAAAGGCCTTCGGGGAAATTTCCAAAGGCCTTTTTTTATTGTGTGTTACAAATCCTTGTCGATTTTGTTCAACGCAAAGGCGTAGGCGCCAATGCCAACAGCCTCGCTAGTGCCGAGCCTTGAAACGCCAATACCTATGCGCTTTAAGGGGTCGTACGAAATCTTTCGGTCGCTTCCGTATACCGAAATTTCCTTTTCTTCGCCCTTAAGGAATTGGGCAAATTGGGCTGGATCTTCAAGGTTGAAGGCAACTTGGGCTAGCCTTGCAAAGTCTTTGCCGTCGTAATTTTTAATTGTGCCATTCATTTCCTTTATAACAGCGGGCATGAACAATTTGTGCCCATACGAAAGCCCGCCGCCTATAACGATAAGCGGATCCAACAAAGTTGCCACGGTAGAAAGCGCGTCGCCAATAACAACGCCCATTTCGTTGTAGGCATCTATTGCCGCCTGCTTGTTGCCTTCCATTTTGCCAAGGGCAATGTCTTCGATTTGCTTGGGGCTAAATGCCTTGTAGTCGCTTAAATTTGCGCGCTTTGCATATGCCTTTTGCACGGCTCTTATACATGCGCCTTCCTCGGCAAAGCAGTCGCTATGAACGCGGTTTCTTAAAAGCCAAACTTCGCCTGCGTTTGAATTGTCGCCAATGTAAAGCTCGCCGTTGGCAACTAGGCCTCCGCCAAAGCCTGTTCCCAAAGTAATGCCGAAAAGCTTTGTGTAGCGTTTGCTGCTTTTTGCCTGTTCCAACGCCTTGTTTACCTGCGGCAACAAGCCCGCAATGGCTTCGCCGTATACAAACAAGTCGCCGTCGTTATTTATAAACACGGGAACTTTAAATTCGTCTTTAAGAACGTCGGCTAGGGCTACGCCGCCTGCAAAGGCGGGCAAATTGCCAACGTTGTAGATTATGCCGCGCGGGTAGTCGGCAGGGCCGGGGAACGCAAAACTTATTGCCGATGGATGAACGCCCAATTTGTCGATGAGTGTTCTAAAGCCCTGTTTCATTGCGGCTATGCTCTTGTCGAGGTTTTTAGGTTCGGCGGGCAACCTAACCGATTCGCCTATTTTCTTGCCGCCTTGCATTGCAACAAACACAAAGTTTGTGCCGCCTGCGTCTAGGGTAAGGACAACTCTTTTGTCGTTTTCGTAATTCATATTCGGAAATTTTTATTTTTTAAAAAACTATTCGGCTTTCTTGTCGCTTACAAAAAGCGACAAAAGCAAAATGTATACCATTGCGGCAAAGGGAACAACAAAGCCTATAAGGTTGCTTTTTGTAGCGTCGGCAACATAGCCCATTGCCGGGGGCAAAATGGCCGCACCTACAATTGCCGTTACCATAAGGCCCGAAAGCTCATTAGCCTTGCTGGGCATTTTGTCGATTGCCATCGAGAATATAAGTGGGAACATATTTGCATAGCCCAAAGCTATAACAAACAAGGCAACGGTTGTAAGGATTTTATTTTCGGGCAAAAGCATTGCAAAGCCTGCCAGCGAAACAGCCGCGCTTGCTATCAAAAATGTTTTGGGTTTTATTGCGCGCAAAATTGCAGCACCTGCCAAGCGCGCCGCCATAATTGCCAAGAAAAAGTATGTTACATACTGGGTAGCCAAGTCGCTTGCTACGCCGAATTTTGATGTAAAGTAGATGGGCATGCCGTTTGATATGCAGTTTTCGGCACCGACATATACGAATATGCCCGCAACCATTGCCAAAACATAGGGGTTTGCTAAAAGAGAGAGGCAAGAGCCTACGGTAACAGTGCTCTCGCTTTTGGTTTCCTTAATTTTTAGCTTAAATACGGCAAGCATAGTAGCTGCAAAGCCGACGGCAAAAATGGTGAATACCAAGTCCCATTCAAAGGTGCTTTTGGCGGCTTCGGCTTCGGTCGAGCCCGTTGCCTTTGCGCCTGCAAGCAAGGCTAAAACAAAGAACACTATGGGTGCTGTGTTCGAGCCTATTGCCTTTATAAACTGCCCCAACGAAAGATTGCTAGAATAGTTGCCTTCTTCGGAAACGTCGCGCATAATGGGGTTGCCAGCAACCTGCAAAATTGCGGCGCCCGCTCCCAAAAGCAGAACCGCCGTAAGGAACACGGAATAGCTATGAACGCCCATTATAAGAACTAAAACAACGCCAATAAACGCAAGCAAAAGACCTATAAGCAAAGTGTTCTTTTTGCTGATTTTGTTTTGCAAAGTGCCCATTGGCACCGAAAGCAAACCGAACATAATAAAGCCCATAAAAGAGACCAGCTGGGCTTCGAAATTGGTAAGGTTAAAGGTGTCTTTTGCCTTTCCTACAAAGGTTGCAACGGCATCGCCGAAGCCCATACACAGGAACGCCAAAAATATAGGGAATGTTTTTAGTTTCATTATACGATAGTGCTTTTATTGTTGTTGATGTTAAAATTAACAAATAATTTTCCGATAACTTTAGCTTAATCTTCGGTTTTTTCAAGCCTTAATAAGCAAATTATTTATTTGACTTGTAGGGCGTCTTGTTAAGATTATTCGCCTTATTTAATACAATGAAAGCTATAGTATATCCGCCATACAAAAATCAGGCAAAAAAAGAGCTTACCGAAACGCAAAAGGAAATTTTGCGCCTTAAAAAAGAACGCAACGCCGTAATTTTGGCGCACAACTACGTTTCGGGCGAAATTCAAGACGTGGCCGACTTTGTCGGCGATTCTTTGGGCTTGTCGAGAGCCGCAAAGAAGGTAGACGCCGATGTTATCGCCTTTGCGGGTGTAGACTTTATGGCCGAAACCGCCAAAATTTTAAACCCCGAAAAAACCGTTGTGCTGCCCGACAAAGCCGCCGGCTGCTCGCTTGAAGAGTTGTGCGACCCAATAGAATTGGCTATGCTTAAAAAAGAGCACCCCGATGCCATTGTAATGTCGTATATAAACTGTTCTGCCGAAGTTAAATGCCTAAGCGACATAATTTGCACAAGCGGCAACGCTTTGGATTTGGTAAAAAAAATAGACAAAAACCAAAAGATTATTTTTTGCCCCGACCAGCATTTAGGTTCCTGGATTATCGAACAGACAGGCAGGGATATGATTTTGTGGAACGGCCATTGCTGGGCGCACGTTCAGTATAAGCCAGAAGAGCTTTTGGAAACAAAAAAGGCGTTCGACAATGCTCCCATTATTTGCCATCCCGAATGCCCAAAGGCGGTAAGAGACGTTGCCGACTGCGTTTGCAGTACCGAAAAGATGATTGCCTATTGCAGGGAAAGCAAGTCCGACAAATTCATAATTGCAACGGTTGTAGAAATGATACACCGCCTGCAAAAGGAAGTTCCCGACAAAACGTTTATTGCGGCTCCTTCGTCGGGCAAGCTTTGCCAGCAGTGCCGCAATATGGTGCGCAACACTCCCGAAAAGCTGCTGGAATGTCTTAAAAACCTAGAGCCAAAAATTGAATTGTCGCCCGACGTTATAGAAAAGGCGCGCAAGCCCATCGAAAAGATGTTGGAAATGTCGAAATAAAACACTTTGCAAAAACAAAAAAGAGAGGCTAAAACCTCTCTTTTCTTGTATGTGTATATGGAGCTTTGCTATTTGCCGCTTTTTTCGGCGGCTTGCTTTGCCTTTTGGGCTGCAGCCTTTTCGCGCTTTTCAACATTTGCTGCGCTTTCGGGGGCGTCGTCGTAAATCGAAAACTTTTTCCAAGCGTCGGGGTTTTCTACAACAATGTCGGCAAAGGGGTTGTCTTTGTCTACCTGTTCTACCTTTGCGGGCTTTTTAACCGCTTGGGGGTTTGCAGATTCCGCCTTTTTGCTTTCGGCTTTGGGGGCAATTTCTTTTTCTTGTGCCTTTTTGGGGGCTTCAACAACTATGTGTTCGAAGGGATTTTCTTCCTTTGACTTTTCCTCGGCCTGTTTTGCCTTGTATACATCGCTTGCCGATGGGTGGTCTTCGGGCGGGAAGCCCTCTAGGCACATATCTACTGCTTCCTTAATTTTTGCTTCGCTTAGGTTGTGCGCAGTTATGTTTTTTGTAGACAAGCCGCGCCATTGCCATTCCTGATTGGGTTTAAACGCCGCCTGAATTTCAAGCGTAGATGCTGCTTGTGGGGTAGACGAATGCGCGTTTTCTTCAAATTCCAGCGATTCGCCCCAAACGGGAGTAAATATTACCTGCGCTGCCGAAATGTCGTTTACGCAAACCATACCGCGTTCCGACAATACCTCTATTATATAATCAACCATTTTGCCGTTTAGAGCTTTGCCCCTGTCGGCGGTGTTGCGCATAAATGCATAGTCTTGATTTTTAGGAGACTGCACATAAAAGCTTTTTTTGTCTTTAAATGTGGATCCTTCTTTAACAACCAAAGAGCTGTGGCAACCGCATACAAACAACAGGCACAAAGCCTGTAAAATAACAGTGAAACATTTATTCATATGTCCGCTAGCTTACTTTAAAGAAAAGCTCTTTCAACAAAATTTTTAGACTTTTAACCAAATTTTCGGGGTGATATTGACAATTTTTTAAATTGTGTCAGCCTAAAAGGCATTAGAGTTTTTACCATATGAATTACAAATATTCTTTTATAGGTGCGGGCAAAATGGCGTCTGCAATAGTTAAAGGGCTTATCGCAAAGGGCGTTAGCCCGTCTGAAATCTGCTGCATTTGCGGCTCGGACGATACCGGCAAAATCCTTTCGCAGGCAACAGGCATTGCTTTGCTGAGCGAAAGCGAATTTTTTGCAAACAAATTCGACGTATTGGCGTTGGCGTGCAAACCCCAGCAGCTTGCAAGCATTTCTAAACTTGCCGAAACTGCAGCCCCCGAAATTTTGGTTTCGATTTTGGCCGGAACTTGCATAGAAAAACTTTCGGCAAAATTCCCTAAGGCAGGCAATATTGTTAGGGCAATGCCGAATATGGCGGCCCAGATAGGTTTGGGCATAACCTGCTATGCCAGCAAAAATCCCCTAAGCGACCCTCAAAGACAGAAGGTTGAAGGCATTTTTGCCGCAATGGGGCGCTATATACCCGTAGAGGAAACACAGCTAGACGCTGTAACCGCGCTTTCGGGCAGCGGGCCGGGCTATATTTTTGAAATTGCCGATGCAATGATACAAGGCGGCATAAAAATAGGCTTTAGCGAAAAAGACGCGAAGGAGTTGACATATCAAACCTTGATAGGGTCGGCGGCATTGCTGCAAAAAAGCGAATTGTCGGCGGCAGAGCTTAGAAATGCAGTTTCCAGCCCCGGGGGCACAACATTGGCGGGGCTTAAGGTTTTAAGCGACTATAATATTCGCGAAGCCATAGAAAAGTGCTTAGTAGCTGCAAAAGACCGTTCTACCGAGCTTTCAAAACTATAATAATCGGCGCAAAATGGCGTATTTTTGCGCATTCGGGCAGTTTTTTACAAGCAAGTTGAAATTTGTGCCCCATATGTGCGAAAATATGCTTGACGCGCTCTATTTACAATGCTTTACTTTAAATAGTTTTAAGACATAAATTTTACACAAGCTAAAATGAAAAAATTCTTACTTATCCCTCTATCTTTTGCTGCGCTACTGTTTTCGGCGTGCTCTACATACTACGGTGAAGATGTTGCCGTAAACTCAAATCCCCAAGGTGCCGAAGTTTTTGTTAACGGTGAAAAAGTGGGAACAACCCCCTGCACAACAAGGCTTATAAGCGATTCGACCTACACGATAAAGATTGAAAAGGAAGGCTATTTGGCAGAAACATTCACCCTTTCGCCCACGGCAGAAAACCCCTATGTAAAGTTTGGGCCTTTGGTAGACACGGGATTTTACAAGAAGTTGCTCCCTGCCGACGTAAACGCACAGCTTAAGCCCGAATATTTGCCCGCATATCCTGGCAAAGATTCTTTTGGCGATTTTTCCTATAACTTTATGAAGTTAGACGCCCTTCGCAAGGCTGGCAAGATTTCGAAAGAAGAATACGATTATCAATTAAAGGTAATTACCGAATTCTACTCGAAGGAATCTAAATAGCATAAAACTTTTTTAAGAACTTCGAAGGCTTCGGCTTTCGAAGTTTTTTTTGCGCCAAAATTTTCCCGATAAACATTGCAAACTTTTGCGCATTATGTAGCGTTTTTTTTATGATACGATTTTTTATATACGACATTATCTGTTTAGTAGGCGGCCTAATTTACGCCTATTGCCATGGGGGCATTGCGGTTGCTGTAAGCGTTTTGGCAATTGTTATGCTTGAAATTAGCATATCTTTTGACAACGCCGTTGTAAACGCAGTAAAGCTTTCCAAAATGTCTAAAGTTTGGCGCAAGCGTTTCCTTACTTGGGGGATTTTAATTGCGGTGTTCGGAATGCGCTTTTTATTCCCCGTATTGTTGGTTGCAATTTTTGCCGAGCTTTCGATGGGGGCTGTTATAGATTTGGCATTGCATAACTCCGACGAATATTCCGCGCACTTGTCGGCGTGCCACTATGCAATTGCGTCTTTCGGCTCTATGTTTTTGCTTATGCTGTTTTTGGGTTTTATGTTCGAAAAGGGCAAGGCACATTGGCTTAAAATGCCCGAGCTTGCGCTGGAAAAGGTCGGCAAATTTCCATTTGCGAAAGAAGTTTGCGGCTTTTTGCTGCTTGGGCTTTTGCAGATATTTTTACAGCCCGAACAAAGGCTTGTTTCGATTTTGGCGGGTATGGTTGGAATTTTGCTGCACTTTGCAATAGAGGCAGTGGCTGCGTTTTTCGACAAAAAGGCAAATATGGCAAAGAACGCGGCGTATGCGGGGTTTGTGTCGTTCTTATATTTAGAGCTTATAGATGCGTCGTTTTCGCTAGACGGCGTCTTGGGGGCCTTTGCGCTTTCTAAAGACGTTATAATTATAACAATAGGCTTGGCGGTTGGCGCAATGTTTGTAAGGTCGCTAACAGTTGCTCTTGTAGAGCACAAAACGCTAGACAAATTTCCGTACTTGCAAAACGGTGCCTATTGGGCAGTGGGCGCGCTTTCGTTTATAATGCTATATTCGGCCTTTGCCGAAGTTTCAGATGATTTGGCGGCAATTATAAGCGTTTTGTTTATTGTTTCTTCGCTGATTTCGTCGTTTATGCAAAACAGGAAAATTAGCCTGAATTTGCGCAGTTTGAAAATAGGCAAGTTTAAGCGTTTTAGAATTTTTAAATAGCAAAATTTTTTGGAGAAATACATTCATTAAGGCGCAAAAAACCCGACAATTTTTAGTTGTCGGGTCTTTTGTTTTATTGTTTTAGCCTAATTTTTAACCTTTTCTATAATGGCTTTTGCAATATTGTCGAAAAGCATTTGGCTGCTTTTGCTTTGCGTATTTTCGCCGAAATTTTGCAGGGATTTGTCGATGGGAATCTCCGCCAAAACCTCGCTTTTAAGTTCTGCAGCCACTTTTTGCGCGGTAGACGACTGCCCGAAAATATAGTTTTTAGAGCCATCGGGCATTTCTAGATACGCCATATTTTCTACAACGCCCAAAATTGGAATGTCGGTTTTTGTAAAAATTTCGCTGCCGCGCAACGCGGTAATAGAAGCCAGTTCGTTTGGAGTTGTTACTACCACGGCTCCGTCTATTTTCATAAGCTGAACCGCGCTTAATACGGCGTCGCCCGTTCCCGGAGGCAGGTCTAAAATCATTGCGTCTGCCTTGCCCCAATCGACATCGTTTACAAACTGCTTAAGCGCGCTCATAACCATAGGGCCGCGCCAGATTAGGGCTTGGTTGTCGTCTACCAAAAGCCCCATAGACACCATTTTTATGCCGTTTGTAAGCTTGGGCAAAATCTTGCCCGAATCGGAACACATAAGCTTGCTTTTTTCACCCGCCAAAAGCGATGCGCTAGGCCCGTATAAATCGCAGTCCATCAAGGCAACGTTGCCGCTGCCGAAAATTCTCGCAAAAGCCCTTGCCAAATTTATGGCAACCGTGCTTTTGCCTACGCCGCCTTTGCCCGAAGCCACTGCAATTTTAATTTTAATGTCTTTTAAAACATCGTCTTTATTTTGCGGCATTGCTTGCGCGTCGGGGTTTTCGGCCAAAAGCGAAACGGTTATTTTTGCATTTGGGTATTTTGCGCCAAAACGGCTTTCATTTTTTCTACCGTTTTTTCGCCCTCGGCGGTGTTTTTGCCCACAAAAATTCTGGCTTGGATTTCGTTGTCTTCGCACTTTAAATATTTCAGCATTCCAAGCGAGATTATGTCGCGATCGAAATTGGAATATTTTACGGTCTTTAGCGTTGATATAATTTCGTCTTTATTCATAAATTTTTTGGTGTTTACAAAAAATGCGGCGTAAAAAGTTTAGCCGCATTTTGTATTTAAAACTATGTTTTGGCTATTTTATGTTTATCAAAATAAAGCTGTTTGCCTGCTGGCCATACATACCCGAAGCGGGGTTGTCGGCAACCGCCTGCAATGTTTTCTTTGCGGCGTCTTTGTTGCCGTCTGCAAATTCCATAATGCCCAATTCGTATTGTGCCTGAACTTTAAAGGCTTCGTTTATTTGTGCATTTTGAACGATGCTTTCAAGGGCTTTTTTGCCTTCTGTCTTGTTGCCAAGGGCAATTTCGCTAAACGCTACGCCCAAGGCTGCTCTACCCAAAAGAGGGTTGCCAGTTAAGCCTTTTTCGGCTTTTTCGTAAAAGCTTTTGGCTTCGGCATACTTTGCGTTTTTAAAAAGGTCGTCGCCGCTTTGCAATGCTGCAACTGCACCAAGCGTGCCGCCGTTATTCGAGGCAAAGTTTTCTAAAGCCTTTGCATCGCCGCAGGCGTTGTAGGCTGCTTGTTCGGCAATCAAAGCCTGATGCGAAATAAGCTTGTAGGCGTTTACGCCAATTATAAGCACAAACGAGAGCGCAATCGCCAAAATGACCGATTTTTTGTTTTCGCGCCACCAAAGCCAAACTCTGTCGTCAAAGTCCAAGTTTTCGAAATCTGCATTGGCAATAACCGTTTTGCGTTCGTCTGCACTTTTTACATTGTTAGGGTCGGGAACTCTTACGCCTTCCAACCCGAATACGTCGGAATCGGGAGAAATGGGTTTATATTTCGATTGGTGCGGACCTCTAAATTTATTCAAATCGCTCATCTTATATCTGTTAAAATTGTAATGTTAAAGTCTAAAGTCTGCAAAAACGCCGCTTTTATATCAAGCTTTTTCTTTTTAAAAATACTTGCAATATGTGCAAATTTTTTATTATGGTAAATCGATATTATGAATAATCAAGCGAATAAAATTTTACAACAGGCTGCAAACGAAGCTCGCGGTTTGGCTATAGACGCCGTCGCAGCGGTAAATTCCGGACACTTGGGCTTGCCTTTGGGCTGCGCCGAAATAGGTGCCGTTTTATTTTCCCAAATAATGGATTTTAACCCGAAAGACTCTAGGTGGTTGGGGCGCGACAGGTTTATACTAAGCGCAGGCCACGGCAGTATGTTCCTATATGAATGGCTATGCATTTGCGGATACGATATTTCGGTAGAAGACTTAAGCAAGTTCCGCCATATGGGTTCTAAAACCCCCGGACACCCCGAATTCGGCGAAACCGACGGCGTAGAAACCACAACGGGTCCATTGGGGCAGGGCGTTGCAAATGCGGTAGGCTTTGCAATGTCGGCAAAAATGGCGGCGGAAAAATGGAGCAAAGAACTTTTCAACCACACAATTTTCTGCTTGGCAGGCGACGGTTGTTTCCAAGAAGGCATTAGTGCAGAAGCTTGCTCTTTGGCAGGGCACTTAAAGCTCGACAACCTCGTCCTTATATACGACTCGAACGCAATCACGCTAGACGCTCCCGCAAGCAAGACAATTAGCGACAATGCAAAAATGCGTTTTGAATCGTACGGGTTTTCGGTATACGAAGTAGACGGCCACAATCTTGACGCTTTAAGCGAAGTTTTGGCTGCGGCAAAGGCCGAGCGCAACGGCAAACCAAAGATTGTTATTGCTCACACAAAAATAGCAAAGGGCATTGCCGAAGTAGAAGGCACATCTAAAGGCCACGGCGAAGGCGGCGCAAAGTTTGCGGCTGAAGCCAAAAAGGCGCTGGGGCTTCCTGAACAGGCGTTCTACCTTTCCAACGAAGTTAAGGAATTTTTCGAAAAGATTAACGAAAAGCGTATCGAAAAATACGACGCCTGGAACAAGAAGTTCGAAGACTGGGCGTTGGCAAACCCCGAAAAAGCGGCGCAGATAGACGATTGCCTTACAAAAAAATCTCTGCAAAACGCCGGGGAAATAATGAAGGCAGTTCCCGAATTTGCGGCCGACGACAAGAGCGCCTCGCGCATAAGCGGCGGCGTTGTGCTAAACAAAATAGCTGCGCTTTCGCAAACGATTGTTACGGGCTCGGCAGACTTGTTCGGCTCTACAAAGAACTACATTAAAGACGGTGGCGACTTTTCGGGCGAAAACTACGCCGGCCGCAACATTTGGTTCGGCATTAGAGAGCACGCAATGGGCGGAATTATGAACGGCATAGCCTACGACGGTTTCTTTATGCCGTCTGGCGCAACATTCCTTACCTTTGCAGGCTATATGATGGGTTCTATCCGCATAGCGGCCTTGGCAAAGCTTCCCGTTCAATATATCTTTACTCACGATTCCATTGGCGTAGGTTTCGACGGGCCAACACACCAACCCGTAGAAACTGTTGCAATGCTGCGCGCAATTCCAAACTTGCAAGTAATTCGCCCCGCCGACAGTGAAGAAACGGCTGCGGCCTTCGCGCAAGCATACGCCTCTAAAAAGCCTACAGCCCTGATTTTGTCGCGCCAGAACCTTCCCTTAATAAAAAGTGTTTCGGCACAATATAAGCGCGAAGGTTTGTTGAAAGGCGCATATGTAATTAAGGAAGAAACGGCAGATTTGGAACGCATTTTAATTGCGACGGGTTCTGAAGTTTCTTTGGCATTGGCGGCTGCCGAAAAATTGGGCGCAGGTACAAGAGTTGTTTCTATGCCTTGTATGTCGCTATTCGAAGCGCAAAGCCAGGAATATAAAGACTCTGTATTGCCCGAATGTGCAGACGTTATTTCCATCGAAGCTGGTTCTAGTATGCCGTGGTACAAATATGCCAATCGTTGCATTGCAACAGACAGCTTCGGTTTTTCGGCAAACGGTTCGGAATTGTTCGATCATTTTGGCTTTACGGTAGACAAAGTTGTTGCCTTTGCCAAAGCCTAGGCAATATACAGCATAAAATCTTTTTCGGGCTTAGGGCTTTTTGCTTTAAGCCTTTTTTTACGCGTAAATTAAATGCAATTTTTATTGTGTAGAAAATTTTCTTGAATATTTTGTAGCCGCAATTTTATATGCTACCAATTTAATAAAGATTGGCCGCAAAACCTTATGAATAGCGATACTATAGAGATTGTAGAATATAAAGACGAATATAAGGAATTTTTTGTGTCGCTAAACAAGGCGTGGATTACCCGTTATTTTAAAAAGGAAAGCGTAGATGAAAAAGTTTTCGCAAACCCGAAAGCCGAAATTGTAGAAAAGGGAGGCTTCATATTCTTTGCATTGGTAAACGGCATTGTTGCGGGCACTGTTTCTCTGCTTAAGATAAATGCAACGGAATATGCCTACTAGCTTGCAAAGCTTGCCGTAGGCGAAAAATATCAGGGCTTGGGGCTGGGTAAAAGGCTTTGTATTGCCGCAATAAAAAAGGCAAAAGTACTTTCGCCTAAAAAAATATATTTGGAAAGCAACACTAAGCTAAAGCCCGCAATTTCTCTATATCGCAAGCTAGGCTTTAGCGAAATTAAAGGCATAAAACCAATGTTCGATAGGGTAGATATTTAAATGCAGTTGTAAAAATTTGTTTACGCAAAATAACAAAACGTTTTGCGCAATTTTTTATGAACGCCGCATTTGCCAGTGTTTATGCGTGTTTGTGGGTAGTTGTATGGACGAATTGCAACACGCAAATTTGTATAAAAGTTTTTCTTGAAAACAAAAGAAAGATTTTTTTAGTGGTTTGTTTTTGCGGATTCAAAAATTTTTTTCATATGCCTTAGAATGCGCATAAATACTGTGTTTTTTGTATGTTCGCAGTTTGCGAACTCTTGCGCTTTTTGTTTGCAAATAAATGAGTTTTAATTGTTAAAAAACTATCCGCCAGAGCTATATTTTTTGTTTTATAACTGTTAGTGGCGCATATTTGCTGGCTTTGCGACGGATTTTGTTGCGCGTTTTCCGTGCAATTTTTGCAAAAGATATTAGAATTGAAAAATTTTTTGTCAGATTTTTATTCAGTTTTCCGCAAAAAAAACGAAAAATTTAACGCAAATTTTTCGAAAAAGTAGGGTGAAACTTTTTTTTAATAGCAAAATTTTCACATAAGTGTAATAATTTAGATTGCGAAAATAGCGTTTATTGATATTAAGTGT
>JAXFOH010000121.1:0-2542 GCA_034180465.1 Opitutales bacterium
TGCCTAAAAAGAATGCTTGGTGCATAGTGTGCCAAGCGGCAAATTTTAAACGACCGCAAAAAAATGCCGCACTAAAAAATGTGCGGCATTTTTGCTTTTTATTTGCGGCTAAAAATTTTATTCTGCCGCTTGCCCGTTTTCGAACGCAGGCGTTACAAAAGGCGCAATTTTAACCGCCTTTTTTGTGGCTTCGTCTATCTCTATTATGCAGGCGCAAATGCGAGGGTCTTCTTCTGCCATAATAAAATTGCGGGGGCGGCCGTCTAAAAACTTTTTAAGTATAGGGTCTACAGCTCTTCCCAAGCACGATTTCCAAGGACCCGTCATTCCCGCGTCGGTCATAAAGGCTGTGCCCTGGTCTAAAATGCGGCAGTCGTTTGTTGGAATGTGCGTATGCGTGCCCACAACGGCCTGTACGCGCCCGTTCAAATACCAGCCCATACTGATTTTTTCGGAGCTGGTTTCCGCGTGGAAATCCAAAAATATAATGTCGCACTTGTCTTTAAGTTCGGCGCAAATTCTGTCGGCACACTTAAAGGGGCAGTCGGCCTTAAGCTTCATTAGGGTTTGCCCTAAAAGGCAAAATATGCCTATTTTTAGCGAATTTTTTTCGATAATAACATACTCTTTGCCGGGGTTGCCCTGCGGTATGTTTGCGGGCCTACAAAGGTTGTCTATTGTGTCTATTTCCGATTCCAAACAGCGCTGGTCCCACAGATGGTCGCCCAAAGTTATGGCGTCTATACCGTAGCGGAAAAGCTCTTGCGCCATATTTTTTGTAATGCCGTTGCCCCCCGCCGAATTTTCGCCGTTGGCTATGCACAAATCTATTTTGTTGTCGGCAATAATGCTCGGCAATAGCTCGGACAAAATTTTGCGCCCGGGCTTGCCGACAATGTCTCCAATAAAGAGAATTCGCATTATATAAACTTCAATTCGGCGCAAACGCCCTTAACGTATTCTTTTATGTTCGATACGTCGGCATCGCCCGAAAGGGTGAAAAGTTTGCCCTGATTCTTATAGAAGTCTACAAGAGGCTTTGTGGTTTTTTCGAAAACCGCCAAACGCTTTTTAATGGTTTCGGGGTTGTCGTCGTCGCGTACATAAAGGGGCGCGCCGCACTTGTCGCAAACATTGGCTTTCGCTGGCGGATTATACTTTACATGGTAGGGGGTTTGGCACTTTGTGCAAATCATTCTGCCTGTAAGTCTTTCCAAAATAAGGTCTTCCGAAACGTCTATATATATTACGTTTGTAATTGCCCTGTTCATTTCCTTCAACATTTTTTCGAGAAGGTCTGCTTGCGGCAAAGTTCTGGGAAAACCGTCTAGTATAAAGCCTTTTTTGCAGTCGTCTTTTTGAAGGCGGTCTTTTACCATCGAGGCTGTAAGTTCGTCGGGTACAAGCTCGCCCTTATCCATATAGGTTTTGGCCTTGTTGCCAAGTTCGGTTCCGTTCTTCAAGTTTTCTCTGAAAATATCGCCAGTTGCAACTTGCGGAATGTTCAAGATTTCGCTCATAGCGGAGGCTCTTGTGCCTTTGCCGCTCCCGGGCGCACCCAAAAATATGATGTTTAGCTCTTTCATCTAAGTAAAAATAGTTTGTAAATTTCCGATTAGTTTTCAAGTATATTCGCAATGAACGCTCCAATCGAAAATCTGTGCGGAATTTATATTTCGCCGCAGGGCATTGCCGAAATTTGCACGGCAAAGCCGGACGGCTCGCGCACTTGCGGCCAAATGGTTTTTGCCCCTTTTTTGTGGGTAAATGCAAAAGACGCAATTAACGCTAAAAACGCAAAAATGCAGTCTTTGCAGGGCCCCGTAAATTCCTATTTAGACACCCAAGCAAGTTTCGACAACATAAAGCACTACGAAGCGTTTTTAAAGGACAACAAATATTCGTCCTTTAGGCTGGCGAATTTGGAAAACCAGTTTTTAACCGAAAATTGCGCAAGGTTTTTTTCGGGAATGAAATTTTCGCAATTGCGTCGTATGCAACTGGATATTGAAACCGACTGCACTGGCGATTTTTCGAACCCCGAAAACCCGCTAGACAGGGTTTTGGCGATAGGCATTTCGTGCAGCGGCAAAACAAAAATTTTAGAGCTTGCCGAATTTTCGGACAATGCCGAGCGCAAGCTTTTAAGCGATTTAAACGATGCCTTTGCCGAGTTCGACCCCGATGTAATAGAAGGCCATAACATATTCAAGTTCGATTTGGACTATTTGTATAAAAGGTGCAAACTTTTAAAGGTAAAGCCCCTATGGGGCAGGTTCGACGGCTCTGTAAAAATGCGCAAAAGCAGGGTAAGTATTGCCGAGCGCACATTCGATTTCCCTCGATTCGACATTGCTGGGCGCAGCGTTGCCGACACCTACATTTTGCTGCAAATGTTCGACGTTTCCAAGCGCGAGTTGGAATCGTATTCGCTTAAAAACGCAGCCTTATATTTCGGCATTAGCAAAGAAACACAAAGAACCTACATAGAAGGCGCGCATATAAAAGACGCCTTTCGCACCGACAAAGAAAGCTTTAGAAA
>JAXFOH010000081.1:0-14475 GCA_034180465.1 Opitutales bacterium
GGCTACCAACTCTTTGCCCGTTCCCGTTTCGCCCGTAAGCAAAATTGTGGCTTTGGATGCAGCCGCCTTTTTCGCCTCCAGCAAAACTTCTTCGAAAACGGGGCTTTGCGAAATTATTTTAAATTTTTCGTCGGGCGTTTGCGGCTGAGTTTGCCTTTTTTGTTGCGTTGGCTGCGCGCTTTGCGTGTTTTGCTGGGGTAGGGGCGTTTCCTCTTTTTTGCGCTGGGCCAAAGCCTTTTTTATTATTGCGTCTAAAGTGTCTAAATCTATGGGTTTTGTTATGAAGTCGCAGGCTCCCTTTCGCATCGCCTCTACCGCCGATGCAATGGTTCCATAGGCTGTCATCATAATGCAAAGGCATTTCGGGCGCGAATTTTTTATGTATTCTAAAAGATTCATTCCCGACTGCGTGCCCATTCTTAAATCGGTAAGAACCAAGTCGAATTTTTCGGCCTGCAAAAGGCGTTTTGCCTCTTCAACATTGGCGGCTCCCGCAACATCGTAGTCTATCGACAAGGCGGCTTTAAGACCGTCTCTTGTGTGTTTTTCGTCGTCTACTATAAGAATGCTATCGGGCATGGGATTGTCTGTTTTTACCCTATATTCTCCGCATTTTTCCTTTTGTGTAAAGCAATAAAAGCGGTTTTTTGGCATCGGCTAACTTCGCGCAAATTCGGGCTTGTCTATGTAGATGTAAACAAGGCTTTTGTCGTCTACAATGTCGAAAAGCCTTTTCATATCGTTCGGGGCAAGCAACACGCACCCGTGGCTGTTTGGCGTGCCTATTTTTTCGGTTTGGTTTGTTCCGTGAATGTATACAAAGCGTTCGAAAGTGTCTACATTGCCGCCGCGGTTTACGCCCCCTTGCAAACCCCTTAGGCGCATTATGCGCGTTGTTATCATATTTACCGTGCTGTCTGGCTGTTGCGAAATCTTGCCTACGGGCTTTCTGGCAACAAAAACCGTGTCTATATCTTCGTTTTCGCCTATTTTGCCGTCTATAAAATGCAGCCCCAACGGAGTTCCCAACGAATCTTTCACGCAACTGGGTGCCTTGCGCGATGTCGAAACGTCGAACGCGAGCTTAAAAACCCCGTTTTCAAAAAGATAAAGTTTTTGCTCGCCAATTTCCACAAATATGCAAAACTTGGTTCTTTCTATATTCAGTAAATCGCAAAAAGAATAAAAATCATCAATAAACGGCTTCATAGTTATGAGTAAGAAGTATAGAGTTGGAATTGTTGGCGCAACAGGCGCGGTTGGTCAAGAGCTTATTGACCTTTTGTTTGCCAGAAATTTTCCCATGAGCGAATTAACGCTTTTAGCATCGGCTCGCAGCGCGGGCAAAACGGTGGAAAAAGACGGCAATAAATTTATTGTTCAGGAGGCAAAACCCGAAAGCTTCGAAAATTTAGACATAGCGATTTTCAGCGCGGGCGGCAGTGTTTCTAAAGCTTTGGTTCCCGAAGCGGCAAAGCGCAACTGCGTTGCAATCGACAATTCTTCGGCGTTTAGGATGGACGAAAACGTTCCCTTAATAGTTCCCGAAGTTAACGCCCACGCGCTTAAAAACCACAAAAACATTATAGCCAACCCAAATTGCACAACAGCAATTTCGCTTATGGCGTTGTGCCCGCTAAACAAGGCGTTCGGGCTGAAAAGATTTTTTGCTGCTACCTATCAGGCGGTTTCGGGCACGGGCGTTGCCGCCATGCAAGAGCTTGAAAACCAGGTAAAGGCGTTTGCAAATGGCGAAAAGCCCGAAGTTAAGGTATATCCCTACCAAATTGCCTTTAACGCGCTTCCTCATGTAGACGTTTTCTTGGATACAGGCTACACTAAGGAAGAAATGAAGATGGTAAATGAAAGCCGCAAGATTTTGGAAATGCCCGCGTTGAAATGCTCTACAACATGTGTGCGCGTTCCCGTAATGAGGGCGCACTCGGTTGCAATTAACGCCGAGTTCGAAAAACCCGTAGATGTAGAACTTGCCCGCAAGGCTATTTCGGAATTTTCGGGTGCAGAGCTTGTGGACGACCCGAAGAACAACAAATATCCAATGCCCCTGTTCTCGCAAAAGAGGGAAAAGTGCGCAGTAGGCAGAATCCGCAAAGATATTGCTTTCGACAACGGTTTGTCTTTCTGGGTAACGGGCGACCAGCTTTGGAAGGGCGCAGCCCTTAACGCGGTTCAAATTGCCGAATTGCTGTAGAAAACAATCAAGTTTTTTTGCATAAATATAAATTCACAAGCCGACAACTTCTATATTGTCGGCTTGTGTTTTTTTTGCAGTGTTATGGCTGTTTTTCAGGAGAAAAAGTTTGACAACCATAAATAAATCGGTAAACAACAATAACGATTAACTTGTTGTATATATGATGAAATACCTTAACAAATTGAAATTTAATGTAATATGTAAAAAAATGGCGTTTGCCGCACTTTGTGCAAGCGCGCTACTTACACCAACTCCTTCGTTTGGAGGCGATTTGTCCGACGAAGAAAACTATATTATTGAGGGCATAGGTTCAAAGAATTTTGTTATTACAAAAGACGCCACATTCGACGGGCAAAAAATTTCCATTGCTGCCGAAAATTGCACGAAAAAATATAACCATATTTTGTACACAAAAAACGGTTTGTTCGAGCTCGATACCGACTATATTCTGGAATTTACCGTAAAGGTGGATTCTCCCTGCAAAGAAGGTGCTTTTTATGCGTTTATACGCAGCGATAAGTTCCCCAAGGAAAAAGACATTTTAAGCTGTACTGTGCCCAGTACAAGAGGGTGCAAAACAACCCGAAGAATACATTTTAAAACGGGTAGGTTTGCCTCCGTCTATAAATTATGTGTAGCAGCAATAGACAAAACAAACGTTGAAATTTGCGACATAAAAATATACGAGGGCGTTTTGGAAACATACTATGCGCCAAGCGAAAATCCCAAGCCCTACAAACTAAATCGGGAAGAGTTGCCAACGGGCGCAAAGGAATTCGATGTTCAGCTTCCAAACAACCCGAAAGGCGCGGTAGTAAACGCAGGCGATTTCGGCGTAAAAGTGGGCGAAAAAGACATTGTTACAAAGTTAAACAATGCAATAGAATACTGCCGCAATATAAAGGCGGCAAAGCTTGTTGTAGAAAAGGGCACATATTATCTAGACGAGCCTAAAAGCATAGAGCTAAAAAAGATGGAAGATTTTGAATTCGACGGCGGCGGCTCTACATTTGTTTTCTACAAGACGACGGGCAGGTTTCCGAATATGAAGGTAGACTTATGCAAGCGCACAAAGCTGCATAGTTTCAATTTCGATTGGGATTGGGAAAAGTCGCCACTGGCTAGCATTGTGGAAGTTGTAAATATAGACCGCCAAAAGAAGTTTGTAGACGTAAAGTTTTTGGAATACGACGACTTCCCCAAAAAAGACTGCAAAATAACGAATTTATCGTGCTTTGACCCCAAAACGCAGTCGGTTGGTACAGAATTTGCATTCGATATCTACTACGATTTCGGTATTGGCAATCAAGTTATAATTCCGAAAAAGGAATGGCTAAGCGGCAATTTGCTTAGAATGCATTTGCCCAGTGCTTATTCGAAATACCAAGTCGGCCAGCAGTTTAGAATGCAGCACTACTATAACGGCGGAATGAACGCCATTGTTATGTCGGGCAACGTTCACCTTACGTTAAAAGACATAAATGTATATTCGTGCGCAGGACATGCCTTTGTAATAATGGGTAAGCAGCAGTATTGGCACTTTAAAAACGTAAACATAAAAAAGCCCGAAAACAAATTCCGCAGAGCTATAACCTGCACAAACGACCACTGCCACGTTGTAAACACTCTGGGCTACGGCAAGTATGAAGACTGCGAGTTTTCCTACGGGGCAGACGACTGCATAAACTTTCACGACAACTCGGGTTTTGCGCGCCGCAAAAGCGAATATTCCTTAATAACAAGCAACGTGAACCGCAGCAGCTTTAACAACGATTCTGTGATAGAGCTTCGCAATGGCGACTTTTCTCCTACGGGTTTTACCGCAAAATTAAAGGCGTGCAAAAATATCGACCCGAAAAAAGGCGTATACGAATTCATATTCGACCAAAAAATTCCGGAAGAAACGATAGACGGTTTTGTTATGTTCAACCGCCTCTATGACACCGCAAATATGATTGTACGCAACTGCTATTTCCACGACAATAGGGCAAGGAGCATGGTTATGTCGGGGCGCAATATAACAATAGAAAATTGCCGCTTTAAGCATAGCGAGCACGGAGGTTTGAAGATAGGGTGCTGCTATACATTTGACATATGGAGCGAAGGGTCGGGTGCCGACAACATTGTTGTGCGCAACTGCACATTCGAGCAGGCCAGCCCGCACCCCGTTGCCGAAAGCGGCAAAGATAGAGACATACACTTGGGCGTATATATGCGCTACAACTTTTTGCCCGACCAAACAAAATACCCAATTCTAAAGAATATCCTATTTGCGAACAACACGTTTATAGATACATTCGGCTCCATCGCCTCTATTTCGTCGGTAGGCAATATAACATTTGCAAACAACAAATTCATAGCCAAAACGCCAAGGGTAAACGAAAGATACTACAGGGGCGCGTTCTACGCAAAATGCGCAAGCAATGTAAAAATAGTAAACAACACTTGGTATGCTTCGCCTTTGGTAAAGAATCCCGGGGCTTTTGTGGAAAGCCGCGATGTGAAAAATTTTGTTTTTGAAGGCAACAAAATTATTGGCGAAAATCAGTAAAAAATAGCAAAGTGCATTTAAGTTTTAATAGCTCCAGGCCGTTGGCTTGGGGCTTTTTTGTTGACCGGGTTTTGTCTTGCGATAATAATAATGCATCCAACAAGAAGAATACATATATGATGAAAAACAATAGTTTGAAGAAAGTGTTTGCCATGGCGTCTTTTTGCGCTACGGTATTGTTTGCAGTTTTTACGGTGTCTGGTTGCGATTCCGTAAATAGACAATCCGAAGGGCAAAAGCCCTTGGTATATGCCGTAAACGGCATAAAAGAAGGCGGCGATTTATCGTTTGCAAAAGAGGCATCTTTCAATGGCGAAACGGTTTCGTTTACAAGCGAAAAGTGCAAAGAAAAATACAACCGTGTTATAACTTCTAAAAACGGCATATTTAAGCCAAATACCGATTATATCTTGGAATTTTCCGCCAAGGTTGAAAATAGCGGCAGTTTGCTTGCCCTTATACGCAGCGACAAATATCCCAAATCTGGCGACTATAGCAGCACATCAATAGCAAACACAAGCGGCGGGGTATCTACCCGTACGATGCATTTTAAAACCGACCAAAACGCAGCCGACTACAGGCTTTGTATCTCTACTGTAGACAAGGCAAAAGTTGAAATTTGCGACGTAAAGATTTACGAAGGCTCGTTGGAAAAGTATTACGCGCCCGTAGCAAACCCCAAACCCTACAAACTAGACAGAAAAGGGCTGCCAACTGGTTCTAAGGAGTTTGATGTGCTCCTTCCAAACAATACTAGTGGTGCGGTTGTAAAGGCAAGCGACTTCGGCGTAAAAGTGGGCGAAAAAGACATAATAACAAAGCTAAACCTTGCAATAGAGCACTGCCGCAAAATAAAGGCTGCAAAGCTTGTTGTAGACAAGGGCACATACTATCTAGACGAGCCTAAAAGCATAGAGCTAAAAGATATGCAAGATTTTGAATTCGACGGCGGCGGTTCTACGTTTGTTTTTTATAAAACAAACAACCGCGTCCCCAATATGAAGGTAGACTTTTGCAAACGCACCTTATTGCGCAATTTTAACTTCGACTGGGATTGGGAAAAGTCGCCATTGGCAAGCATTGTGGAAGTTGTAAAAATAGACCGTCAAAAGAAGTTTGTAGACGTAAAATTTTTGGAATACGACGATTTCCCAAAAAAAGACTGCCGCATTGTAAACTTGTCGGTTTTCGACCCCAAAACGCAGTCGGTCGGCACCGAATTTTCGTTCGATATTTACTACGATTTTGGCGTGGGTAACAAAATAATAATTCCTCAAAAGGAATGGCTAAGCGGCAATTTGCTTAGAATGCACCTGTCGGAAGTTCATCGCGGCTACGAAGTGGGTCAGCAGTTTAGAATGCAGCACTATTACTATGTTATGAACGGTATTGTGCAAAGCGGCAATGTTCACCTTACGTTAAAAGACATAAACATATATTCGTGCGCAGGACATGCTTTTGTAATAAAGGACAAGCAGCAATATTGGCACTTTAAAAACGTGAATATAAAAAAGCCCGAAAACAAATTCCGCAGAGCCATAACATGCACAGCAGACCACTGCCACGTTACAAATACGCTGGGTTATGCCAAGTATGAAGACTGCGAATTTTCGTACGGGGCAGACGACTGCATAAACTTTCACGACAACTCCGGCTTTGCGCGCCGCAAAAGCGACTATTCTATTCAAACAAACAACGTGGGCCGCTGGCTTTTTGCAGACGGAGCGAATATAGAGCTTCGCCATGGCGACTTTTCGCCTACGGGTTTTACGGCAAAATTAAAGGCGCGCAAAAATATCGACCCGAAAAAAGGCGTATACGAATTCATATTCGACCAAAAAGTTCCTCAGGAGAAAATAGACGGCTTTGTTATGTTCAACCGTAACTATGCAACCCGCAATATGATATTGCGCAACTGCTACTTTCACGACAACAGGGCAAGGGGCGTGATTATAGAATGCCCCGATGTAACAATAGAAAACTGCCGCTTTAAGCATAGCGAACACGGTGCGCTTAAAATAGAAAGCGGCTACACTTTCAACGTATGGAGCGAAGGGTACGGCGCCGACAATATTGTAGTTCGCAACTGCACATTCGAGCAGGGCAGCCCGCATCCCGTTGCCGAAAGCGGCAAGGCAAGAGACGTTTATATGGGCGTATATATGCGCTACAATTCGTTTAAAGACCAAACAATGTATCCTATAATCAACAATGTTTTGTTCGAAAACAATACCTTTATAGATTCGTTCGGTTCCATCGCCTCTATTTCGTCGGCTGGCAATGTAACATTTGCAAACAACAAATTCATAGCCAAAACGCCAAGGGTAAACGAAAGATACTACAGGGGCGCATTCTACGCAAAATGTGCAAGCAATGTAAAAATAGTAAACAACACTTGGTATGCTTCTCCTTTGGTGAAAAATCCAGGGGCGTTCATAGAAACGCGCAAGGTAAACGGATTTGTGTTCGAGGGCAACAAAATCGTTAAAGAGAAAGAATAAACAATGTTAAGACGCAGCTTTTTAATATCGTCGGCTCTTTTGGCGTGCGCAAACGCCTTTGCCACCCAAAAGTATATCGAAAAGGACGGCGAATTTAAGATTTTGGGTACCCCCTACATTGTAGGAGGGGGTACTTCATGCGCCAACATTATTTTTGCGGCAAACAAAATTTCGCTTGCCGACATTTATATATCCAGCCAGCAAGATCCCGATTTTAAAGAGCCGAAGGCGTTTTTTCAGTCGTCTACTACGGGCAAAAAGCATGCGGGAACCATACACAATGTTAGAGTTTATGGGCTTAAGGCGGGAATGCGTTACACCGTAAAAATAGTGGCAAAAGAGCTTGTTCAATATTGGAATTGGAAATGGAAAAAGGGCGAGGGCTACGGCGAAATCTATTTGGGTAAAATTATAGAGCAAACCAAAAACCCCGATGGCGGCGAAATTGCGTTTACTACAACAAGCGCAAAAAACAAGGTCTTAAAGTTTGCCGTTTTAAACGACACCCACGAAAGGCCCAAGGTTATAAATTCGCTTATGGACGCTTTGCCCAAAGACTACGAGTTTTTGATTATGAACGGCGATATGCTAGACTATATAGGCGACGAGCGAAAACTGTTTAGGAATTTGGTAGACCCAGTCGCCAAAAATCTGAACTGCCAAAAACCGGTATATTTCCTTAGGGGCAACCACGAAACGCGCGGCAAACAGGCCGAAGATTTTTACACATATTTCCCCACAAAAAGCGGAAAAACCTACTACGCTTTTAGGGCGGGCCCCGTGTTTTTTCTGTGCCTAGACTTGTGCGAAGACAAGCCCGACGATTCCTGGGAAGGCAGGTTTTTAAACGACTTTACCCATTATAGAAACACGGAATTTAAATGGGTTAAAGACGTTGTAAACAGCCCCGCTTTTAAGGAGGCAAAATGCAGAATTGTAGTTCAGCATATTCCACCGGCGATGGATTATATGGCTTATAGAACAAAGAACGACACGCATTTCGATTCTTTGCTAAAAGACAAAAACATAAATCTAATGCTGTGTGCGCATATGCATAAATACTACTATGTGCCTGCCAATGCCGACCAAATGGAAATCTACAAAGACGGCAAATATAAAAGCAAAATTGCAAACGAAAACAAAACTTTGCCATTTCCCATCATAGTAAATTCGAACAACGAATCTATGTATGTTTCGGTAGAAAACGAAATTAAGGTAGATTTTTACGGGCAAAACGGCAACAAGAGCCGCGAAAGCCTGACGTTTAAGCTGTAAGTATTTACCGCAAAAAATTTGCAAAAGCTCCTAAATATGGGGGCTTTTTTTGTGCCACAATGTATTTTTGCAAGGGTTTGTTTTTCGCAAAAATGCCCGTTTTATACGCAAATATGTGCGTATTTTTCTTTTTTAGGCAGTTTAAAGATATGTATTTTTGCTTGAAAGTTAGATAACATTAACTTTTTCTCTTGACAAGTTAGATGAATATAACTTTTATCTACGGCAAAATTTAAAAAAGTGTAAAATTGCCCGCTTAAAAGGCGAGTTTTGCCGCTTCATAAAAAATTTTCAACATCAATTAAAAAAATGAAAGCAAGCATGGACGTAGTGTCCGACAAAAAACAAAACAAAAGCTTGGCCGACCTTAAAGTTGGCGAAAGCTGCAAAATTCTAAGGATAATCCCACAGGCGCGCGGCGAAAAAAAGTTCTCCGACGTGGGGCTTGTTCCTGGAACCGAACTTATAATGGAGGCAAAAGCTCCGTTCGGCGGGCTTATAAGGGTTAAAGTTATGGAAACAAGCATGGCTTTGCATAAAGACGACGCAAAAAATATTCTTATAGAAGGCAACAAGTAATATGAAAAAAATTAAGGCGGCTTTAGTCGGTAATCCAAATTGCGGCAAAACCTCCATTTTCAACATATTAACGGGGGCTCGCCAGCATGTTGGAAACTACCCGGGCGTTACAGTGGAAAGCAAGTCGGGCGAGTTTAAACTCGGCGAATATGACATCGAGCTAGTAGACTTGCCCGGCGTATATTCGCTGTCGTCGGGGTCTCCCGAAGAAGCCGTAGTTTTCGACGAACTTACAAAGCCCGGCATCGACATTCTAATTAACATTGTAGACTCGTCGATTCCGCGCAGAAGCATGTATTTAACAACACAGTTGGCCGAATTGCACATCCCGATGCTTATTGTGTTCAATATGTCCGACGACGCAAAGCGCAAGGGCTTAAAATTCGACATTCCAAAACTGGAAAAATATTTCGGTTCGCCTATAGCCCAGTGCATAGGCCGCAAAGCCGGCGGGGTGACCGAGCTTGTCGAAAAACTTTCGGGCGTGCTAAAAACGCTCGAAACCCACGGCGTTCCAATGCTTTCGTACGGCGGCGATATAGACGATTCCATAAAGGATGTTGCCGATAAGATAGACGCTTTGCACATAGAAAAATACGCTCATATTCCTTCCAGATTCTTTGCAATTAAGCTTTTGGAAGACGACAGCTGCGTAAAGAAAATAGAAGACTTTACTCCCGTTCACGACGAGGTAAACGCCCAGATAAAGCACCTATACAACATTCACGCAATAGAGGCCGCCAGCTTTATGGCCGATCGCCGCTATGCAATGCTTTCGGGTGCTTTCCGCGACGCCATTTCTATGACGGGCGAAAAACGCCGCGAAATTTCCGACAAAATTGACAACGTAATGACCAACAAGTTCTTGGGGTTGCCCATATTCTTGGCAATCATATATGTTACTTTCTATTTTACGTTTACCTGCGCCGACCCCTTTATGGGAATGATAGAAGACTTTTTCGGCTACTTGTCCGACCTAGTTAAAAATTCGTGGAGCGAAGAAAGCTTTCCGTATCTTAGAAGCCTTGTAACCGACGGTATCATAGGCGGTGTAGGCGGCGTTTTGGTATTCTTGCCAAACATCTTATTCTTATTCTTTGCAATAGCCATTTTGGAAGACAGCGGCTATATGTCAAGGGCTGCCTTTGTAATGGACGGCGTTATGCGCGAGTTCGGCCTGCAGGGGCGTTCGTTTGTGCCGCTAATTTTGGGCTTCGGATGCAACGTTCCAGCCATTATGGCAACTCGCTGCATAGAATCCGAAAAAGACCGCAAAACAACAATTATGGTTTTGCCGTTGATGAGCTGTGGCGCAAGACTTCCCATTTATGCCCTGATTATTCCCGCATTCTTTGCGGCTAAGTATCAGGCGTTTATTATGTGGTTGGTGTACCTAATAGGCGTGGTTGTTGCCTTGGTTGCAGCCCGCATAATGAAAAGCACCATATTTAAGGGCGACGGTGAAGTATATCTAATGGAATTGCCCCCCTACAGAATGCCCACAATTAAAAGCCTTTTGCTGCACATGTGGGACAGAGGTAAAATGTATTTGCACAAAGCAGGTACCATAATCTTGGCAACTTCAATATTGTTGTACATTGCAAACACCTACCCCGAAAAGACGGAGTTTTCGAAAGACTACGACGCCCAGGCCGAAGCCGTTCAAAAGTCGGCTGCAATAGACGCGGCAAAATTGGCGGTAATTTCGCCCTTGTTGGATAAGGAGGAAATTGCCGAAGTGAAAGAAAGCTCGGCCCTTTCCGGAGAAATGCTTGAAAAGCTTTCCGCAAACAAGTCGCTTAACGCTGCCCAAAAGGCAATTGTAGACGCCCAAGCCGAAGCCGCCGAAAAGGCAACGGCCCTCGAAAACGAAAAGGCTGCCGAAGCTATGGAATATACAATTTCAGGCAGAGTAGGTAAATTCCTTGAGCCGGTATTCCGCCCAATAGGTTTCGACTGGAAACTTACAACGGCTTCCATTGGCGCATTGGCGGCAAAAGAGGTGTTTGTTTCGCAGTTGGGCATTCTTTATGCCGAAGGCGAAGCCGACGAAGAATGCGTTCCCCTTCGCGAAAGATTGGCCTCTGCCTATACTCCGCTTCAGGGCTTTTGCATAATGATATTCTGCCTAATGTCTATCCCCTGCTTGGCTACATTGGCGGTTATCAAAAGAGAGCTTAACTCGTGGTCTATGGCAATAATCGAAGCAATAGGGTTGTTCGCTCTGGCATACGCCTTCACATTTGTGGTATACCACATAGGTCTTATATTCGATTTAGGCACAAAAATTATAGGGGGCTAATTATATGGAAAGGGGTCTTACAATAGTTGTGGCTTTGTTGGCGGCCGTCGGCATCTTGATTGTGACGAAAAAATTAAATAAAGGCCGCAATAGCCAGTGTTCTTCGTGTTCGGGCGGTTGCTGCTCGTGCTCGAAGGGCAAAGAACCGAAAAAAGTTAAAACTTGGGCGGCAAAAGACGAATAAAAAAATTTCATAATCTATCGTAATAGCAAGCTCCCCGAATTTTCGGGGGGCTTTTTGCGGGTAAAAGTCAGTTATTTTGCCGCTCTATTTCGTAAATACGGCAAAGGCAACCGCCGCAATGATTATAATCGAGCCAATAAGCCTTTTTGCCGCCGACGAGGAATTTAATTCGGCAATTCCTCTTAGCGTTTTCCCTAAAATAAACACCAAAACAACAGAAATTACCCCGCGCATATTGTAGAGAATATTGCAAAGGGCGGCTCCCACACCCTCCCTTATCGCATAGAACATAAATATGCTTTCGATTGCCATAATTAGGGCAGCAGCCGCGCAAAGCAAAAGGCTTTTTTTGTCGGCCTTTTTAAGCTCTTTAGTAAACTTAGGCAAAAACGGAAACGACGAAACCAAAACCGAAATAGACGAAATTGCCAGCATATGCCACGGCGAAAAGTCGGCGGAAAATGTTTGTATTAAAACGTCGGCCGCTGCATACGAAGTGCACGCCAACAACGCCAACACCAGCGTTATTGCAAACTTTTTGCTTTTTAAAGAGCTTTTATCGAAACCCATAAGGAAAACCGCAAAGCAACACGCAAAGCCCGCAATGTACATGGGCGTTGTAAGAACCGCCCCAATAAGAAAGTGCGCAAAAACAAATACAATTAAAACCTTTACGCCCATAATTGGCGTCATTAGCGAAACTTCGCCCTTTTGCGCGCAAATAAAGGTTGCAATGTTTGCCAACCCCCAAAATACGCCAATAAGCACGGGTTCCCAAAGCTTGTGCAAATTAACATTGCCGCCCAAAAACAGCGCGGGCGCAAAAACCGCGCACATGGCCGCATTGTTTAATATCAAAGCCCCCACGCCCGACATTTTGCCGAACGAGGAATACTCCTTTACCAGAATAACGCTAACGCTATATAACGCCGCTGCAATTAAAGGTAAAAACATTAACATAAACCGCGAAATAAAACCCCCTTTGCCCGCAAAATCAAGCAAAAGAATTTTATTTTTAAGGGGCGTTTCCGCCAAAAAACAGGCGTTTTATGTTTTCTATTTGTTTTGAATCGTTAGATTTTTTTATGAAATTTATAAGATTGTTGCGCGAAACATTGTCTAAAGCGCGGGTGCTTAAAATCCTCTCGATTTCTGAAAAATCAAAATTTGGCTTAGCTTGCTTTTCGTTGCGGGCAAAATGCAGTTCGGCAGACGCATAATAGTTGTTCGAGTTCGAAAATACCTCATAATTGCAGCCGTCTTTATTCAGCTTGTTGTGGGCTTTTATAAGCAATGTATATGTTCTTACATGGTTTGTTATTGTAATCGGCAGGCTGCCGCCGTCCAGGCAAACGCCGCCTTCGTAATAAATTTTGTAGGTGTTGCAGGCTTTTTTGAACACTTCAAATACAACGGGTTCTTTTGCTTTTGCTGTAGGCAAAGGCGGGTTGTTGCAATCTTTTGTCTCTAAAAATTTGGCGCGCCATTTTTCGACTAGCTCGGCTTTCTTTGCCCCGTCTAAAAAGCCCGCTTTCGATTCTTCGCAGTACGAAACGCTTGTGTCAGAAACATATTCAACATATCGCGCCAGTTAAATATCGTCGCCTTGCATTAAAAACATATTAGCCTTTAAGGCGTCGAACAAAACCATTATTTGTCCGTTTGGCAATTTTACTTTTTTTGATTCATCGGTATCTACACTTCCTAAAATCAGCTTTAAAATTTGGTTTAGCTGAAATTGGTAGCGCAGGCTAAATCGGTGCTTGTCGGCATCTTTAGCCAACCCCCTTAGGCACAAAAACAAAAACTCGGTATTTTCGCTTTCTGTTGGTGCAAAGATTTCGTTGCCGCCATTGTTATATAGCATACAAAAAGCCTCGCGTACATTGTCGGTGTTGTTGGGGCTTTGCAAATACTCTTTTGCTCAAAGCTTAATATCTTTTGGCACTCTTGCAGAAAGCGGGACAAAAAACACTGCATAAGTTAAAAACAAAAAGAATTTCGGCAGTGTTTTCATTCGTTTTATAATTCCTATTCTTTAGCTTTTTGGCACTCGGGGCAAATTCCGTATACTGTAACAGAGCTTATACTGACGTTTTTTAGTGTTTTCGGCGCGCTAACGCCAAAGCTTTTTACGTCTATAATCCTGCCGCATTGCGAGCAAACAAAATGGTCGTGAACCGTCTTTGCCGATTCGTATTTCATTACGCCCCTAATATCCATCCTGCGTATATTGCCCGTTCGCTCAAGGTCTGCCAAAACGCGGTAAAGGCTCTCTTCTTTAATGGATGGCAGCTTTTTGCGAATTTGTCTAAACACGTCGTCTACGCTAATGTGTATGTCCCCGTGATAAAACAATTCGAACACGGCGCGGCGTGGGACAGTTTTTTTTAGTCCGTTTGCTTTGCAGTAGTCGTAAAATGCCTTTGATATAGCGTCCATCGGGGGTATCTTAAGTTCTTCTTTTTGAAGGTGCCAAATTTGCATATAATTGCAAGATAAAAACTAACCCCGAAAACACTTTTTATAAAAACAAAAAATTGACTTTGTTGCAGAGAGTATAAAAATTTGCATCGCTATGTTGATGTTGCTAGAGTTGGTTTTTGTATTGTTTGGGCTTTCGTGGTTAGCACAAATTCTCTGCAAAAAAGTTGCGCTCAAAAATTCAAAAATGAAAAGGTAGATTTTTTGTTTGAAAGCAAAATCGGCTTCGTATAGATAAGCTCTATATGATGAAGAAACTATTTTGCATACTCTCGTTAATGGCATTGGCAACCGCCTTTGCGCAGGAAAAACCCACAGCCGACATTTGGTGCGGCGGCAAAATGCCGGGAACGGTAACCGAGCCTTTGGATTTCTCGAAAAGTA
>JAXFOH010000087.1:0-3803 GCA_034180465.1 Opitutales bacterium
GGGTGGAGCAGCTTGGTAGCTCGTCAGGCTCATAACCTGAAGGTCGCTGGTTCAAATCCAGTCCCTGCACCCAATTTCCCATAACCGTTCAAACAAAATTTGTTTGAGCGGTTTTTTGTTTTCCGCCTCATTGCAACTTTATCTACAAAGCCAAGATTTGAATTGCCAGAACAGCACAATCGTTTGCCTTGCTTTTACATATATATACTTCGCCTTACAAAGCCTAAAAACGAAAAACCGCCCTTTGCCGTGTTTTGCGCATAGCTACAACAAAAACAGGCGTTGCCCTGCAATTAAAGCAACGCCAATTTGGCAAGTAAAACTTTTTTAAACTGCAACGTCTCTTTTCGGAGACATGCCGAAATAGCGTTTATATTCGCGGCTAAACTGCGTGGGGCTTTCGTAGCCCACGGCGTAGGCTGCGTTGGCAACGGTTTCGTTTTCAGAAATCATAAGCCTTTTTGCCTCGTGCAAGCGCAAATTTTTTTGGTATTGAATTGGGCTAATAGACGTAACTTTTCGAAAGTGCCTATGGAAAGTTGTAGGCGCCATATTAACATATTTTGCAAGTTCGTTTATCCTTATTGGCTTTTTATAATTTGTTTTAAGCCAGCCAACCGCCTTTGTTATTTGGTTGCTTTGGGTGCCAAATGTGCAAAGTTGGCGAACGTGCCTGCCCATTGGGCTAATAAGCAGCCTTGTGTAAATTTCTTTTACAATAACGGGGGCAATAACGGGAATGTCATCGAGAGTATCTAGCAATTTTAACAGGCGCAAAAAAGCGTCCATTAACCCCTCGTCGGCGTCGGCAACCGCAAGGCCGTTAAAAACTTTGTCGCCCCTAATTTTGTCGAGCGGCATTTCGGCAATCATTTGCGAAATTTGTTTTATGTTCAAATCTAGCGTAATTGTAAGCAGCGGTTTTTGGGGCGTTGCCTGCGCAATGCAGCTAGTTCCGAGTATATCTATGCCCGAAACCAAGCACTGGTTTTCGTGATATGCCGTTTCTATATTGCCCGTAATTGCGCGCTTGCTGCCCTGAACAATAAGGATAATTTTAGGGGAATATACGCACCTGTTATATCCGTTTTCATGCTCAATCCTATGTACATAAAAACCCGGAATTGCCGTTTCGAGAAAGCCCTCGTGCGGCAACAATTTTAAGACCAAACGTTTTAACTGTGAATTTAAGCTTGCAATGCCCATATTCTTAGTACTATTTGCCCTATATACATATAAAAAGATTTAAAATGTGTCAAATAAAAATTTGGCAGAATCGGGCAGAAATTTTTTTTGGCCTAAATTAGCCCGCAGTTTTCCAAAAGGCTTTTGTTTGCAAGAATGTCTTTGGTTTTGCCGAAGGCGGCTACGCTGCCTTTGTTTAAAACCGCGCAATGGCTGCAAAGGTTTAAGGCAAATTCCAAATCGTGGGTGGTCATTAAAATTGTTTTGTTTAGCGAGCGCAAAATATCGGCTGTTTGCCTTTTGCATTTGCAGTCGAGCAAAGCTGTGGGCTCGTCTAAAAGCAAAACTTCGGGCTCGGCCGCCAAAACCGAGCAAATTGCCACCCTCTTTTTTTCGCCGTCCGACAAATTTTGTATTGGTCGTTTTGCCAAGTGCATAATCCCGTATTCTTCCATAAGTGCGTTTACATTTTCAAACGCAATTTGTTGCGGAACTTTGCGGTTTAAAAAGCCGAACGCAATATCTTCTTGCACGGTAGAAAAGAAAAGCTGGTCGTCGCAATTTTGGAATACAAGCCCCGCATAACTTCTTATTTTAGACAAGCTATGTTTTTCAACCAAAACCGAATTTACATAAATTTTGCCGCTTTCGGGTTGCAAAAGGCCCATAATAGAATGCAAAAGCGTTGTTTTGCCCGCCCCGTTTGCGCCTATAACCGCGCAGCATGCCCCTTTTTCGATTTCGAGCGAAAGCGAGTTTATTGCGGCAATTTTGCAGCTTCTGCAAACAGTAAGGTCTTCAATTTTAATCATAAAAAATTCGTTCTATAAAAAGTGGAATATTAAAAAATCTAAAAAGCAGACACATACAAGCAAACCCTGCAAAAAATACGGCGTCATTTATTGCAAAGTTTTGCGGGGCTTGCCTATAGCAGCGAATGTCGAAATTGCGGCATTGCATTGCGTTGTATACAGAGTTTGCGCGGGCAAGCGTGCGCATAAAAAGGTTTGCCAGCATTGCGGGATAATGCTCGAATTTTATTTTAGGGTGCATGGGGCTCCGCAAAGAGTAGGCCTTTGCCATTCTGCTAGCCTCGCTACAAACGCAATTTAAATAGCGTATTGTAAGCATAATTTGCATAACAACAATGCATGGAATTTTCAATTTTGCCAAAGTCCCTGCAATCTCGTTTACGGGAGTCGTCTTCGCAAAAATTACTGCCATTGCCACGCATAAATATGCCTTTAAAAGTAGTGTAAAAAGCGAAAGCACCCCAAAACTTACGCAAAAAGAAAAAACTTTAAACGCCGTTTTTTGCTCTATAAAAACGTTTGCAACCCCCGCAATAAACGCAACAAAAATAGCAGGCAATGCCTTCCTTAAAATTTCGCCCTGGCTAATTTTGCACATAGCCCCAAAAAATAACGGAAAAGCAAAATATATTACAAGGCAAAAGGCATCGTATTTGCCGAACGACACAACGCAGACTACAAACACAAACAACGCCGCCGACTTTGCCAAGGCGTTGGGCATAGAGTACATATTGCAGCTTTTTGTCTGCAAGCTACTTTCCATTTATTTTCACTTTGGCTACAAATTTAAAGGCAAAATACCCAGCAAATAAAAACGCCGCCGTTATAAGCGAGCCTATTAGCCCAGCTGCCGAGGTAGACGCCTTGCCGTCAAGCATAGGCGTTGAATAGTCGCTAAAAATTGCCGTGTTGTTTGCAATGTTTTCGCTTGCCAAATGCGCAACGCTTTTTTCTGCCACAATTTCGGTTTTCGCGGTGTTTTGCAAAGACCACTCAAGCCCGTCGGGCTTTTCGCTGGCGTAAATAGAAAACAGCGCGCCAAAAACAACCGCGGCAATAGACATAAGCCAAAGTGCGCTTTTTTTTGAAGGTATAAATTTGCCTTCGGTTAGCTCGTTAAAAACAAATGCGTTTGTGTCTTTAATGGCCAGCAACACAAAGGCGGTTGCCACGCCCTCTACAACGCCAATCGCCAAATGTATGGGCTGCATAAATAAGAGAAATGTTTTAAAATCCAGCTCGGTAATGCCCGAACACAAAGTTTGCAAAACAACGCAAAACGAGCCGCACTGCAAAGTTAAAACGCACGCCAATACGCTGGCAGCTACCACGGCAAACCTGCCTTTGCTTTTGCGCACAATGGGCAAAAAAACCAACGGATATGCGACAAAGCACGCAAAAAACGCCATATTAAAAGCGTTGCAGCCAAAAGCCAATATTCCGCCGTCGGCAAAAAACAATGCCTGTATAAACAGCACCGAACTAAGCGCGATAAACGCAGGATAAGCCCCAAGTGTGGCCGCCAGCAAAATTCCGCCTCCAATGTGCCCGCTAGATCCCGTTGCCGGTATCGAAAAATTTAGCATTTGCGCCGCAAACACAAACGCCGCCATAACCCCCATCAAAGGGATATTCAGTTTGTCGAAATTTGAGGCGGATTTTTTTGCCGAATATAGCAACAAAAGCAGAAAAACAAACCACATTACGCCCCCAACTTTTGCAGACACAAGGGCGTCGGACATATGCATTGCAAGAACTGGATTTATCATTTTTTTATCTCCTTATAATTAAGTGTGCGTTGTAAGC
>JAXFOH010000098.1:0-16747 GCA_034180465.1 Opitutales bacterium
AATTAAAAATACAAGAAAGAACGCGCTTGCCAATGCCGATGAAGCCAGCAGTGTTATGGCGGTTTTTATGCGCAAATTCATTGTTTCGTATTGCAGTTTGCGAAGCTCCGAAAAACTGTTTTTTAGCGAGCCCGTCTTTTCCCCAACCGAAATAATGTCCAAATCTTCGTCGCTTAAAATTTCATATTTTTTTAGGGCTGTAGAAATCGCCGCGCCATCGTTTACCGCTGCGCGGCAAAGCCTGAATTTTTGCGCTATGTAGGGGTTTGATATCGCCTTTTCTACGAGCCTGAAAGTTTCGGTTGTATTTACGCTAGAGCCGAACAAAATCGAGCAAAGCCCCGTTATTTTGCAGAGGTCTGCACACTGCAAAATTCTGCCTATAAGCGGAATTTTAAGGGCGTATTTGCCGCAAACAATTCTGCCGCTTTCGGTTCTAGAATATGCCTTTACCGCCAAAAATACCGCAAATGCCGCAATCAAAACAAAGGGCCCGTAAACAAGGGCAAAGTTGCCGCCCCACATCAGAATTTTTACGGGCAGCGAAAGTTCGCCCCCCATATTCTCCATCATAGACTCTATTTTAGGCAGCATATAAAACAGGAAAAACAGCACAACCGAAAAGGCCATTATTATCAAAAATAACGGATATGCCGCCGCCTGCGCGAGCTTTGCCTTTAGCTCTTTTTTCTCCTTTAAATAGTCTATTATATCGGCAAAAATCGGCACAAGGTTGTTCGAGCTTTCGCCCGCCTGCAACAGGTGTATTATGGTGTTGTCGAAAATTTTAGGGAAGCTTGCCAACGCGTTCGAAAGCGTTTCGCCCTCGCTCATTTTTTTGTAGATTGCCCTGCACAACGCTGCCAAATTTTTGTTCAACGCCCTTAAGCTTAGGCTTTTTACGGCGTCGGCAACGGGCATTGCGCCCCTGCAAAGCCAGTTTAGCTTTTCAAAAAAAGGCAATGCAAGTTTTGCCGTGCCCGAAACGGCGGCAGTGTCGCTTTTTGCTTCGCTTTGCGCAATGTTTTCGTTTTCGTAAATTGCGGCAACTTTTAGCGACTGTTTTGCCAGCAATGCCAATGCCGACTTTTTATCGTTTGCCGAGATTTTGCCCGACACTTTCTTGCCGAGACTGTTGAATGCCTTGTACGAAAATTCTGGCATCTTTACTCGTTTTCTCCCGCGTAGGCCATAATTTCCTCGAGCCCCGTAATGCCGCGTTTTAAAAGTTCAAAGCCGCATTCCTGCAAAGTGCGCATACCGTGTTCTCGGGCGTCGTTGCGTATTTGGCGCGCGGTTTTACGTGTTATAACCATATTGTGCAGGCGTTCGTTTGTAAGCAAAATTTCGAATATGCCGGTTCTCCCAAAATAGCCTATGTTGCCGCATTTTTTGCAGCCTGCGGGTTTGCAGATGTTTTCGCAATTTTCAAGCATTTCGTCTTTTATGCCGAGGCTTTTTGCGCAGTCTTTAAGATACTCTTTTGTGTAGTTTGCCTTAATTTTGCAGCCGCACAGCTTGCGAACCAGCCTTTGCGCCAAAATCATCTCAACCGACGACGCTATAAGGAATGGCTCTATATCCATATCCAAAAGGCGGGTTAACGCCCCTGCGGCGTCGTTTGTATGTAGCGTGCTAAGCACCAAGTGCCCCGTAAGGCTTGCCCTTATTGCGATGTCGGCGGTTTCGCGGTCGCGTATTTCGCCTATCATTATAATGTCGGGGTCCTGCCTTAAAATAGAGCGCAGCGCGGCAGAAAATGTAAGCCCTATTTCGGGCTGAACCTGCGTTTGGTTTACGTTGCCTACTTCGTATTCTACGGGGTCTTCTACCGTAATTATGCGAACTTGCGGGCGGCGAAGCTTCCTTATAAAAGCGGTAAGCGTTGTAGACTTGCCCGAACCCGTTGGTCCCGTTACCAAAATTATGCCGTGCGGTCTCGAAAGCGGCGCCGAAATTTTGGATATGTCCTCGGGCATAAATCCGAGGTCGTCTATAGTTACCGCGTGCGATTTTTGCGTTAAAAGCCTAAGCGAAATGCTTTCGCCGTATAGGGTTGGCAGCGACGAAACTCTTATGTCTATATCCGTTCCGTTTTTGGCGGTAAACTTTATGCGTCCGTCTTGCGGGCGGCGTTTTTCAGAAATATTCAATTTCGCCATAATTTTTATTCGCGAAATTACGGCGTTTTTAAATTTTACTAGGTTGTCGGGCAGCTTTACGGGAACAAGGTTGCCGTCTATCCTAAACCTTATGTTTAGAGATTCTTTTTGCGGCTCTATGTGTATGTCGGTTGCCCTGTCTAAGACAGCCTTAAGCACAATTTCGTTTACAAATTTTATTATGGCAGCGTTTTCGTCCTCCTCAAAGTCGGCGTCGTCGGCGTCCGACAAAATGTCGCTTTCGCCCTGTGCAAACGAGTCGGCACCAACGCCGAAACGCTGCGATATTGTTTCGGAAAGCTTTTTGGCTTGCGCAATTTTAAAAACGGGCGTTTTGCCGCAAATGGCGGCAATCCAAGCCGTTTGCTCTTCGTTTAAAGGGTACGAAACCGCCAAAACAAAGCCGTCTTTGCTGCTTAGCGGCAGGCACTGGTATTCAAGAATAATTCTGCTATCTACCAGCTTTTCGGGGTGGTCTTGCGGGTGTATTTCGTCTATGTAGGCGTTGCCCGAAAGCTCGGCTACTTTCTTTGCCAGTTCCTCCTGCGTGAACGAAGTTTTGTCTAAAATAAAATCGGCTTTTTGCTGGGGGGATAGGCTTTCAAACTCTTGCAATTGCTCGGGCAAAAGGTGCTTTTCAAAATATTCTAAAAGCGAATCTCGCATTTTTTACCGGTTCCTTCTTTGGCGCGATTGGCGGTTTTGTCTTTGTTGGCGGTTTTGCCCGTTTTGATTTTGGCGCATCATATCGGTTGCAAGCTGCAATGCCATAGACATTTTTTGTTCGGTGCTCATTCTTGAAAGCGCGCGCTGAAAGCCGTTGCCGTCGCGCCGCGCCCTTGCCGTGCCCGCCACCATATTGGGAAGCGGGGCGGTAAACGGATCTTGCTCTTTAAGCTGAATCTCTATGTTTTTTCCGTTTGCGGCAAGCAAAAGTGTGTTGTTTTCGTCGTCGAAAAATTCGGCCTTGTAGGGCATAAGGTTTTCGGCGTCTTTAAGCGCAAGCCAGCTACACGAGTTTGTTTGCGCGTTGTATATGCTAAAATACCAAATGTTGCCGCAACAGATTATGCCGCGAAGGGTTATAAAGCCGCTTACGTCGCCCAAATTGCCCCAGTTGCCGGCTGCCGCATTTTGCCCAAATGGGCAGTTTTCGGTAAGCGAATTTAAAAGGGCGTTGTCGTCTTCCTGCGCTGCTGCGGTAAGCGCAAATGCAAAAAGGGCGGCGGCTGTTAAGAAATTTTTCATTATTTATCTTCCGTCTGCTTTTCGCCGGTTTCGGTTTTTGCCTTTTCTTTTGCGGCGCGCATTTCTTCGTCTTTTTGCTTTTGTGTTTTGTAGAATGCCTGCGCTTTTTCGGAATCGTCTTTATCGGAAAAAGAGCCGTCTTTTACATACGAATTTGCCATTTCAAACGACTTTAATCCGCTTAGGTGGTCTTGCTTGCCGTCGCCGATTTTCGACGAGCCGTTTATTATGGTGGGCCTTATAAATATTATAAGTTCGCTTTTTTGGTATTTGTGCTGCTCGGGGCTAAAGAGCCTGCCCAAAAGCGGAATGTCGCCCAAAAGCCAAACTTTTTGACCGTCTTCGCTAAGGTTGTTTTGCTGAAGCCCGCCAAGAACAATAATGTCGCCGTCGTGCACGCTTACAAAGCTTTCGGCCTCGCGCTTGCCTATTACCGGCTGCGAATTGCCGCTAATTTGCGTTTGCGACAAAATAGTGTCGGCACTTTGGGTTATGTTTAGCTGTATAAGCCCGTTGTCGCCAATAAATGGCGTAACTTTCAGGTTTATGCCTATGTCCATATATTCTACTGTGCTTTGCGTGTTGTCCACATTAACAACGCTTGAAATTGTGCTTTTAATGATAGGGTATGACTGCGAAACGTTTATGCGGCCGTCTTTATTGTGCGCCGTAACTATTGTGGGCGCCGACAACACTTTTACATTCGAATTTGTTTTTGCGGCGTTAAATATTGCCTGAAAAGAATTTTCGGTTGCCTTAAATGAAAACGCCTGTGTGCCGTTTAGCGAGTTTGTGCCCGTTCCTCCCTGAAAGCCGTGGGCTAGCGATTCGGCGGTGCCAACCTTAAAGGGCGATGCCAAATCGTAGCCCAAATTAAAGCTGCTTAACCCCGAAACCTGCTCGTCGGTAAGCTGAACTTCGGTTATTATAACATCTATTTTAACCTGCAGCAAAACAACATCTATTTTCGAGATAAGGGTTGAAATCTGTTTTATGTCGCTGTCGGTGCCGTATACAATAACCGAATTGCTACGCTCGTTCGAAACAATTGTAACGAAGTCGCTAAACTGCAAAGTGGGGTCGCCTGCCTCGGGAGACTGTGTTTGCGCTGGCTTTTCAGGCGCGCTTTCGGGGGCGTCTTCGCCGTTTATGCTTTTTAGCTCGGTGGAGGCTACCGATTTTTCGATATTTGTATTTCTTGTTTTCGACGCCTTCGTCTTTAACGCTTTTGCCGCCTGCTGCTGGCCCTTTACAACGTCGGTAAGGGCCTTTGCAACGTCTTTTGCCTCGCCGTGCTTTATGTAGAATACTTCGCTTTTTGTAAGGGGTTCGGCAGCGATATCGAAGCCTTCAACAAACTTTTTTATGTATTCAATATTTCCCTTTTGCGTGAAAATTATAAGTTGGTTTGTTCTTTCGTCGGCGTCTATCACGGTTTTTTCGAAATACTTTTTAAGTATGTTTGAATTTACGTTCGATAGGCGTTTTTTCATCTCCTCGGCACTGGTGTTTTTAAGCTTGATAAACGCCATATCCTCGCGGATTTTTGTTTTTACGTCTATTTGCTTTAAAAGCTTTTCCATCCTTTGGTGGTTTGCCAATGTATCGGTAAGCAAAAACGAATTTATTCGCGGAAAAAACGCAAGGGTGGCAATGCCGTTTGGCGAAATAAACGAATTGAATAATTGCTGGGCGTTTTCGGTTTCGAGATATTCCAGCCTGTAAAGCTTTGTGTAGAATACCATTGAAGCTTCCATTTTAGATGTGTCGCCTTCTAAAAATTCGGGCGATTGCGAGTTTATGCCGGTAACCGGAACCGCCTTCAAAAAGTTTTCGCCAAGCGGAATTATTGCAATGCCGTTTACGCTTAAAAGCGACTTTAAAACCTCTACGGCTTCATCTTTAAAAATTTTGTCTTTGCAGGTAAAATTTATTTTTACATTCGGTAAAAATGGCGACTGCATTATGGGCTTGTTCGAAAGCAGCTCTAAAACTTTTATCACCTGCACGGGAGATTCGTCTACAAAATAAAATGGCCCTTGCAGCTGGCCGTCTTGCGAATATTCACTTTTCGGGTAGGGGAAGGGCGTAGCCGACGGCTGCATTTGCATATTTTGCCTAAACTGCCCCTGGCGCGGATATGCCGCTTGCGGTTGATGGTAGTAGCCGCCGTTTGGTGCATATTGCACGGGCTGCTGTATTTGTGCGGGCTGTGCGGCGTATGGCGCATTTTGATACCTATAATTGCCTTGCGGGTAGGCGGGTTGCTGTCCCGCATTGTAGTAGTTTTGCGCTAAAGCAGTAGTTGTGCAAAGAAATGCGCCGACCAGCGCAAGATTTGCCGCCGAAAATCTCCCCGGAATATTTTTGTGCATAGATGTAAAAAAGGCCTGAAATTACAAGTGCACTTTAGATAAAAAAGTGCGTCTAAAGATTAAACGCACATAATAGAAAAAAGTTTCCGAAAATCGAGATTTTTTAACAAAAAACGGCCGCAAAAAACATAATCAGACCAGCCGCAAATAAACTTGCCGAGGCAATTCTACCGCGTCTTCTGCACTTTTTATAGTCGTGGTAGCTGTAGTCGTATCTGTTTCTGTAGTCGCTAAAGCGCGTTTCTTCGCTTTCAAAGAAATAGTACGCTATCAATTTTACTCCGGTTATGATTAGGCATAATGCTATAAGTGCAAATGAAATTTGTATCATTTATTTTAAGTCTATATAAAATACTTTCGAGTTGCGTTTCGAGCGCTTGTATTTTTCCAGCCTCTTTGCGGGCAGGCTTTGGGGACTTGTTTCCGAAAAGTTGCAAACCAAAAAGAACGGTGCGCTTTTTGTGCTAAGCGCAAAAAGTTTTTTGTAGTTTTGCTCTTTTGCCGTTTTTATAACGTAATCTACAAGCGTTTTGCCCACGTTGTGGCCCTGGTAGAAGTGTTGAACGTGCAAAGATGCAAGTTCGGCGCAGCCTTCGCCCAGGTCGTTCAGGCAAACAAAGGCAATAATCGAGCCGTCTATTTCGTATATAAAATAGTTCTGAATATTGCATTGAATTTCGTCTAAAGTTCTTTGAACAAGGTTTTGCTCTTTTACCGATATTTTGGAAATGTTGTATATTGCCGCGGCATCGCTTGGGCGAGCTTTTCTTATCTTTTGATATTCATCGGCATATATCATTGTGCCGCACCCTACGGTGTCGAAAACTTCGGTTAGCAAACACGCATACTCCATGCCGTTTAGTATGTGAGCCCTGCTTGTGAAGGTTGAGTCTAACGCCTTGGCGGCAAACTTTGCCTTGCTTAATGCCCTTGGGTCTATTTGCGCCTTTTTGCTTTCGAGCATTTCCATTAACTTGTTTAAGGGAACTGCAATGGCTCTTTCGCCATTTGTTGCCAACCCGTTTGTAACGGTTATGTATATAAGCTTCGAAGCCCTAAGCCCCATTGCCAAGTCGGCGGCAAGCATATCCGAATTTATCCTTAAAATGTTGCCGTTCCTATCTGGGGCAACTGGCGAGATAATTGGTATTATGCCCAAAGAAATCAAACTTGCTATGGTTTCGAAATCTATTTTGTCTGCCTTGCCAGCATTTAGGTGGTCTATACCCGAAATTATGCCTACTTGCGTGGGGCGCACGGGCGTTATTGCGGCGCATTTAAGGTCTTTTAACGAAAGCTCGTCTCTTATCTTTTGCGATACGTTTGCCGAGGCTTCTATCGCCAAAGCCAAGGTTTGGTCGTCTACGGGGTTGTCGCCGTAAACGTCGCTGGCGGTAATGTTCCTTTGTTTAGCCAAGTCTTTTAGCTGTTTGCCTATGCCGTGCACAATAACAATTTTTATGCCAAGGCTATATAAAACAGCTATGTCGGTTGCCAAGTTTTGAAAATTGTCGCAGTCGGCAACGCTGCCGTCTATCGAAACTACAAATATTTGGTTTCTATATAGCGGCACATATTCCAAAATAGCCCTAAGGTCTATCGGTTTTAGCGGCAACTGTTTAAGAGTTTCCATAACTTAGCTTGCGGCAAAACTGCAAAGCAAAACGCGCTAGGCTCTGCTGACGTAGGTTGTGTCTTCGGTTCTTATTTTAAGAACGTCGCCCGTTTTGATGAAGAGGGGGGCTTGAACAACAATGCCGGTTTCCAGTGTTACGGGTTTCATGGGCGTTGTTGTCGTGTCGCCGCGGCGGCCTTCGGGAGCGTCGGCAACTTTCATTTCTATAACATTTGGCAAGTCTAGCGTTACGGGGTTGCCGTTTACAAACTTAATAGAGTATACGCTGCCTTCTATAAGCCATTTAATATCTTCGCCGATAATGCTTTCGGGCAAAACGGTATCTTCAAAAGTGTTTTGGTCTAAGAAGTGGAAGCCGTCGTGGTCTTTAAACGAATATTCCAAATTCTGGTTGTCGGTATGGCAAAATTCAACCGAGTCGGTCGAACGGAACTTTGTTGTTGTAGAAGTTCCCGTTTCGAGGTTTCTTAACGTTGCCTGAACAAAGCCAGCCTGTCTGCCCTGAGTGCGGTGCAGCATATTCATTACCAAGTGGGGGACTTTGTTATACATTATAACTTTGCCTTTTCTGAGGTCGGTAGGGTTTCCCATAATATTTTAATAAATAAGATTATATTGATTAATGTTAAAATTATACCCAGTCGCTTGCAAAACGCCATTGTGCAGATTTTGCAATGTCTTTTGCAAAGAAAGGCCCGCGGTAGATAAGCGAGGTGTAGATTTGCACAAGGCTGGCTCCTGCGTCTAGCATTTTGCCGGCGCATTCTTCATTTGTTATGCCGCCTACTCCTATAATGGGCAGCTTGCCCGAGCTTTGCTGCGAAATGTATTTTACAATTTCAAGCGACTTGTTGAAGAGCAACGCCCCGCTAAGGCCGCCTTTTTGCTGCAGATAGGGCTTGTCTTCGGGGCGGCTAATAGTGGTGTTCGTCGCCACAATGCCGTCAAAATCCAAACATTCGAGAGTTTCCAAAATTTGATCTATTTCCCTAAACGACAAATCCGGGGCTATTTTTAAAAGAATGGGTGTTTTGTCTTTTCCGAGTTTTTTTGCCCTGTCTTCGTTTGCGGTTTTTACTTCGGTTAAAAGGTCTTTTAAATAGTCTTTGCCCTGAAGTTTTCTAAGCTCGGGGGTGTTGGGGCTGCTTACGTTAATGCAAAAATAGCTTGCGTAGTCGGCCAACGCCTTAAGGCTAAAAACATAGTCTTGGGCGGCTTCCTCTAAGGGCGTGATTTTAGATTTACCTATGTTTATGCCCAAGGGGATTTTTTTGAATTTGTTTGCCTTGCTTTTAGCGAGCCTTTTGGCAACCTTTTCGGCTCCGTCGTTTGGGAACCCGAACGAATTTACAACCGATTCGTCCTGCGGGTACCTAAACACGCGGGGTTTTGCGTTGCCGAACTGCTCGTGCTGGGTTATTGTTCCTATTTCGATGTGCCCAAACCCCATGGCGGCAGCCGCTCTCCATCCAGTGCCTTGTTTGTCGAATCCCGCAGCCAAGCCCACGCAGTTAGGAAATTCCAACCCGAAAAGCTTTATGGTTTTTTGGTATTTAACCAAATTAAAGCGTTCCATAAGCGTTCTTAACGCCCAAATTTTCGAGAGAAGCTCCATTGCTTTGTTTGCAGCGTTATGGGCGTCTTCAGGGTCTTGCTTAAAGCAGATTGGTCTTACAACTTTTTCGTAAAATGCGTTCATTTTTAAGGGCTGTATTCTGTACTATAGGGTACGAATGTCAAATATATCTTTAAGGGCTAGAAAAGCTCGCCCTGAGGGTCTTTTTTGTCGTGCTCTAGCATTGTTTTAACAAAAGTAAGCCTGTGAATGGGGCACCTGCCAAGATCTTTAATTCTTTCGCAATGAAGCTCGGTTCCGTAGCCTTTGTGCTGCTCAAAGCCGTAGTGCTTATATTTTTTGCCCATTTCGTCCATAAACAAGTCGCGGCTAACTTTTGCCACAATAGAGGCCGCGGCAATTGCCATACAAGTGGCGTCGCCCTTAACTATGGCGCGATGCTTAAATTCGAAATTCTTTATGGGCTTGCCGTCTATATAGATTTCCGATTGGGCGGTGTCTACCGCGCTTTCGCCGAAAAGCGTAAGGGCGGGGGAGTTTCTTTTGTAGTTTAGGTTAAGGCGTTCGTTTAGGGCTCTTAGCGTCTTTTCCATTGCCATTGCAGTTGCCTTTAAAATGTTAAACTGCTCTATTTCCTCTACCGACGAAAACGCGCACTCGAAATCCACAATATTTTGATCTTTTAATTCGCCAAGATATTTAAAAATTTCAAGACGCTTTTCGGGGCTAAGTTTTTTTGAATCGTTTATAGAATCGAACAATTCGTTGTTTTGCGAATAAAAATCGGCTTTTGCGACAAACGCCGCCGCCGAGACGGGGCCTGCAAGCGCGCCGCGCCCGGCTTCGTCTACACCCGTAATATATGGGCGCGTTCTAAGCTGCTTAGTGTCGAATTCCGCCAAAGGATTCATCTTTTTAAACAAGCTCCTTTACGGTTTTAAAGTGCATTTTTGCAAATTTGGGCAGATTTTGCGCACCGAATTTTTCTACAAGGGCCTTGCATTGTTCTTTTACGTTGGACGAAACCCCTTTCGACAATTCAATGCCGGCTTCCTGCGAAAGTTTTTGCATAACGTAGATATAGGTTGCCCTTGCAATTATTGAAGCCGCGGCAACAACCGGGTCGCTTTCGGCCTTAGTCTGCATTTTTAGGGTGAAATCTTTTGTCTGCAACAGGCGTTGCACAAGGGGTTGTTTTGTGAATTGGTCTAGCATACCCCATTCAACATGCTTTTCGGCAAGGGCATTGTCTACCGACTTTGCGTGCATCCATGCCAGCATTTTGTTTAGGTTGCCGAACTTTTCGTAAAGGGCGTTGTATTTTTCCATATTAGCATAGGTAACCTTAATGACCACGTTTTTTGTGCCCTTAATTTTTTTCGCCATAGCCATAACGGCTTTGTCGCTGGTAACCTTTTTTGATTCCTTAAGACCATCGTCTACCCATTTCTTTACTGCGGCTTTGTCGGCGATAACGCAGGCGGAAACTAGCGGGCCGAAAAGGTCGCCCTTGCCCGATTCGTCTACACCCGCGTGCTCGGTAAACCATTCGGGGTTTAAAACCTCTTCGTAGCCGAACTTTGCCTCTTTGGTTATTTCGCCTTCAAGCACAAAGCGCACAAAATCTTCGGTGCCTTTGCCCTGAACTACAAGCTTGCCAGATGTGTAGAACACAACGTTGCAGTCGCGCGATTTAAACGCAAAATCGGCATAGTCTACATTGTAGGGCGCCCAAAGATGCGCGCTAAGCCATGCGTTTAATGCCTTTGCCTGTTCGGGCAAAAGCTTTAGGGTATACAAGGTTTTCTTTTTCGGCTCGTCTATAATAAGAGGCTTTTTTTTGCCGAATTTCATACTACAATTCCTCTATGCCGTCTAGCAGATATTCGTCTATAAATGCGTGGCGGTCTTTTACAATCTTAGAATGGGGTACCGACGGCTTTTTTGTGGTATCGCGGTCTTTTGGGTTTTTAGAGTTGCCCTTTAAGCCGTAGTTAAAATCGTGCCAGGCGTTTGCAATTTCAAGATACTTTACTTTTGCGCCGATTTTTTTCGCTTTGTCTACAAATATGCGGGCAGAAGCTACGTCTACAAGGGTGTCGCGGTCGCCCTGAACGATGAATAGGGGAACGGAATCTTTCTTTAAATAGCAAATTGGGCTTACAAGTTCGGCAATTTCTTTGCTGTCTTTATTTCCCTTGCCGAACCTTCTGGTATTGTCGGTTGTGGTAAGGTCGTTAGCAGTCGGGTTAACAAAGCTTACTATTGGGGCCAAGCCCACTGCGCAAACAAATTTAGGTTCGTATTTTGCCAAGTCTTTGTCGTCTACAAAATCTTTGTTGCTGGTCAACACTTCCATCAGCGAAAGGTGGCCGCCCGCCGAGTGCCCCCAAACCGCAATTCTAGAGGCGTCTAACCCGTATTTTTTTGCATTTTTGGCAAGAAAGCGCGCAGCGTCTTTAACGTCTTTAATACAGTCTACCATAGTAATTCCCTTTTCGAGGGAAATTAGACGGTACGAAACCGTTGCGGTTGCAACGCCCAACTTGTCGTAGTAGGCAACATCGCCGCCCAAATGGAACCTGTCGCCGCTATGCCAGCCGCCACCGTGTATCTGCAGAACAATGGGGGCCCCGTTTTTGTAGATTTGCTTTTTCGGCAAAATAATGTCCATTTCAAGTTTTTGTCCGTCGGGCGTTGTTTTATATACAATATCCCTTATGGCGTTGTGCCCCCTATACTGCATTGTTCCCCTTTCGTAGGGAGTGGGTTTTTTGTCTTGCTGCGCAAAAGCCGAAAGCATTGTCGCAAAAAACGAAATAGCGAAAATGGTTCTTAAAAATAAACGTTTCATAATTCCCAAAAAATACCCTGCTAGGCGTTAGCCCGTCAAGTATTATATTAGATGGGAATTTTGTTGACGGCACTGTTTATAGCGCAAAGTATTTGCATATATAACACTGCAATATGAACGCAAAGATACTTGGAGCACTGCTGGGATTTTTAGCCTTTAGATATGTCGGGCTAATTGTTGGTTTTATTGTGGGGTTTTTTATCGACAAAGGATCGGCATCTTATAAAAACAGACGCAATTGTTGCGAGTTTGACGCAAGCGAACAAAATGCCCTAACTTTGGCGGAGTGTTATAAAACTTTGGGAGTGCCCTACGGCGCATGCAAAAGCGACGTAAAAAAAGCGTATCACAAAAAGTGCAAAGAGCTGCACCCCGACTTGCTGCAAAGCAAGGGGCTTTCCGACGCCGCGTTAGACGCCGTTGCAAAAGAGCTGCGCAAAGTGGTGCAAGCCTACGAATATATAATACGCCACGGCCGCTAAAAGCCCGAGCGATAAAGCTTATGCAAGGGAAGCGTTTGCATCGGGCTTTGATTTTTTTGTAAATATATAGATTTTTTGTTGAAACGAAAATTTTTGCGACTATACTTCGGTTTATTATGAAAAAAATTATTGAACTTTCTTTTATTCCTCTAATGCTTTCGGCAAGCGCATTTGCCTACGACTATTACGCTTTTAAAAATATGTCGGAAAATACGGAAGGCGCGCACGATGTAAAATTTAGCGAAGTAAAATGGTATAACAGCTACCAGCAGCAGGCTTTGCCCGCAAAGGGCGTTCCGGGCAAAAACGATATGGCCTTTATACGCGGCGGCGACATTATTACCCTCGACAAAGACCTGCAGCTGAAAACGTTGGAGCTTGAAGGCGGCAATTTGTTTGAAGTAGACGGCAAAAAGCTGGACGTTGTTGTTGTAAACAGTTTTTCAACCTATTCCAGCGGAACAACGACCGCGCTTTCGGCAAGAAAGAACGGCGTTGTAAACGTTAAGGTGTTTAAAGGAAAGGTTCGCGGCGGCATTATGCGCGACTGCAACTACGGCAAGGTAACTTTAGAAGTCAGCAACGGCACAATAAATATTTTAAATACAATGAGCTTTTTGGTTGAAGCCATGGGCGAACCCAAAGAGCTTGACGAAGCCAGCGGCTTGGGCTTTATCCTTGAAGGCAAGGGCGTAATAAACCTTAAGGGCGCGCTTATATTAGACTCGATGTTTACCACAAACCCCGAAAGGTTCGAGTGCCTGCTTTCGTTTAAAGACAAAGGCGGCTTTTTGCCCAGCATGTTTGTTTACAACAATAAGGTGGATTTCCAAAACCCCAGAATTAAGGTTAGGATAAACAGCAAAACAAAGCCGGGGCTTTATCCTTTGTTGGTTATGGAAAATTCGGCAAAGCCAAAGGGCAAGTTCGACAAAGTTACAATAAACAACAAAAAAATTACCATAGGCGGCGATGCCGTAAAACTATACGGCAAGGAAGTTAAACTTATGTGGGGCGCGGCTGCAAACGGCAAAGACAAGCGCACCGCAAACGACCTTATTTTGCAAGTATCGCAACCAGAGGAAAAATAGATATGAGAAAAAGCATTTTTACATTGGCAGCCATTTTTGCGGCGGCAAATCTGTTTGGTCTTGTCTTTAACGGGCAAATAGAGCACTACGACAAGGGCGTTGCAAAGTTTTCTAAATTGGCATGGTATGCCGACAACGAAAACACGGTAAAGCTTTCTGGCAAGCCCCGCAAAAACGATTCGATAAACTTAAGAGGGCGCGTAATAGAGCTGGATGCCGACATAGTTTGCGGCTCGCTATGCATTAACGGTCAAGTCCGCGCCGAAAAGAAAAAGATAAACCTTGCAAAAGGTTCGCTTAGCACACACTTAGGCAGCGAAAACGAAATAAAGTATTTAGAGCTTAAAAATTGCGTATTTACGGCAAAGGGCGGGTTAGATACTTTAAATATAGGCCGCCCCGGAGTGGCAAATTTCGGCATTACGCAATATAGGTTTATAGATTCTACGGCAACTTTCGACGGAAATTGCATACTTAATTTTAATTTGTCGAACTTGGGCAACAAAAAAAGCAAGTCGGGCTTTGCCCTTATGCTTACGGGGGCTAGCAAGGTGGAATTTAAGGGCGTTCCCATAATTTCGGATTTAACGCAGTCGAATGCGGCGGCGCAGTCGCTATTTACTTTTGCCGAAAAAGACGGAAAGCTTCCCGTTTTGGTGTTTTCGGGCAAAAACGGCGGCACGCTGGAAAAGAGCGCAATAGAGCTTACCCTTACGGGCAAACTTCAAAGTGGCAAGTATGTTTTGATTCACTTTACAAAGTCGGTAAAACCAAGGGGCGAGTTTGCCTCGGTAAAAATTAACGGCACGCAGCTTAAGTTGGGGCAGTCTAAGAAAATAGGCGAAAGAACCGCCACTGTAGACTGGGGCGTAGCTCCCACCGACAGAGACAAGATTGCCAACGACATAGTCCTTACCTTGGAGTAGATAAAAAATGAAAAATATCTTTGTTGCAGCCGCGCTTATTGCGGCAAGTTCTAATATGTTTGCCCTTACTTTTTGGAGCGAGGCACCAAACAGAGAGGCGGGCTCTGCAAAGATGAGCGAGCTTACCTATTATAGCGAAAACAACAACACAGGCGTGTTAAAAGGTCAGCCCGGCAAGGGCGACAGCGTTGTTTTTCGCGACGGAGCCGACTTTACCAATATTATAGACAAAGATTTTGCCATAAGGGAAATTACCGTAAATTCGCACGTTTTGGCCGAATCGCGCAAAATTGTAATGACGGGCAAGCTGTGCACGCACTTGCCCGGAGAGTTTAGCACAAATATGTTCGAGCTAAGGAAAAGTGCGCTTGTTTCGAAGTCGGGCATAGAAACCTACAATGTTGCACGCCCCGATGCCGCAAGCTTTGGCGCAATGGCTTATAAGTTTGTAGATTCTACCGCAACTTTTAACGGCAACTATATGCTTACTTTTAATGTGCCAAAGCTTGGCAACAAAGAGGCTTCGTCGGGTTCAAGCATTATTTTAGAGGGGAAAAGCAAAGTTGAATTTGGCGGCGTGGTTCTTATCGACAATATGACGATAGACAACCCCGAATATACGCATTCGAAATTCGAGTTTGTTGAAAGAAACGGCAATATACCTACGTTGATTTTTAAGGGAACTAACAACGACTTGGGTAGAAGCTCTATATTGCTTAGAATAACGCCTATGGCAAAGGCGGGAGTTTATCCCTTAATATTGTTTTCGGGCAGAAATGCAAAGCTTAGGGGCTCTTTCGATTACGTTATGGTAAACAACAAAAAGCTAAAACTTGGCGAAAAGTGCCAAGTTGCCGATTTAACCGTTTGCGTTGCAATGCAAAAGTATAAAACCGAAAGGGATTCGGCGGTAAACGATATTGTTCTTACCGTAGAAAAATCCAAAAAATAGGGGCTTTAGCTTTTTATTATACAGAAAACCGCAATCGGAAACGATTGCGGTTTTCTTGTTCCCCATAAGCTTTGTTTTGATTGCAACTTTATCTTTTGTAAATCTTTTGTAAAGTGCGCCGCAAAAAGATTAAATACTTCACCAAAATTTGTTTTTTAGCGCATATGATTTGTAATCATCTGTGCTAAAGGGTTAGGGCAAAGGGCTAGCCATTTATCATAAACACAAAAAACGCAAGGCATAAAACCCTGCGTTTTTTTGCGTGCCTGGCTGCAAATAAAAACTATTTGCGTACGCGGCCGAATTTTTTGTTGAACTTTTCAACACGGCCTGCCGTGTCTACAAAGCGTTTTTCGCCGGTGTAGGCAGGGTGCGAGTCAGCTGTAACATCTCTAATTACAACATTGTATTCAACGCCGTCGATAGTTTCCTTTTGTTTCGACGTCATTGTAGATTTAGTGTAAAACTTAGCGCCTGTTGAAACGTCCGTAAAGCATACGGGATGATAATCGGGGTGTCCTGCTTTTTTCATCTTGTAATAAACTCCTATAAAAGCTATTAGCCCTGCCTTGCTTTAAAGCGGGGATTAGATTTGCAAATTACATATACCTTACCGTTTCTGCGAACAACTTTGCAGTCGGGGTGGCGTGTCTTTAACGATTTCAATGATGATACGACTTTCATAGTCTCTGCTTTCTAAATTGTGTAAAAACTAAAATAAAACCTGCAACGGGGTGTATTGTCAAGCTTAGTTTGCTAAAAATTTTATTTTTTTCATATTTATATAAAAAAGCCGCTACAAATTGTATAGTTGCAGCGGCTTTGGTCTCGCAAAATTTCTACTTGTTTTGCGGGGTGTCTGTCATTCTAAATTCCAAAGTGCCGCCGTTAACAATGTCGGAATGGCTTATCGTCTTTTTAGTATAGGGCTTTCCGTTAAGCTTTACGCTTTTTACGTATTTGTTTTCTTTCGAAAGCTTTTTTGCCACAATTTTAAATGTTTTGCCGTTTGCCAAGTTTACGGTCATTTCGGGCAGCTGGGGTGCGCCCAAAATATATTCTGCCGAAATCGGGTCTACAGGGTAAAAACCCATTGCCGAGAATATATACCATGCGCTCATTTGGCCGCAGTCGTCATTGCCGCAAAGGCCGTCGGGTTTGTTTAAATAGAATTTATCGAAAACTTCTCTTACTAGTTCCTGCGTGCGCCAAGCCTTGTCTATCATGGCAAACATATAGATAACATGGTGGCTAGGCTCGTTGCCATGGGCGTATTGGCCGATTAAGCCGCTTACGTCGTCTACAAAGCCTTTCTTTTGCTCTTTTGAGGTTTCTTTGTTTTTAAAGAGGTAGTCTAGCCTTTCAAAGAAAACTTCTTTGTTGGGGAAAAGCGAAACTAAGCCGTTTATATCGTGTTGAACATGCCATGTGTATTGCCATGCGTT
>JAXFOH010000117.1:0-2212 GCA_034180465.1 Opitutales bacterium
TTCGCCTATATTAAAAATGCCTATGGCAAAAAGCAGGCGCGGCAAATCCCTGTTTTTGCTTTGCCCTATTGCGTTTATAAGGTTTTGCGCGCTCTTTTCTTTTATGTTGTCTAGCCCCAGCAAATCGCTTTTTTTAAGCGAATAAATGTCGGAGGGGAATTTTACCAGGTTTGCCGAAACAAGCTTTTCTACAACGGCGCCTCCCAAGCCTTCAATGTCCATACAATCGCGCGAGGCAAAGTGTTCCAGCGCGCGTTTTATTCTGTCGGGGCAAAAGAAATTAGGGCAACGCCAAACCGCCTGGCCTTGGTCGCGCACAAGCTTTGTGTTGCACACGGGGCAGAATTCGGGGAATTTGAACGGCCGCGAATTTGCTCCGCGCAAATCTTTGTCTACAACCTCTATTACTGCGGGTATAATTTCGCCCGCTTTTTCTATTAAAACTTTGTCGCCTTCGCGTATGTCTTTTCTTGCCAATTCGTCGGCATTATGCAGGGTTGCCCGCGAAACCGTACTGCCCGAAAGGAACACGCTTTCAAGCTCGGCGACAGGCGTAATTGCGCCCGTTCTGCCAACTTGCAAAGTTATCTTTTTTAAAGTGGTTATTGCTCTTTGGCTTTTATATTTCCACGCGGTTGCCCAGCGCGGCGACTTTGCCGTAAAGCCCGCCTTTTGCCACAAAGAGCAGTCGTTAAGCTTTATAACCGCGCCGTCGGTATCGAAGGGAAACTTTGCCCTGATTTCGTCTAGCTGCATTATTGCTTGGTAGGCGGCGTCTACCCCCACAACTTTTTGGCTCCATAAAAGGGGGCTTAAGCCCCAGCTTTTTAACGTGTTTGGCAACGAGCTTTGAAAATCCAATTCAAAACCCTCGGCTTTTGCTATAAAATAGAATACCGATTCTAGCTCGCGTTTTTCAAGCTGCGTTTTGTCGAGCAGCTTCATTGTACCCGCCGTTAGGTTGCGCGGGTTCGCATAGGCGCGTTTCTGGGGTTTTTCTGGGGTGTCGGTGTTTTGGGGTTGTTCAAAAAAGTCGCTTTGGTTCTTTTGTTTTTTTGCCGCGTTTTGCGCCTCCTTTTCGGCGCAAAGCCTTTCAAATTCGGCGCGCGTCATGTAAACTTCGCCCCTAATTTCCAAAAGTCGGGGAGGGGCGGGTGTTTTTAAAACCTCGGCTATGCCCTTTATAATGCCTATGTTTTCGGTTATGTCTTCGCCCGTTTCGCCGTCGCCGCGCGTTAGTGCTCTAAGCAAAACGCCGTCTTTATATACAAGCGAAATTCCAGCCCCGTCTATTTTGGGTTCTATATTATATTCAAGCTCCTTAGTTTCGTCTATTTGCAGAGCCTTTTTTAGGCGGCTGTCGAATTCGCGCAATTCTTGAATGCTAAATACATTGTCTAGGCTTAGCATTGGCGAAAGGTGTTTTACCTTTTCGAAATCGTCGCCCAAGTCGCTGCCTACGCGCTTGCTTATTGAATCTGGCGAATCGTATTGCGGGAAAACTTTTTCGAGCCTCACAAGCTCGTGCATAAGGGCGTCGTATTCGATGTCGCTTACAAGGGGCGCGTTGTCTATGCGGTAGGCTCTCTCGTATTTTTCGAGCAGCTTTCTAAGCTCGATTATTCTGCTTTGTGCGCTATCCATTGCAAATTGTGCCGTCTTTTAGCAGCAGTTGTTTGTCGGTCATTTTTGCGAATGCCGAATTGTGCGTTATAAGCAAAAGCGAAACATTGTCGTTTTTGCACAATTCCAAAAACATTTCGTTTATTATTGCCGCGGTTTTTTCGTCGAGGTTGCCCGTGGGTTCGTCGGCCATAATAAGCTTTGGGGCGTTCATAAGGGCGCGGGCAATTGCAACTCTTTGCCTTTCTCCGCCCGAAAGCATAGATGGCGTGTGTCTGATTCTGTCTTTAAGCCCGACTTTTTCCAAAAGTGCCAAAGCCCTTTCTTTTGAATGCTTGTTGTAGAGATTTGCAATTCTTGGGGCAATAAGCACGTTTTCAAGCGCGTTAAGCTCGGGAATAAGACAGTACGACTGGAACACAAACGCCATAAAGCGGCTTCGTAGCGCGCTTTGTTTAGAGTTGCCCAAGTTGTCTATCCTTTGCCCGTTCCACGCAACCGAGCCGCTAGAGGGCTGTTCTAGGGCGGCCGCTATGTTTAAAAGCGTGGTTTTGCCCGCGCCGCTTTCGCCCCTTAGGCTTACGCTTTC
>JAXFOH010000126.1:0-2612 GCA_034180465.1 Opitutales bacterium
GTAAAGCAAACAAATGCGCCTTCTTTGGCAAAAAGTTCTGCAATAGCCGCCCCTATCCCGCGCGAACCGCCCGTAATTAAAACCGTTTTACCCGAAAGTTTCACTATTGCTCCATTCCGTTTTTAAGGCTTTTTGTCATAACGCACGGACGCGAAATTGTCGAAATATCGCCCAAATTTTCGCTTGCCTTCGATGAAAATTCGAAGCCCGCCAAAGCGTATTTGCGTTTGAAAATAGCCATACCCAAATTGTCGTTTAGCGCATAGCTGAATTTGCAGCAAACAACGCGCCCTACGCTTTCTCCGTCTGCAAAAATTTCGGCATTGTCGGCAATGTTGCCCCTTACGCAAACTACGGGCATTAAAGATTCGTCTTTGCGGTATTCGAATATTTTTTCGGAACCCGAAAACGATTCCTTGTCGAAATCTACCGCCCACAATAGCCCAAGCTGCGCCATATTGCCTACTTTTGCCCCTTCGTTTCTGGCGCAGTAAAAGTTCGATTCCATTGCAGCCAAGTCCAACGCCTTAAATCCGCCAAGAGTGCCTTTTAAACTTTCCACCGCGCATTTAAGCTGTTTAAAAAGTTTGCCTGCAACCGCCTTGGGCGCAAAAAACATATAGCCAAATTCTCCCGTTTTGCCGCAGCGCAACAAAACAACCTTTTCGCCCTCGTAGTCGTACGTTTCGCACGATATAAACGAAAGGTTTAGAATGTCGGAACCAAAAACCTCTTTTGCCGCCTTATACGCCAAAGGCCCGTCTACCGAAAAAAGGCAGTGGGTTTCGCCCGCGTCTTTTGCACCGTTTTTTAAAGCCGAAATATCGGCATTTTCCAAAGCGTCGGCAATAAGCAAAACAAAGTCGCCCGTGTCGGCAACAAAAGTTTCGGCTGCAATATTTCCGTTATTGTCGGCAAAAAACGAATCTACAACTTTCCCGTATCTAAGCTTTAATATGTTCGAAGTCAACACGGCGTCGAGATTGTCTATTGCGTCGCTTTCGGTATAAATAAAAGGTTTTAAATACGACAAGTCGCTTAAAAGCACGCTGTTGCGCAATGCCGCATATTCGTCTTTAAGCGACTTATACACCGCAACGGCTTCGCTGCCCGCCACGCATGCAAACTCTTCGGCATTCGCCCAATTTTCTTTTAAAAGCATAGTTTTCATTTATTTGCCAAAATATAGTCTACCAAAGTGTTTATCGAACGCAGCTCGCCAAGCCCCGATTCGGGCATTTTCACGCCAAAATTGCTTTCTACGCAGCTTACAACTTCAAGAATGTCCAGCGAGTCTAACCCAAGGCCAAGGCCCACAATGGGAATATCGTCGGACAAATCGCTCGGCAAATAGGGCAAATCCAAAGCCTCTATAAGTTTGCGTTTCAGCTCCGAACAAACGTTGCGTCTTTTCTCAAGATTTTCGTTGTTGACTATCATATTTTAGATACCTTTTATAAAAAAATTACTATTGCTTTTATATAAACACTATTCAAGCGCAAAAAGTCTGCCTATGAAAATCTGTGCGGTAATTGCCTGCTACAACCACAACAAAAGCCTAAACTGCGTTGCCGAAACCGTTTCGCGCAACTTTTTTACCATTGTTGTAGACGACGGCTCGCAGCCCCCCGTAGATTTAAAAACATCGAACTCGCTTGTTATAAGGAATAAAAAAAACCTTGGCAAGGCGCAGTCGCTAAAAATTGCGTTTAAAAAGGCTTGCGCGCTTGGGTTTACGCACGCAATAACTTTAGATGCCGACTTGCAGCACCCGCCCGAATTTGCGCAAAATTTCGCAAAGGCAGCAGCCGAAAATAAAAATTGCATCATTGTGGGAGTAAGAGACTTTGAACACCCTACAATGCCCATACCACAAAAACGGCTTTTTATGAATAAGTTTTCGAACTTTTGGTTTTACAAAGAAACAAAAGTAAAGCTTGGCGACACGCAATGCGGCTATAGGTGCTACCCATTAAACGAGATAGAAAAGCTAAAGTTGAACTTTTCGGGCTTTGTTTTTGAAACCGAAATTTTGGTAAAAGCTGTCTGGGGCGGCATTTGCCTTAAAGAGCTTGAAATACCCGCCGTATATACCGAAGAAAGCATAAAAAATTCGCACTACAAGCCGTTTTTAGACACGCTTAAATTTTCGCTTATGAATACCAGACTATATTTCGAAAGTCTATTGCTGCCAAAGTGCATATTAAAAAAGTTGGCTTTAAACTAGTTTTATGCACATAAAAAGCCTAGTTATTTTCCTGCTTGCAGCGTTGGTATTATGCGTATTTTCCGCATTGCGCCTAACAAACGCCTCTTTCGACGAAAACCCTTTCGACATACTTGCCGTTGTAAACGGCTCTATTTTGTCGCAAAAAAAGGCTGCCGAAAATCTGGATTTTTCAAAAAAAGTATACTTTAACGTTTCGGGCAAAAACGCGCTGATAGCCGCCGAAAATTTGGCCGAAGAGCTCGAAAAATCGGGAGCAAAAGTAAACCGTCCGAAAATTTCGCCCGAAAATTTCGAAAACGCAATAGACAACATAACAAATTCTTTTGCATACATATTTAACGCAAACCGCGAAAGCTTTTTAAACGGGCTAAAAAAAGACGAA
>JAXFOH010000135.1:0-21421 GCA_034180465.1 Opitutales bacterium
GAAAGCGATGCCATAGAGCTTGCCGACTGCTTTGTAGACTGGATAGATTCCGATTCAAACCCGCGCCTAAAGGGGGCCGAAACAGACGATTACGACCGCAACGCCCCAAAGCCGCCAAACCGAAACATAAGGGATTTTTACGAATTAAGATTTATAAAAAATTTCGACAAATATTTTTTTGACGAAAACGGGCGCGAAAACGACAACTATAAATTGTTTGTGCAGAACACCTCTTTAGAGCTTTTCGAAAAAATAAATGTAAACACGGCATCGGCGTTCATTATAGAAAGCTTCTATAAAAAACAGGACAAAGAGCTGGACGCCTCGCTTATGGACGCTATAAAAGGCATAGGAGTGCCGGTGGAAAACGGTATAACGTGGGTGCGCAATTTTAGCGACTTGCAAAACAGGGGCGCAGAATTTTTATCGAGCGGCTTTGCGTGCGAAAGCTCGCTGCTTAAAATTTCGGTAAAAGTTTCGCGCGGGGCGGCGTTTTTCGAGCTTTGCGCCTACTACGGCGAAGAACCAAAAAGCTCCATGTCGCAAACGTCTACTAAGCGCAATTCGCGAACAAAGGGTGGCTCTTCGGGTTCGCGTACGCGCCAGGGCAATTTAAATTCCAAAGTGGGTGCAAAAATTTTGAGAATTTCGGAATATTCTTCGGAATGTTATTGAAAGCCGTTTTTTTAACAATATACATTTATGCCATATGAACGAGACGCTTGACGGAATAATAAAGTACGGGATTGCACACAGTGCTTCCGACATACACATTTGCAACGGTGAAGTTGTTAGATATAGGGTAGACAACAACATTGTTTCGCCGTTTGAATCGTGCGTAAATTCCGACAGAATTGTTCAGGAAATTTTGTCGTATTTGCCGAACGAGATCTTCCGCCAAAAGCTGCAAGCAACCTATGACGACGGCAACGAAATAGACTTTTCGCTTGAATTTTGCCAAAACCGCCTAAGGGTTAACGCCTTTAGAGCCTTTACGGGCGACAATGTTGCAATAAGAATTATAGAAAAACACATTTTAACTCCGCGCGAAATAGGCCTGCCAGAAGGTTTTGTTAATTTAAGCCGCAGGGCAAACGGCATTATAATTATTGCAGGGGCGAGCGGCTCGGGAAAAAGCACAACGCTTGCTTCGCTTATAGAGCTTGCAAACAACGAGCGCAACCTTCACATAATTACAATAGAAGATCCAGTAGAATATGTGTTTGAGAGCAAGAAATGCCTTATAAACCAAAGGCAGGTTGGTTTGCATACAAAAAGCTTTGCATCGGGGTTAAGATCGGCGTTAAGGGAAGATCCCGACATTATTATGATTGGCGAAATGCGCGACCAAGACACCGTAAGGGCCGCAATGAAACTTGCTGAAACGGGGCACTTGGTCTTGGCCACAATGCACACTTCAAGCTCTTCGGGGTGCATAGAAAGAATTATAGACTATTTTGCCCCCGAAGAACAAAGGCAAATAAGAACGGTATTGGCAGACGTTCTTTTGGGAGTTTTAATACAGTCGCTCATTCCCGCAAAAAACTCGACGCGCAAAGCGGCATTCGAATTTTTAATTTCGAACGCAGCGGTAAAAAACCTTATAAGGGAATCGAAGACGAATATGATTCAAAATGTCCTGCAAACTTCGTCGAATATGGGAATGCTTACAATGAAGGAAAGCTACGCGCGCCTGGTGCAAAAGGGCGTAATTACACTTGAAAATGCAAGGAAGTATTACCCCAACGGAGAGTTTGCTTTGTAGAAAAGATTTTTTGGCATTTGTGCATAAAACAAAAACGCACCGGTAAATTTCGGTGCGTTTTGTGTTCTGTTGGCGTTGTTAATCTTTTGCGTGTTTTTGGTTATTTTCCGTTTTTTTGCGTTCTGGGAACATATCTTTTAGCTCTACAACAAAGCCCTTATTGTTTTTTAACTCTATCTGTTTTTCGGGAATGTCTAATCCTACGGCAATTACGCCAGGTTTTCCGTTTTTATCTTTATAGGTATTGTTTTTGAATACCGCGTTTTCTACGCCTGCAACAAAATTTACAACGTTTGTGTTCCAAGTTCTTGTGGGAACGCGCCAAGGCTTAACTTCTGTGTTTGTGCAAAAGTCGCTTATAAAATTGTCTTTAACAACAAGGTTTTTAACGCTTGCAAACAACATCGCGCTGTTCGCTCCGCCCAAAATTTTGTTGTTCGAAATTTCTACATTGCTGTGCACAGGCCAGTTTAGCACTTCGCCCTGACTTAGGCCGTCGTTAATCTCTTTTACCGCGCCTTCGGCCGAAACAATTATTACGGCGGGCAGGTTTCTATGCCCGTTAATTTTGCTGTTTATAAAGCTGCAACGGCGCACAACAACGTTGCTGCTGGGCACGCCTTCAAACCACGGTTGCACGCAGGTGTTTAGTTGAAATCCTCCCGAATTTATAAGCTCGCAATCTTCTACGAGCATATTCGACGCCTGACAGCAGATGCGGCCTTCGCTGTCTAGCTTGCAATTGCGCATAACGATTTCGCTTGGTTGCTTTGTTGTAGAAATTATGTCGTTGGCAATGTCTGCATCTTCTGGCAAGGGTTCTTCAAACTCGACTTCTGCGCAGTGTTGCTGCCAGTTTTGCGTTATGCTTTTTATTTTGCGGTAGGCGTATTTTTTAAGGTCTTTGCGCATAAACACCAAAGTGTCGCCTGCCTTATCTTGCGGCATTTCGCCCGAATTGAACTTGGGGCTGTGCAGTTGTATTTTGTTTGGGGCTATTTGCTTTTTAATTTTATAGTAGTTGCTAAACACGTTAATAGAATCGTCTTTAGAGCCTTTTACATAGCAGTTTTTAACCAAAATTTTCCCGTAGCAGCCTAGCAGGTTTATAGCGTCGGAACTTATCGCGTAGGGCACTTTTGAATCGGGCGCAGGGGCAATATTTACGTTTTTAATTTCTATGGAATCTAGATATTGCCCTACAATACCCATGCCCATTCCGGAATATATGTTTATATTTTCTATCTTGTGATTTTTGGAATGGTGCAGTCTGAAAATAGAACCCGAATAGGTGTGATGGCGCAGCATAATTTCCATTCCGTTTTTTAGGGGGTCTATTGAATGCGTACACGATACCCTAATTAAATTGGGTGCAATAAGGCGGGTTTGCGAAACTTGGTAGTTTACAAACAAGCCGCCGCTTACGCTAAAAAGCCTTTCGCCATAAACTTCAGACCACGAAGGCACGCCTTCGCCGCCCTTTGGTCTGTAAACCGTGTTGTCGAATTTTAAGTCGAATTCGGATTTATCTGGGCTTATCCAAGAAACTTTGCCATAGGTAAAAAAGGGCTTGTCGTAGTCTATGTTAAAATTTTTAAAAACTACATTTTCGCAGTCTATGCTATATGCGAAGCATTGCGTTCCCTCGAAAATAAGGAGAGAGCCTTGTCCGTCTATTTCAAGATTCCTAACATTTTTTAGCCAAAAAAGCCAGTGGCTTGGCTCCCACAAACCGCCTTTTGCCTGTGCAAAATTATATATGCCTTTTGGGAAAACAAGTTTTTTTGCCCCGTTTTTTACCGCAAAATCTAATGCATGGCGTACGGCTTTAGTGTCGTCTTTGCCGTCGCCTGCAATTGCCCCAAATTCTCTAACCGAAACTGTGCCGCCCTTTGTTATAGACGGCTTTGCCGCGCTTGCAGTTTCGTTTTGCCAAGATTGCATTTCGTTTTTATTTGGCACGCCTTGCCATAGGCGGACATTGTTTATTGTGCCGCACATTGGGTGGCTAAAGCGGCCGTTTGGGTTTGCATTGCCCAAAATAAAATCGGTTTTATAGGGGAAGGGCTTTTGCAGCAGGTTAGAAGCGCCCTCTAAAATGCCGTTTACATATAGCTTTATGCCATATTGGTTGTTGGAAGTGTCGAACACGGCAATTATTTGATAGTTTCTGCCAATCTCCATTTTGGTTTCGGAATTTACAAAAAACTTTGTTTTTCCCCCGATTTCGTAAATTTCGTGAAAAATTCGCCCGTCTTTGTCGCAGCCGAGCATGTGGTTGTAGCCGCGCCTTGCAAAAAATGTTGCGCGATCTTTGGGGTATTCGTTTAGCTTTACAAGCATTGCAACCGCAAACGATTCGTTAAGCTGCGGCGTGTTGTAGAACATATACGACGAATCTTGCCCCGTAAATACAAAGCCGTTTTTTTTCTCTAGCACATTTTCGCTTTTATATAGTTTGCAGCGATTTAGAACTTTGTCTTTTTGGGCAACCAAATCCATTAAAATTTCAGTTCCAAAAAGTTGCATATTTGCGATTGCAAAAACAACCGCCAAAAATACTTTGCACATACTTTTCATTGTTTACTTAAATTTGCTGTTTTTAGATTTATAAATATAACTAAATAAACTTTTCGTTTATCGATTAAATTTATCTAAAAAACACCTGTCAAGCAGATACAAAATGAATTTATTTTTTTTTTTTTGAAGAATCTATTGCAAATTTAGCGTTTCTAGAATCGCGTTAAAGCACCTTTTAGATGCTCCTATATTCGACGTATGCCACTCTTTTGCGGCAGAGCCAATCTTTTTGCGTAAAGTTTCGTTTTTTGCAAACTCAAGCAAATTGTTTACAACTTCGTTTGCATCTTTTGCGGGCAGGGCGGCATTTGCGTCTTTTAAGCCTTTGCATGCCGCCTTAAAGTTTGTCATATTGGGCCCGTATGTCATTGCAATCGAAAGCGCGGCGCAGTCTATAGGGGTTTGCCCGCCGTTGTTTGGCGGCAAACTTTTGCCTATAAAGGCAAAGTCTGCAACTTGGCTTAAAATGCGCATTTCGCCCGTAGTGTCGGCAACGTAAACATCGCAGGGGAAATCTGCAATTTTTTTTGCCTTTCTAAAATTGTATTTATAGGGCGTTTTTTTAAGTACGTTTTCTATGTCGTTGCGGCGTTCTTCGTGGCGCGGTATTATAAGCAAATTGCAGCCTATATTGCTGTTTCTTATCTTTGCCAAAGCCTGCAGCAAAACTTCTTCTTCGGCAGGCCAGGTAGAAGCCCCCATCATTACAAGCGCGTCTTCGCCAAATCCCATTTGCTTTTTAAGTTCCGCCTTTTCGCTAGGTTCAAGATATTTGCTGGGAACTGTGTCGAACTTAAGGTTGCCCATTACCGAAATTTTGCTCTCGGCAATGTCAAGTTTTTTAAACCTTTCGGCCTCCGCCGAAGACGCCGTTAAAATCCTTGAAATTGGCTCAAACATGGCCCTTGCAATTTTGCCTAGCTTTGAATATCTGCCAAAAGACCTGTCCGACATTCTGGCGTTTACCAACAAGGTTTTTACGCCGCGTTTTTTAGCCTGATGCAAATGCTCCGGCCAAATTTCGCTTTCCATTAAAACGCACAAATCGGGCTTAATTGCGTTCCAAGCCATTGCCGAAAAGGGCGCAAAGTCCCACGGGAAGATGCCTGTGTATACGCAAAGAGAATCGTATTTGTCCTTTAATATTTTATAGCCCGTGCTTGTTGTAGTTGTAATTACAAGCTCTACTTTGCCGCTTTCGCTTAAAAGCTTAACCAAAGTGCCAATGGCTTCGGTTTCGCCAACCGAAACCGCCTGAATCCAAATTCTCGGTTTTTTAGGTTTAGGCAAATTTTTATGCAAACCCAGGCGGTGCTTAAAGTCTTTTGCATAGCCGCCGCGCCTAATCATTCTCAATGCGTAGTATGGCATTGCAATTAAAAATGCCGGCAAAAATATAAGCCTGTAAAACCAAATAAACATTATATCAGGCGTGTTCTAAAACAACAACCGCATTTGCGCCGCCAAAGCCGCTGCTTAGCGACATCATTTTCTTTACGGGCGTGTTTATAAGCGTCTGTTGAGGAATGTTTAGCCCCTTTGCGCAGTCGTCCATTTCGGTTATGTGCGCGGAACCGGGAACTATATTTTCCTTTAAAGAAAGTGCGCAAAATGCGGCTTCCATCACGCCTGCAAGCGAAAGCCCGTGGCCTGTAATAGCTTTTGTGCTACTTATATAGGCTTTTGTGTTTTCGCCAAAAACTTTTCTTATTGCCTTTAATTCGGCAGCATCGCCAATAGGGGTTGAAGTTGCGTGCGCGTTTATATAGCCTATTTCTTCGGGCTTTGTGTTTGCGGAAAGCAGGGCTCTGTTAATTGCGTTTACCAAGCCTTCGCCTTCGGGGTGGGGTATTGCAACGTTGTAGCCGTCGCTTGCCTGCCCAAAGCCCGAAACTTTTGCGTAGACTGGGGCATTTCTTTGTTTTGCAAATTCCTCTTCTTCTATAATCATACAAGTTGCGCCTGCCGTGCCTACAAAGCCGTCGCGCTTTTTGTCGAAAGGTCTCGAAGCTGTCATTGGGTCTTTATTCATGCTAAGCGCGCGCATTCCAGCAAAGGGAAGAATTGTGCGAAAATCGCCGTCTTCGCCGCCTACAACTAGCATTCTTTTTTGGCGGCCGCTTGCAATTTCGTCGTAGGCAAAGCCCAAAGCATGTGTAGAGCTAGCGCACGCGCTTGCAAACCCGCACGAAGCGCCCTTAATTTTATACGCCGAAACCAAATTGTAGGAAAGCGTGCCAACAATAGAAGAAACCACGCCCATTGGAGGGCAGCGCAAAACGCCGAATTTGTCCATTCTTTGCATGTGCGCATACAGCATTCCCGCCGAGCCAGCCGAAGCCGTATACATGCCAGTGTCCAAATTGTTGGCAATGTCGCCGGGGCTAAGGTTTGCGTCTTTCAATGCCTGTGAAACCGCGCAATAGGCATATAAAACGTGCGGGGCAAACCCCCTTAAAACTTCGCGCTTGATAGGGTATAAATCTTTGGGCCAAACCCAGTCTTCGGGGTCGGTTCCATTTGTCTGAAAATGTTTTACGGTTCCCGCGCATTTTACGGGGATTTTTTCGTCCTGAAAATCTGGGTATAGTTCTATGCCGTTTTTCAAGTTTATAAGGCTGTCTAAAACTTCTGCCTTATCGTTGCCAATGCTTGTTATAAATCCCAGACCCGTTACTACAACGTTTTTCATTATCTTTTATAGTCGAATGTTAAACAAATTCTGTCGGCATGAGCCGCTTTTTCGCCGTTAACGTAGGCGTTTGCCGAAAATACCATAAGTGGGTGCCTTACAGCCACAACCTTTATTTCCATATCAATGGTTTCTTCGGGTTTGCAAATTCTTACGCAGCGAATGCCGTCGCACGAAGTAAAGAAAATTTTAGAGGAGTCTACAGGGTCTGTCAGGCGTTCGTCTCCCGATTTTAAGAGATATAGCAGCCCCATTTGCCCGATTGCCTCTATTGTGATTGAAGCGGGGAAAACGGGATTGTTCTTAAAATGGCCCTTAAGGAAAAATTCGTCGCCCCTGATTTTATACGACGAAACGACTTTGTCTTTTTCGATAACCGAATTTTCTAAAAACAGATACGGAAATTGTTGTGGCATAACCTCGGCAACTTCCTCCTTTGTAAGGGTAATTTTTGTTTCCATATAAAAAATGTTAGCAAACCAAACTGGAAAAGTCCGAAAAACAGCCCGTAAAGCCGCCCGGGCGACCCTTGCACACAACGCTTACGGCGTCGTGCGAGTGCAGGCTTTCCAGGTGTACGCACGTTATTTCGAAGTCTTTTACTCGAGTGTCGCAATCGAATTCTTTGTGTAAAAGGCGGGCTGCGTCTTCCACAAACTTTACATATGCACCATTCATTTCCGCAAAGGCCTGTTCGTCTTCGCGCTTAACCATAACTTGGGTTTCGGTTTTTAGGGCGTTAAGGCATTTTGCGTGAATCTCTTCGATTGGCATATGCGAGTTTTTTTCAAGCTCGAGCGTAATTCTTGCCTTGCTGCGTTGCGAATGCGGAATGCAGTATATGTTGCGCGTGTTGCGTGCGTGTTCGCTAAGCTCGGAGGAGCACGGGCACGCCGAAGAATATATAAAGTCGAACGAAACTATTTTTCTGAAACGGTTTAGGTCGTCTATAATGCCTTCGTACGAGCAGTCGTAATACTGCCAGCCCTTCAGGCCGCTGCGCAAACTTGTTTGCATAATCGGGTACGAAAACCTTATTTTTAGTCTCGCTCTGGAAGTTTCTAAATCCTTTTTGTACTGCGCCAAAATCTCCTCGAGCAAGTCGGGGGTAAAAACCCTTTCCGAAAAGCGGTAGAAAGTGCGCATTATGCGCGACATATTTATGCCTTTGCTTTGGGCGGCAAGGGAAACCGTGCCCGTAACCGAAGCTTGAACCTGCCGCATTTCGCAATTTGCCCCCATAATGTTCAAGGGCAGCTTAAAGTTGTTTATGCCAACCTGAATTATAGGAATGGGTTTTAGGCCTTCGGTTTCGGTCTTTTCGTTTTGCATGTCTGGCAAAGAATGCACATAGGCTTCGCCTGCCTTAAAATTGGCGTCGAACTTTGCAAAATTGTGCGGTGTTGCCGCCTCCGATTGCTGGTGTTGCGTTCTTTGCATTGTAAAAACTATCCTACAAAAACAATGTCGGGGTTAAAGGAAATAACCAACTTATATTGTATGCCAGGGCGCATTATAAGCGCATGGTCGCGCTGCAATGTCTGCAAATAGTGGATTTTGCCCCAATAGGTTTTGTAGTTTGGATCGTCAGATACAACTTCGGTATCTTTCCATTCGGCATGAAAGTCGTCTTTTTCAACTTCAATGCCCAAGCCTTTTTCGCCTATTGTATACGAGGCGGGGGCCCTGTATTCGCTATGGGGCGCTGCAATGGCAACAACAAGCCTCATTTTGTCGAGAGTGGTGGGTACCTTAACGGTGTAGGTAAAGTCGCCCGTAATTTTGTTGTTGTCGAATGTCCAGCAAACTTTGCACGATGCTAAATTCTTTACAATTTCGCCGTCTTTTGTGGTAAGTTCGGGCTGGTCGTATTTAAATGTGTACGAATTTCTAAGGCCTATGCCCGTTACGCAGTTTTTGCCGTAGAAAGAGGGAATTGTAACCTTGTCGCCGAAAGTAAGTTCGGGAATCATTATCGGCAAATAGTTGTTCGACGGCCAGTCGAAAACGCCGGGCATATGTGGGAATGCCAAAGTAGAGGTTAAGTCTTCCTGACTGTCGCCGGGGGCGATTAGCGGAATGCTTACATGAAGCCCCGTTTCTATGTTTTGATAGATAAGCACGCCTTGTTCCTTTACCTTTGTTCTGTCGAAGGAAACATAGCGGCAACCCGTTCTTGCGGGGGAAGTGCGCGGCTGCATCGGGCGGTTTACGCTGCGTGCAAGCCTAGACCATTGGCATAGATAGCGCGCCGCGTCGAAATTTGCCATACGCGTTGTCTTTAGCTTGGATGCCGAGCGTTCGGCGTCTTCAATAATAAGCGCGCCTTGCTCTTGATCTATATACGTCATAAAGAAGAACTGGAAAAGCTTTCTTAAAATGTCCATATAGTCGGGAATTTTGTCTTCGCTAATCCAGTTGTCGCGCATAGACTGCAAAATCATACTAATTAGGTGCATTTGCCCATATGCGCCAATCTTTTTGCCGAAAGCCCAGCCTAGCCCATCGGCGCGAACCAAGTCGGGAAATATCTTAAGGTATTTTTCCGCATATGTACGCAATGAGGGAATTTTTCTGTCGCGCAAGTGTATGTTTGCGTGCAACTGCAATGCTTGCCTTATGAACACAAATGCGCCAACGCCCGTAATGTCGAAAATTCCGTCCATTCCGCTTGCGGGCTTGTCGTCGAAATATTTGCCGGTAGAAAACTGCTCTATGCGTTCTACAAAACGGTCTATAAGTTTGCCGGTTTCGTCTTTTTTGCTGAGGCCTATGCTGAACCTTGCAACGGCTTTGGCAATGTTGTACATCTGAAAGCTGTTTTCGTAGTCGGTTCTTTCAAGCAAACGTTTGTCGAGATTCTTGCGGGTGTCCTCGCTAAGCTTTTCCCAAATGGGATTGCGTTCTTTAGAGGGGTTGAACGACAACAAACCCAACGCCGAATATGCAAGACCGTCTTCGCTGTCTATGTCGGCATTTGCCTGTGCTGTTATGCACTTTGCGCACAAATCGGCAGTGTCGAAATTTTCGAGCTGGGTAAGCCCCGTGGCTCTATAAAATTCGCCCATGGCCAAAGCGGCGTGGCCGGGTTCGTCGCGCAAAGGCGTTTCGCCTTCGGCAGGAGTTATGGTGCCGTCTTCATTTACGGCACCCAAGTTGCGGCTCAATATCGAGCGCGCCATATCCATACATTGCTCGGAGAAATTTAACATTAGACTTCCTCTATCTGTGAAAAGGCACAATACTTTACATTTGGCGTATTTTGTCAATAGTTAAAAACGTTTGCTTTTGCTTAACTATGTGCTTTACAGGGCTTGCCGCCTTAATGTAGGTTTTAGCTTTAACATATATATGCTTAACTTAAACTTTATGAAAAACAAAACATTCATTAAACTGGTTGGCGCAACTGTTGCGTTTTTAGCTTTTACGGGGGCGGTTTTTGCAAGCCCCAACAACGCATGGAACGACATTTCGCAATTTGAAATAAATAGAGAGCCTGCGCATGCATTCTTTACGGTGCACACAAATTTTGAAAAGGCTTCAAATCCCTTAGGCATAAACGATATAGAAAATATTTATGTGGGCGAAAACTACCAAAGCCTAAATGGCAATTGGAAGTTCTTTTTTGCCAAAAACCACGGCGAAGTTAAAGACGAGTTTTTCTCTAAAAACTTCAACGACAAAAGTTGGCATACAATGCCCGTTCCTATGTCGTGGCAGTGCAGGGGCTTCGACAGGGTTTTTTACGACAACACAACAGCAGAGTTTTTCTTCGACTACAAAGGCAATAGGTACGACGCCTTTAAATTCGGCAAAAACGGAGCCTTCCCTCCAGCTTTAAGCGCGCCCTTTATACCCGAAGCCCACAGGCAAGTTGGCATATATCGCAGGGAGTTTAAACTGCCCCAAAAATGGGATAACAAGGAAGTTTTTGTAAGGTTCGACGGCGTAAGAACTGGATACAACCTATACATAAACGGCAAATATGTAGGCTATAGCGAAGACAGCTTTGTTTCAGCCGAATTTAACATAACAAAGTATGTAGAAAAGAACGCCGAAAACACTATAGCCGTGGAGGTGTTCAAATATACAACGGGTGCTTACTACGAAATGCAGGATATGCCACACGTTTCTGGCATAATAAGAGATGTAACCCTAATTGCCAGAACCCCGGTGTATATAGAAGACTACCGTGCCACATACGAGCTAAACGATAGCTTGGATAAGGCAAAAGTTGATATAACGCTTAAGGTAAAAAATAATGGCAGCAATGACGCAAAAGATGTAAAGTTAACCGCATATTTATTAGACGGGCAGGGCAAGCTTGTAAAAAAGATGTTCTCGCAAAAAGTAGACATAGCCAAGAACGGCGAAGCCGAAGTTAAAGACTATGCCACAATACGCAATGTGAAATTATGGGATACCGACAACCCCAATTTATATTACCTGGTTTTTGCGCTGGAAAACGAAAATTCTTATGAAGCTATTAAGGCGGATTTCGGCTTTAGCAAGTTTGAAATAAACAAGGAAAAGCGCTCGTTACTGTTCAACGGCAAGCCGTTTTTAATTAAGGGGGTAAACCGTCACGACTGGTCTCCCGACAAGGGCAAGGCGATGGACTTTCATTGGATGCTAAAAGATGTGGTGCTTATGAAACAGGCAAATATGAACGCGGTAAGAACTTCGCACTATCCGAACGACAGCCGTTTTTATATGTTGTGCTCTCGCTTGGGGCTATTTGTTTTAGACGAAGCCAATCAGGAAATGCACGGGCTTATAGAATGGCTTGCCCCCACCGAAACCGTAAGCGCTGCCGACCTGGAAAATTTTGTTCCAGCCGCTGTAGATAGGGCAAAAAGTATGGTAATGCGCGACAGAAATGTTCCCTGCGTATTCATATTTTCGGTTGGCAACGAATCTGCTATGCGCGATGCTTTGATGTTAAAGGCAATTAAGACGGAAATAAGGAAGTACGCAAACAACCAATTTATACATTCCGAAGCCGAAACGCGCGACAGCAAAAAAGGCCGCGTTCCCACTGCCGACGATTCGCATTTCTACAGCCCCATGTATCACGGAATAGGGCAAATGAAGCTTTATCTTACACTAAAGAACGAAACTCGCCCCTTCTTCTTTTGCGAATACGAACATGCAATGGGTAATGCGATGGGCACGCTAAAAGATATGTGGGATTTAATCAGGAAAAATTCGGCATTAAACGGCGGCTTTATATGGGACTGGGTAGACCAGGGCATTTATATGAAAGACAAAGACGCCCAATTTGTGTCCGACGGGCGCGATTGGAATACATTGCCAAGCCGCAAAAACTATTCGCAAAACGGCGTAATTTTGGCCGACAGAAACCTGACCGCCAAATATTACGAAGTAAAGCGCGTATACCAAAACATTCAGTTAAAGGAAATAGAAAAGGGCGTAGTAGAAATTAAAAACGAATTTACAAGTCGCAACCTAAACGAATTTAACTTTGTTGTTAGTGTTGAAAGAAACGGCATAGAGATTGCAAAAAAGCAGCTGCCCGCATTAGATTTAGCTCCGTGGCAAACCGCAAAAGTTAATATTGAATTGCCCAATTTTAACGACAAAGAAACCGGCGAATATTTCTATACACTAAAGTTTTTGGATAAGAACGAAACGGCGTATTCTGCAACAGGCTATGAAGTTGCCCGTGAGCAATTCTTTATAAAAAAGAACGCCTACGAGTGCGAAAAGTCCGAAACTGCCCCCACTTATACACAAAATGCGCAGTTTGTGAAAGTAGTTGCCAACAATGCCGAAATTATTTTTGACAAAGCCAAAGGGGAACTAGTTTCGTATTCGGTATTCGGCAAGCGGATAATTACAAAGCCCATTTCTTTCGATGTTTCGAGCGCATGGATGGACGTATACCGCAAAGCATTTCAGGTAGGCTACGAAAACTATAAGCTGGATACCCTAAAGCCGCATAACGAAAGCTTTAGCATTAAGCCCGAAAAAGACTGCCTAAAGCTTGTGTTTGCAAAAGAGCTTTTAACCGCCGAAAACAAGGGTTTTAAAATAAATACGCTCTATACCGTTTTGGATAACGGAGAGGTTGCAGTTTCAATAACCGTAGATTGCCAAAACCTGCCAAAGCTGCCCAAAATCTATAAAAACAGTTTCGACGATAAATTGCAGAAAGACGACCTGATATTGCCGCGCTTGGGCGTAAAAATGGGCATAGACAAAAACTATGCCACGGCGCAGTATTTCGGCAAAGGCCCGTTTGCAAATTATGTGGATAGGCCTGCCTGCTCAGATGTAGGTTTTTACACGCAAAGCGTATTCGATTTTTACGAAAACTTTACCTGGCCGCAAGATACTGGCAACAGAGAGCAGGTGCGCTTTTTTGCCGTAAAAGATAAAAACAAAGATTCTGGCCTGGTATTTAGTATGCCGAACAAGCCATTGCCTGTTGCATATTTGCCCTACACGCAAAGCGAAATAAAGAACGCAAAACACACATATTTGCTGCCTGCCGCACCCGAAAACTACGAGCTTAGAATAGCGGCGCAAGTTTGCGGCTTGGGCAACAATTCCTGCGGCGACTTACCCGAGCACAAGTACAGGCTAAACCTGCAAAACCAATTTAAGTTTGAATTTGCAATAAAGCCGTTTTTGGGTTGCCCGATAGACAGCGGTATGACACCGCTTTGCCCGAAATATTTTAAAAAATAAAGGGCGCTAAATTCTCCCCGAAAAGTAAAAACGCAAAAACCGAAGCTAAAACAAGCTTCGGTTTTTTTGCAGTTAAAACTTTTTTATTTTTTATTTTGCGACAACGCACGAAAACAGCACTGCAAAAAAGTGCATAATTGTGCCCAGCAATACAAACAAATGCCAAATTGCGTGCATATATTTTTTGTTCTTTTTTACGTAAAAAATTACGCCAAAAGTATAGAAGGCTCCCCCCAAACAAAGAAAGGTTATTGCCGAAGCCGACAAAATTTTAAAAAGCGTTCCCGATGCAAAAATTATAAGCCAGCCCATTGCCAAATACAGCAAAATACTCCAAAGTTTAGAGCCGTTTGCACCTATAAAAATCTTCAAAAAAGTACCCAAAATGGCCAGCCCCCATATTATGCCGAACATTGTCCAGCCCGTTGCATTGCGCATATTTGCAAGCAAAAACGGCGTGTAGCTGCCCGCGATTAAATAGTATATGGCAATGTGGTCTATCTTTTCTAAAACGCGCTTAGCCTTTTCGAACGGAATGCCGTGGTATAGGCTTGAGGCCGTATACAGCAAAATTATGGAAGCGCCGAATATTGCGGTAGAAACAATATTCCACGCATTGCCGTATACGGACGAAAGCGTAACTAAAACCGTAAGCTCTATGCCGCCTAAAAATGCCCCGAAACCGTGTATTGAAGAGCTTAAAACCTCTTCGAGCGCGCAGTATTTTTTTGCAATTTCCATATAAAAATCTCCACGGCGGATTATTGCGCCCGTTTTGTGTTCTTTCAAGATTTTTTAGGCGAAAAAGGCCAGTTTTTTGCCGTTTAAGTCGGCAATTTCGCATTGGGTGTCGTACAAACTTTGCAGCAGGTTTTTGTCGATAACGTCGCAGGCGGCCTTATCGAAAAATAGCTTTTTGTCTTTTAACGCCAAAACCCTGTTGGAATATAGGCACGCCAAATTTATGTCGTGCATAACAGCAAAAATTATGGCGCCTTTTTTTGCAATGGCCTTTGCTGCTTTCATTATTAGCACCGAGTAAAACGGGTCTAAATTGGCTGCGGGCTCGTCTAAAATAAGCAGTTTGCCCGACATATTTTCGGAATATATTTGCGCAATGCAGCGGGCAATGTCTACACGCTTTTTTTCGCCGCCCGAAAGCGTTGTGTAGCGACGCTGCAAAAAGCTTTCTATCTGCATAAGTTCTACAGCGGCTTTCGCCGCATCCGCGCTTTGGTTTGCAAATTGCGAAAGAGCTACAATCTCTTTTACCGTGTAGGCGAACGCAAGCGATTGTTCCTGTTCTGCGTATGCACGAAGCTTTGCCAATTCAAATGCCGAATATTGGCGGATATTTTTGCCGTTAAAAATTATGTTGCCGCTTTTTGGGGGAACAATGTTTGTAAGCAGCTTTGCCAATGTGGTTTTGCCCGAGCCGTTTTTGCCTATAACAGAATAAACATTGCCGTCTTGCATTTTAAACGAAATGCCGCTTAAAATTTCGGAATTTTTGTACGAAAACGATATGTTGTCTACCTCGAGCATTTTCTTAAAATGTATGCAAAAAACGGCGCGCCTATAAAGGCTGTTATAACGCCTATCGGCATTGGGTCGTTTGCGTTTATTATTTGCGAAATAATGTCGGCATAGCATATTAAAACTGCGCCAGCCATTGCCGAGAGTATTATAAGCGATTTGTTGTTTGGCCCTATTGCCTGCCTTATTATGTGCGGAACTACAAGCCCCACAAAGCCTATTGTTCCGCAAAGCGAAACACAAACCGATGTTGCCAAGGCGGCGGCCGAAGCCATTAAAAACTGCAAACGCCCAACATCTATGCCCGCGCAATATGCCTGATTTGCGCCCAAAAGCAAAATATCAAGCTCTTTTGATTTTTTAACTGCATATGCCAAAACCAAAATGCACAAAATATATGCAGGCAGAATTTCGTTTAAAGACGCAAAGTTTAGGCTGCCAAGCGACCAAAAAACAATTCCCCTAACGCCCATATCCCGCGCCGAATACATAAAAAAGGCAACCAAAGCCGAGCAAAACGCATTTATTGCAATGCCAGCCAGCAAAAGCGAGTAGGGCGAAACATTGTTGTCTATTCTGCCCAATTTATATACGGCCGCAAAGGCAGCAATGCCGAATACGAATGCAAAAATTTGCATTCCCATAAAAAATTGCGGAACAGTGCAAATATAGACTACAGCCCCCAAAGCCGCTCCCGCCGAAACGCCTGTAATAGAAGGGTCGGCCAACGGATTCCTAAAAAGGGTTTGCATAATTGCGCCTGCAACCGAAAGCATCGCGCCGCACAAAATAGCCAGCAAAAAGCGGGGTATGCGAATTTGCCATAAAAGCGTGCACAAGCTTTCGTTGTCGCCGCAAAAGGCAAGTGCTTTTAAAATGTCTGAAAAAGGAGCCTTAAAGCTTCCATAAAATACAAAAATGCAGAATGCCCCCGCCAAAAATAAAAAAAGCCACGCAAACAAATACATGGCTTTTCCATTGCAAAATTTCATAAAAAACTACCTCGACGCTGGTCTTGAGGGAGCGTGGCGGTGCGGCCCGTAGCTGCGAATGGGAGCGTTGTGTGTAACGTCTTCGTTCTTCATTCTATATACAATGCGGGCTTTTTCGATATCTTGAGGGGTCATTTCCATCTTAACGCGGTCGCCCGTGGTAAGTTTAATGAAGTTCTTTCTAAGTTTCCCCGAAATGTGGGCCAAAACCTGGTGCCCATTCGAAAGTTCCACCCTGAACATTGTTCCGGGAAGAACGGCTATAACTTTGCCTTCTACTTCAACTACGCAATCTGCCATGTTTATTTTTTTGCTTATTTATATGTAAATATATCTCGTAATTTCGGCTTTTTTCTTCATTATAGTCAAGCTCATAAAGAACAATTAATGAAAAAAGTTTTTCCAGAGTGTCCGTTTAAGCCAATGTTTTTGTCGGAATTAAACCGAAACGACGAATACTTTATGGCGCTGGCGTATAACGAGGCTTTAAAGGCCTGGAAAGAGGGCGAAGTGCCCGTTGGCGCGGCTATTGCGTGCGGCGGTGTGCTTTTGGCTTCGGCGCACAATATGGTAGAGCAAAGTAACGATGCTACTGCACATGCCGAAATTTTGGCGATAGGCAAGGCCACCGCCAAATTGGGCGACTGGCGTTTAAACGACTGCGTTTTGTACGTTACAAAAGAGCCGTGTCCAATGTGTTCTGGGGCCTGCATAATGAGCAGAGTAGGCAAGGTTGTATTTGCCTTGCCCGATGCAAAAATGGGCTTTTTGGGCGGGGCTATAAATATAAACGAAGTAAAAACTTTAAACCATACTTTGCAGATAGAAAGCGGCGTTTTAACCGACGAGTGCTCCGCGCTGATAAAAACCTATTTTTCTCTAAAGCGCGAAATGGAAAAACAAACTGCAACGCAGCTTCCCGAATTGCCACAGTAGGCTAAATTTATGTTTACGACAGTTTTTGTGTTTGCTCAAAATTTTTTGCGCAAAAAAACCGATTTCCATATGCGAAACCGGCCGATTTTTTACTTTTCCTTATCCTTTAAGGCCTTTTTGCGGGCGTTGCGCCACTTTTCCCTATGGTTTAGCACCCAGTCAATAAGAGCCGTTTCAAAGCCAATATCGTGGCCGGCTTTTTCGGATTCGAGCCACTTGTGTTTCAAGATTTCCTGCCGTTCTGCCTCAAATTCTTGAAATAGAGTAGATTTATGCAACTCGAAATTCCTCTTTTTTGCCTTTGTGTCTACACTTTTCATATAATTAGCCTAAAATTGTTAAACTGGAGAAGAGCTATAAGATTAACGGAGCAAATGCAAGCATTTTTAGCATTTGCGCTTTTACTCGACATAATGCGGCGTTTGTGTTTGTGTTGTTTAATTGAATGTAAAAATTACAGCCATTGCATATTCGCTTGCAAAAAACATCCTCGGCAACAAAGAGCTTGCCGAACGTTTTGGTGCCGATATTGTTGCAAAAATAGAAAAGTTTAGCGGAATCTTAGAGCGCAGGGTGGCCTCTCCAAATGAATGCGCTTCAGACTTTGCGTATAATGCGGCAAAGCTTATAATAGACAATACTGCTTTGGATTTAAATTCGGTAGACTTGCTTACTTTTGCAACCCAAACGCCCGACTATATTATGCCGACTACCGCTTGTATTTTGCAAGAAAGGCTTAATTTGCCGAAAAAGGTTGCAGCCTACGATATAAATTTGGGGTGCTCGCAATTTATATATTCTTTGGCGAACGCCGCAATGTGGGTGGCGTCGCCCTTTGCAAACAAGGCGCTTGTGCTTACGGGCGACACCCCTACAAGGCTTTCAAACAAGAACGACAAAAGCTCGGTTGCCCTGTTCGGCGACGGCGCGTGCGCATTTTTGCTTGAAAAAAGCGACAAAGACGAATTGATAGACTTTAATTTTGGCAGCGACGGCGAAGGGTATAGCTCGATTCTATGCCGCGCCTTTAGCATGCGCAACCCTCCAAAATATCCAAACGACTATGCCGAAACATGCGACGAAAATATGAATGTGCGCCGCCCCGTTGATATGTTTGTAGACGGTTTTAAAATTTTTGCCTTTGCCTACAAAAATATTGCCGATTCGGTTTCGGCCTTGCTCGAAAAAAATTCGCTTAAGGTTTCCGACATCGATTTGTTTGTATTCCATCAGGCTGGACAGACAATAGTTTCCGGCGCGGCAAAACGCCTTGGAATAAGTCCCGACAAAGTTTACTATAAAATGCACGACATAGGCAACTGCGGGGGCTCTAGCGTTGGCATTGCATTGTGCGACGCCGTTTTAAATAAAAGGCTAAAGCCCAAAATGAAGGTTGTTTTGTGCGCTTTTGGAGTTGGGCTTTCGTGGGGCAGCGTTTTATTGGAATGGAACAACACAAAAGCGTTTACCGATGCCGATTATTCAAATTCGCCACAAAAGCCGCAAAGCCAAACATATGCCGACTTGCTATAAAAACGCCCTTAAAATCATGGCGTAGTTGTTAAAAGTTCTAGGCGACGCGAAAACCGCAATGTTTGCGCACTCCTTTTTAAATTCATTTGCGCCGAACGCCAAGCTTTTTGTCTCTAAAGCGCAAAGCAAAAGCGAAAGGGCATTAAGGCTGGAGCCGCTTTGCAGATACCCCGTTTTTAGCGAGGAATACACTTTTGCGGCATGCCCGAAATATTTTTCGCAAACGTCTTTAAGCTTTATGTCGCACATGTTGCCCATGGGGGCAAATACCGCAAAGTCTATGTCTTTTGCCTCTAAGTTTGCGCTTTTTAGGGCGTTTTTAAGCGTGTTTTCAAGCCCTGTACTTTCCAGATTTTGCGAGTAGAACGCGCCTATGTTCATGGACGATTCAAACGCCAGCAGTTCTGCGTAGATTTTCGCGTTGCGCTCAATGGCCAAGTTTTTGTTTTCAAGCACAAAGGCGCAAGAGCCTTCGCCGTATACGCTTTTAAATTCGTCTTTGCCGCAAAAGTTAAAGTCGTTTAAATTGTCGTAAAGCATTCCGGCGTTTTTATAGGCGTTTAGCTGGCTTAAGAATACCTCGTCGGTAGACTGGGCCAGCATTTGTTTTGCCGAATTTGCGCGCAGCATATAGGCGGCGTAGTCTATCGCCAAAATACCCGAGTCGAAACCGCTTGTAAGCGTTATGTTCGACCCTTTTACGCCCAAGCCCTTTGTTGCCCAGCCCGCAGTTGAATTTGCAGTTACGTTCGAAAAACACGAAATGTCGCCGTGTGGAATTTCGTCCTTAAAAACGCCCACCATATGGTCTGTGTCGGGCGCGCCTCTAGATACGGCTTCGGCAATGCCTATGTCGTTTTCGTTTTGTCTCGAAATTTTAATTTGCGCATTGTCGAACGCCTTTTTTGCCGAAATTGTGGCAAATTGGCTTATCAAATTCATGCCAGAAAAATCTACGCGCCTGTCGAAGTCGCCTCTTGTCAGCGTTCGGATTTTCCCCGCAAAGTTTCCGTTTAAAGAGCCTATGCAGTTTTTTTCGGCTATGTAGTTTTCCAGTTGTTCGGCGCAGTTTAGCCCCAAACACGACATCGAAGAATAGCCCGTTATCACAATCTTTGCGGTTGCGTTGTATGCGCTTTCAGATTTCGGGACAAAGTCTTTTTTTGCCACAACAATGGCGGCGTTGTTGCCCGCAAACGCATAATTTGCCGACAAAAAGCAATTGTAGTTTTGTTCTATGCCGTTGCCGGCCGCCACTTTAATTTTGTCGCATTCGCTTCGCAACTTTGTAAAGCGCAAAGTGGGGGGTATAAAGTTGTCGTTCATACTAAGCAGCTGGCAGGTTGCCTCTATTATGCCCGTTGCTCCCATACAGTGCCCTGTATACGATTTTGTGGAAGTCACATAAATTTCGTCTTTGCAGAATTTGGCAATGCCCTTCGATTCTGCCTTGTCGTTTGCCGAAGTGCCCGAAGCGTGCGCGTTTATGCAGCCTATTTGCGAAATTTCTATGCAGGCGTCTTTTACGGCTTTAAGCATTGTTTTATATGCGCCTTCGCCGCGCGGGTCGGGCTGCGTAGGGTGGTGGGCATCGCCCGTTGTGGCGTGCCCTATAATTTTCCCGTAAATTTTAGAGTTGCGCTTTTCTGCCTCGGCAAGGTTTTCTACCATCCAAAACGCCGCGCCTTCGCCTATGTTCATTCCAACTGGGTCGGAAAATGGCGCGGTTTTTTCTTTGCTCATTACTTTTATAGCCGAAAATCCCGCAAAGTTTGCAAGGGCAAAGGCGTCGGCTCCTCCCGCAAGCACGCGCTTGAATTTGCCGCATTTTACCAAAAGTTGCGCAAAGGCAAGGGCGGCGGTTGCCCCCGAACACGCGGTATTTATCATCCACATAGGGCACGTTGCGTTAAGCGATTTTGCCATTGCGCGCGGCAAAGCGCAATATTCGTATTGCTCAAGGTCGTTTTTGGTAAAGGGCTTTTCGGTCTTGCCGAATGTCTGCAAATATTCGCGCTCGCCCGACGTCATTCCCGCGTTGCACGAAGCCATTACAACAGCGCAATCATTGTCCAGTTGGCTTATGTTTGCGTCTGTTAGCGCGCTTTTTGCCGAGCATATTGCAAGCCTTATAAAAGGGTCGGTAAATTCGGCAAGTTCGCCGTTTGTCATAAAGGCCGCCACATTAAAGTCTTTTACTTGGCCGCCCATATCGCTTTGCATACCTTGTGTGCAAATTTTTGTTACTTTGCCGATTCCGTCTTTAAGGCTGCGCAGCGATTTTAAAATGTCGCTGCAGTTGTTGCCTATGGGCGAAATTATTCCTATGCCAGTTATTGCGCTTTGCATATCTAAAATATCTTTACTGTTTTAAGTGTTATTTTGTAGTTCGGGTTTTCTATATATACGCTTTTTATTTGCCCGTTTTGGCTTTCGAATTCGTAAATATTGTTTGGGGCTTTAAGCGTGGTTTTGCCGTTTTTTTCGCTAATTGTGCACCTTTGCGGGAATGCCGCGGCATAGCCCAAGCAAACAAGAAAGTCTTTTGCGGCGTATTTTTTTGCGAGGTATTCGGGCAAAAATTGCGAGCCTTTTGCGTCTAAAATTTCTCCCGAATTAGAAACTTTTACAAACGCAAAATTTGCCCCTTCGCACTTTATCGACATTTGCGCG
>JAXFOH010000003.1:0-20131 GCA_034180465.1 Opitutales bacterium
GTATACCTTCTTTTGTGCTTTGCGGTTTTAAAAACTCGCTAGGCACGGCATCGAGCATTTCCCTTATTGCGCCCTCAAAGTCGGTGCTTTTAATTTCTATTATTCTCGATTTTGCGATATACTTGCTTAAATCCATATCAATTTAGGTATCAGAGATTTGTTTTGGGGATATTCCAGTCTAGTGCGTTCTTTTTTACTTCGTATATTATTCCGGCTATCATAAGAGACAAGAAGAACATAACAACCGCTATAATGGAAATGTTTGCGGCTACAAAGTCCGAGTAAATAATGGCAAAGGGAATCATAAAAAGCACTTCTATGTCGAACACCACAAAAAGGAGGGCCACAACATAGAATTTAACCCCCATATTCATATGGGCTTTGCCGAAAGTGGGCATACCGCATTCGTATGGCGAATTGTTTATGGCGTTCTTTTTTGCCCTTTGCCCGAATATGCAGCTTGCCGCGATAATTCCAAGCCCCATCGCCACCGATAGGACTATTTGTAAAAATACTGGTAAATAAGCTTCGAATTGCATTTTGTTATATATACTTTTAAGTGTCTAAAAATTGCAACAAAAATCAGAATCTTTGCAAGTGTACATCGTTAAAATATTTTCGCCGGCAAGCGTTTTTTTGCCGTTTAGAAAATCTAGCTGGCAAAGGAATGTGCACAAAGCCGTTTTTGCCCCCAGTTTTTTAACCAGGTTGCATGCGGCTTTTGCCGTGCCGCCCGTAGCCAGCAGGTCGTCTACAATAATAACAGAATCGTTTTCGGATATATCGTCTTTGTGTATCGAAATTGTCGCCGTGCCATACTCCAACTCGTAGGTTTCGTCTAGGGTTTGGCGGGGCAATTTACCCTTCTTGCGAACCAAAACAAGAGGCAAATTAAGCGCAATAGCAAGCGGGGCGGCAAACAAAAAGCCACGGGCTTCCATAGCCAAAATCTTTGTGGCTTTAACGTTTTTTAAGAGGTCGGCCCAGTCTTCCACAATCTTAAAAAAGGCGTCGGAATCGGTAAAAATGGGCGTAATGTCGAAAAACAGAATGCCCTTCTTTGGGAAGTCGGCAACCTTTGCTATGTGGTTGTTTAAATCTATGCGGTTCATAGTTTTTTGCAGACAACGCTGTTTACTATTTTCTTTGACTTGTGCGGGTAGTCTAAAGTGTAGTGTAGCCCGCGGCTTTCCTTGCGCTTTTTGGCGCATTGAATTATAAGCAGGGCAACTTGAATCATATTTCTAAGTTCAAGCAGTTTTTCTTCCACCTTAAAGTTCCAATAATACTCGTCTATTTCCGCTCCCAAGTTTTTTATGCGGCGTTCGGCACGGTCTAGCCTTTTAGACGTCCTTACAATGCCTACATAGTCCCACATTGTGCGCTTAAGCTCGTCCATATTGTGCGAAAGAATAAACCTTTCGTCGGAATCTCTTAGGTGGCCGTCTACCCAGGCGGGAAGTTCCCTTTCTATAAAGGTTGCGTTTTCCAAATATTTTAAAGCCGCAGCCGATGCCTTGTGAGCTATTACAACGGCTTCCAGCAACGAGTTGCTTGCAAGCCTGTTTGCACCGTGAAGCCCCGTGCAGGCAACTTCTCCGCAGGCGTACAAACCGCCAATGTTGGTCGAGCCGTCGATTTTTGTCTGTATGCCGCCGCATTGGTAGTGCGCTGCGGGAACAACGGGCATATAGTCTTTTGAAATATCTATGCCTTTCGACAGGCAGTGCTCAAAAATTTTCGGGAAGCGGTTTTTAAGTGTTTCGCGCGGAACGTGTGTAATGTCGAGCCAAACGTGGGCGGACCCAAGCCTTTTCATTTCCGAGTCTATGGCGCGCGCTACTATATCTCGCGGGGCTAAGTCTTTGCGCGGGTCGTACTTTGCCATAAAAGCTTCGCCCTTAATATTGCGCAAAATTGCGCCTTCGCCCCTAACCGCTTCTGAAATTAAAAATCTTTCGTCGTCTTGGGTATACATTGCGGTGGGGTGGAACTGTATGAATTCCAAGTCGGAGATTTTTGCCCCCGCCCTATACGCCATTGCAACGCCGTCGCCCGTGGCTATTGTCGGGTTTGTAGTGTATAGATACACCCTGCCAGAGCCGCCCGAAGAGAGCATTACAACCCTTGTTTTTATCGCGCTTACTTTCCCTTTTTTTGTATCTAAAACATAAAGGCCTACAACGCGGTTTGCCGTTGTCGGGAAATTCTCTATCTTTGTGCTTGTAATAAGGTCTATGGCAAAGTGGTTTTCGAGAATGTGTATGTTTTTGTCGTGCTTGGCGCGGTTTAGCAGGGCTTCTTCTATGGCCTTGCCCGTGTAGTCTTTAACGTGCAAAATCCTTCTCGCCGAGTGCCCGCCTTCTCGCCCCAATTCGGGCGAACCATCTTTAAGGCTTGTAAATTCAACGCCTTGTTTTATCAGGTTTTGTATTTCTTCGGGGCCCGATTGGACTATTGCGCGAACCGCCTTTTCGTTGCAAAGGCCATCGCCTGCAATCAAAGTATCTTTTATATGCGATTCGTAGTCGTCTAGCGTGCTTGTTACGCTGGCAATGCCGCCTTGTGCATGGTTTGTGTTTGTGTCGTCGGCGTTCTTCTTGGTTATAATGCAAACCTTCTTGCCCTGTGCCGAGCACCTTAGCGCAAAACTAAGGCCTGCAATGCCGCTTCCGATTACAAGAATGTCGAATGTATCGTTCATTTATCGTAAAATTACATTACCATATTGTCGATTAAGCGCGTGTTGTCGAGCCAAACCGCCATGCAAATTCTGGTTTTGCCGCTTTCTATTTTCGCCACTGGCACCGATGTTTCGGCATCTACAGCCTTAACATAAATAACTCTTATTTTAGAGCTTTTCGACAGGCAGTTTGTTATTTCGGCTATAACCCTGTCTACATTTGTGCAGCCTTTTTCCACAAGCTCTTTGCCCTTTAATAGCGACTTGTTAAGCATTAACGCCTCTTTTTTTTGAACCGAGTCCATATAGGCGTTGCGCGAGCTCATTGCCAATCCGTTTTCGTCTCTAAACAGGGGGGCTCGCACAATTTTTACGTCCATAAACAGGTCGCGCACCATGCGCTTTATAACGGAAACCTGCTGGGCGTCTTTTTCGCCGAATACGGCAAAATCGGGCTTAGCTATGTTGAAAAGCTTGCATACTACGGTTGTAACCCCCCTAAAATGCTTGGGGCGCGATTTCCCGCAAAGGTCTTTTGAAATCGATTCTTCTTCTACAAATGTAGACGAGTCTTCAAAATACATATCGGAAGTTTTCGGCAAAAATACGGCGTCGGCTCCCGCGCTTTCGGCCGCCAAAATATCTTTTTCCGCCTGTCGGGGGTATTTTTCGAAGTCTTCGTTAGGCCCGAACTGTGTGGGGTTTACGAATATCGAAACAACGCAAATGTCGGCGCATTCCTTTGCCTTTTTTATTAAACTTAGGTGGCCTGCGTGTAACGCTCCCATTGTGGGCACAAGTGCCAAAGTTTTTTTATCGGCGCGAACTTTTGCGCCGTAATCTTTCATTTCCGAAGGAGTATTTATTATTTTCATTGCCTTGAAAAGATTTTGCTGTATTTATGTATAGTATTCTTAATAATTCAGAAAAATCAATATAAGAATAAAATAAATTGGGGCTTTCCCAAAGCCCGTTTTTTACTGAAAATATATGGAAGAGAAAGTTCATATTATAGCGTTGCTTCACGGGCCCGATAAACCGGGGCTAGTTGCAATGGTTTCTAACTGGATTTACGATAAAAGGGGCAATATCGAACACGCCGACCAGCATATAGACCGCCAGCACGGCATATTTTTCCAGCGCGTGCAGTGGATTCCCTGCACAGACCCTGCTGCTGAAATGCGCGAATTTAAGCTTTTTGCGGAAAGCACGCTAAAGATGCAAGCCGATGTTTCTCTTTCTGCCGAAAAGCCCAAAATTGCGCTGTTTGCATCGCAGTTTTCGCACTGCTTTTGCGATATTATTATTCGCCAGCAAATGGGCGAGCTTAATTGCGAAATACCCATAGCCGTATCGAACCACGACAATTTGCGCGACTTTGCCGAAAAATTCGGCATAGATTTTCATTATACGCCAATCAGCAAAGAGACCAAAGCCCAAGTTGAAGCCGAACAAATAAGGCTTGTGAGGGAAAGCGGAGCTTCTCTTATAGTTATGGCGCGCTATATGCAGATTTTAAGCGACGACTTTATAAGGAATGTGGGAGTTCCCGTAATAAACATTCACCACAGCTTTTTGCCTGCATTTGCGGGGGCAAAGCCCTATCAAAAGGCGTACGAAAGGGGCGTAAAGCTTATAGGGGCAACAGCCCACTATGCCACCGCCGATTTAGACGAAGGCCCGATTATTGCCCAAAATGTTACCACAATAAGCCACCGCAATTCGGTAGACGACCTTATTCGCAAGGGCAAAGAGCTTGAAAAAACAACTTTGGCGCTTGCAGTAAGGCTGCATCTAGAAAAACGAATTTTGGCGTACGAAAACAAAACGGTTGTATTCGACTAATGGCAGCCCCACAAAAATTTCCCTTCAAAATAAGCGTTCTTTGCTATATAAAAAACGCCAAGGGCGAATTTTTGATGATAGAAAGAAATAATATGCCAAATAAAGGCCTGCTTAGCCCCGTAGGAGGCAAGCTTGAAATGGCGGTGGGCGAAAGCCCGCATGAATGCGCCAAAAGGGAGATTTTTGAGGAAACTGGTTTTGACGTTGAAATTGCTGATTTACACTTGTTTGGAATGGTAAGCGAAAGAGCCTACGAAGGCGACACAAACTGGCTAATGTTCCTTTTCGACTGTAAAAAAGTTATGGACTACTTGCCCAAGGCAATGGACGAAGGCTCGTTTAAATTTATGCCTTTAGACGAAATAAAAAAAGGCAAAATTCCCGAAAGCGACGAAAAGTTTATTTGGGATTTATATGAAAAACACAAAGACGGTTTCGCCGCAATAAAGATAGATTGCGGAGAAACCATGACGGGAAAATATTGCGAAATTCTATAAAAAATGAATACCGACAACGAAAAAATACTGAACATATTCAGAGAAACAAAGGCTTTGCTTGAGGGACACTTCATTTTAAGAAGCGGCTTGCACAGCGGGCATTATTTTCAGTGCGCAAGGGTTTGCGAACACATGGACCAAGTTAGCGAACTTGTTGCAATGCTGCTTAAAAAACTGAACGAAAAAGGCATAAAGTTCGACACCGTTCTTGCCCCCGCAATGGGCGGTTTGGTGCTAGGTCAGGAAATGGCGCGTCAGGCAAAAGCCCGTTTTTTATTTGCCGAAAAGGAAAACAACAAGCTTTGCCTGCGCCGAAACTTTAAGTTTGAAAAGGGCGAAAAAACCCTGATTGTAGAAGACGTTATTACCCGCGGCGGCCGTGTGGACGAATGCATTAACATTGTAAAGGAAAACGGGGCAACTCCCGTTGGCGTTGCCGTTTTGGTAGACAGAAGCCAGGGCAAGGCAAAATTCGAGGTGGACTGCGTTTCGCTTTTGGAATTTTCGTTTCCAACCTACGAGCCCGACGCATTGCCCGAATCGCTTAAGGAGATAAAGGCGGTTCACCCGGGCTCTTAATTTTAAAAAAGATGCTTTTAATGCAAAAACCCCGCAAAAATGCGGGGTTTTCTTTTTTTAGGTTAGTCTAAAGGCGGGGGCGGCAAATTGCCGTCTTCGTTCGGCGGGGGCGGAGGAGGCATTTCGCCGTTTTTCCTTTCTCTAAACCTGTTTGGCGGCGGAGGAGGCACAGACCTAAACAACTCGGGGTTTTCCTCTATCATCTTTTTGCGCTCTTCTCTTGAGAGTTTGCCGTCGCCGTCTTTGTCGTACTTCTTTTTAAGCTCTTTAAACATTTTTTCGACATCTTCGCGCAGGGCCTTCATCTCTTCTCTTGAGAGTTTGCCGTCGCCGTCTTTGTCGTATTTCTTGATGGTTTCGGGCGAAAGTTTTGGCTGCCTTTGCGGGCGGCCGAACCTGTGCGAGTTTTCCAGAAAAGCCGCCAATTCGCTTTCCGAAAGTTTGCCGTCGCCGTCTTTGTCGTATTTTTTAACTATAAGCGAGGCGCGCTTTAAAAGCATTTGCTTCATCTTTTCTTCGCGTTGTTTTATTGCTTCGCTTGCGGCTTTGCGTTCGCTTTCGCTTAAAACGCCGTCGCCGTCTTTGTCGAACGCCTTAAGCATTTTTGCGCTTATTTCGGGTTTGGGGGTCGGGTTGTCTTGCGCGAATAGCGGCATTGCAACCATTGCAAGCATTAGGGTAATTGGAGTTTTTATGTTCATATTCTTTGGTGTTTTAATTTGTTCGATAAGTTAAAACGCAAACTTCGCTTAAATGTTTCAAAAAAATAAAAACTTTAAACGCGACAAAAAAAGGTTGAATTATTGCGCGGTTTGCTTTTTGCTTTTTTTATTATGTTTCAGGTAATCTTCAGCGACCAGTGTATGGGCGAGCTAAACAAGATGGACAAGCTTTCCCAGTTGGAAATTATGGACGTTTTAAGTTCGGTAAACGCCGACGATTTGCTGAACGACAAATGCCCGAATATAGGCAAGGTAAGGCGTTCGGGCAAAGAGTTTTACAGGCTTAGGGCGGGCGAATACCGCATATATTTCGAAATTAAAGACGGCAAAATTTTTGCAAATTGGGCGTTGCACCAACACACAATTGCAGACTTTGTGTTCCGCTTTAAACTTCCCTTTAAGGAAGAGACTTTGGTTGAACAGGAAGACAATTTTTGGAAATATATAGATTCGCTTAAAAAATAGGCGAAAAACTTCTTTGGTTTTCGGCAAACAAGAAATCCGCAAATTGTTGCGGATTTTTTTGTGCGGTGTAAAACGCAGGGCTTTTCTAGTTTTCCGAATCGTTTTCTTCGGGTTCTTTAAGCATAACAATGCAGGTGCCTATTCGCGTTTTTTCCAAACTTTTTATTTTAATTAAAACGTTTGTGTCGGGTATTTTTATGGTTTCGCCAACTTTGGGGAAACGCCCGAGCGTTTCGGTAATAAGCCCGCCTATGGTGGTAGATATGTCGGAATCTATCTGTATGCCCGTTTCCGCCGAAAATTCCCTTAGAGGTTTTAGCCCGTCGGTTTCGTAGCTGTTTTCGCCCAGTTTTTTTGCCGATTTTAACCCCGTTTTGTCGAATTCGTCGCGCATATTGCCTATTACGGCTTCGACAATGCAGTCGAGCGTAAGTATGCCCGAAGCCCCGCCAAATTCGTCTAGCACCAAGGCTATTTTAGATTTGCCCTCTTTGAATATCGAAAATGCTTCCGAAATCCTTTCGTTTTCGCTAATCTTTAAGATTTCCCTTTTAAGCGAAATAAAATCGTTGTTGCTTACGGGGAGCACTGCAATGTCTTTTATATGCAAAAAGCCCTCGCACTTGTCCAAGTCGCCGTTGCAGATGGGGTAACGAATGTGCCGCGTTTGGCGTATCATTGCCATATTCTGTTCAAAAGAGTCGTTTAGATTTATAAACGAAGCTTCGTTTCGCGGAATCATTACGTCGAAAACTTCCAAGTCGTTAAGGCGCATTGTGTTTTTTACAATGCTTTCTTCTACCGAGCCAAGTTGCCCCGTTTCGCTTTCCTCTGCGCGAAGTTTTACGTCTACGTCTATGTAGTCGAAAGAATCGAGCTCGTTTTCAATCTTTTTGCCGAAAATTTTGCACGCAAGCTTGCGCGAGGCAAATTCGAACGGGGCTAAGAGCGCGAACACAAAAAAGAACGGCTTTGCCGAAAGCGAAAGGGTTTTTTCGGGATAGGCGCTTGCGTAGTAGCATGCGGGCATTTCGGCAAGGCAGTACTGCAAAAAGGTTGCGGCTACGAACGAAAAGGCCACAAGCAGCGCGCTTTGCCCCGTAGAAAGCCCGACCGAAAAAATTTCCGACAGCCTTGCAAGAGCCGAAAACACAAAAAGCCCGCTTAGCGCAAACGAAAGCTTTGTGGCCATGCTTACTGCAATGGAGGCCTCGCGCGATTTTTCCAGCAAAAACTTTTCGGCCTTTGTCTGCGGAAATTTTTTGTCTTTTGCGCCCGCAAACTTAAGCTTTGCAAGCGCAAACCTAAGCCCGCTTAGCGCAAACGAAAACGCGCAGCACAAAACAACGCCTAAAAAACTTGCCGCAATAAAAAGCCAGTTCATAAAGACTACAAGAGCTTTTTAAACTCTTTTAAGAATCTTTCGTTTTGTTCGGGGGTGCCTATCGTTATTCTAAGCCAGTCGGGCAGCCCGTAGCCCACGTTGGGGCGCACAATTATGCCAACCTTTTCCAAAGCTTCAAACTTCTTTAGGGCGTCTTTTACCTTTACCATTACAAAGTTTGCCCCCTCTGCAATATATTCCAAATTCCATTCCTTAAAGGCTTTGGCTATAATCGCCTTTTGCTCTTTGTTTATGGTGCGGCTTTTGTTTACAAATTCGTCGTCGTCTAAGGCGGCAATGGCTGCCTTTTGCGCCAAAGAGTTTACATTGAAAGGCTCTTTTGTTCTTTGTATATACGAGGCGATTTCTTCGGTCGTAAAGGCGTAGCCTACGCGCAAGCCCGCCAAGCCGTATATTTTGGAAAATGTGTGCGCGCTTATAACTTTTTTGCCCGCCAAAACGTGCTTTTTAAGGTCTAGGGGTTTGTCTTCAAATTCGGTATAGGCTGCGTCGAACACAAGCACGCAAGTGTCGGGCAGTTTCGAAATAAAGTCGTCTAGCTCTTCTTGCGAGGTGTTTGTGCCCGTCGGGTTGTTGGGGCTTGCAATGAACACAACCCTTGTATTTTCGTCTATTGCCTTTAGCAAAAGGTTGTAGTCGTATCTGAGATTGGGCATTTCAACGGCGCGGCATTCGGCGTCCATAAGCATTGTCGAAAGCTTGTATACTATAAACGACTGCGCGCCGAAAACTGCGTTTGTTCCCTTTTCCAAAAAAGTGTGGGCAATAAGTTCCAAAATTTCGTTCGAGCCGTTGCCGAAAATGAACTGTTCGGGTTTAAGCCCGAGCCTTTTGGCGAGTTTTTGTCTTAGGTCGAAACAGCCCGAGTCGGGATAATAGTTAAGCTTTTTCGCCTCTTCGGCGAGGGCGGCAACCGCTTTCGGCGAAGGGCCAAGAGGGTTTTCGTTCGACGCCATTTTAAGGATATTGTCGGGGTCTAGCCCGAATTCCCTTGCAACATATTCTATGGGTTTGCCCGCAACATATTGCGGCTGTTTTAAAATAGAGGGTCTTAAAATATTTTCCAGTTTCATAATAAGAGGGGTATTATTGGAATAAATTTAGGATTTGCAAGTTAAGATAAAATATTTAAGCATTGTTCCACTATGTTGATAATTTGCACAGGAGCTTCGGGTTTGGTTGGCTGGAATTTTGTAAATCAGGCCTTGGAAAGGGGGCATAAGGTTGTCGCTTTATACGACCGCCTTGCTTTGCCCGAACGTAAAAATCTAACTTCGGTACGCTGCGACTTAAGGGATACAAACGCCGTTCAGCGAATGGTTTTGGATATGTTCCCCGACGCGATAGTAAATTGCGCTGCAATATCAAGCCCGGCAGTGGTAGACAAAAACGTAGATTTGGCTAAAAAGCTTAACATAGACCTTCCCGAACGCTTGGCGCAAATGGCTTTTCACGTTTCGGCGCGCTTTTTGCATTTGTCTACCGATATGGTTTTCGACGGCACAAAAGCTCCATATATATTTACCGATATGCCGATGCCCTTTAATCTTTACGGGCAAATGAAGCTTATTGCCGAAAAGAAAGTGTTGGCTGCCGCCGCAAAAAACAGCGTTGTGTTAAGAATTACCCACGTTTGCGGCAACGGGCTTGCAGGCAACCGCTCGCTTAACGAAAAGCATTTTATTGCCTGGGCTTCGGGGCAGAAAATAGACGCCCCAGTAAACGACATAAGAAAGCCTTCGTCTGCAAGGAACATTGCCGATGTTTTAGTTGAGCTTTGCGAAAGAACTTCTATTACCGGTATTCACCATTTTTGCGGCAGCGAAAGCCTTAGCCGCTACGACATTGCCCGCCGAATTTGCGAACACTTTTCGCTAGACGTAAACGAATTTGTAAACAAAACCGAGCTTAAAAGCCCCGTAGATTTGTCGCTAGACTGCTTCGACTTATACGGGAAAATAAAAACGCGTCCGCTAGAATTCGACGAAATTTTGTCGGAGATGAAAGTGCCGCCTTCGTGCGAAAACTGGTATTTTGAAAAGACGGGCAAAAGGGCGGTAAAACGCTATAAAATAGATTGATATGAAAAAGGGTTTTGCCCTGCTGCTTTTGGCGTTTTTGCTTGTTTCGCCTTTTGCAGAAGGCTTTGGCTTTAAAGACTTTTCGGCATATTTCGATATTTTGCTTCAAAATAATTCGGCAAAAGGCGTCGTGTGTATGGTGGAAAGCGAATCTTTCCGCATATCTGGCAACGGTGATTACAACAAGCCCATTGTGCTTGGCTCGGCTTCGGTTTTGCTGGTCGACGAAATGGCAAACGCCGTGGAAGATTCCGGCAAAAAGTTTAGAGGCAAAAAACTTGTAGATTTGTGCGGATATTTTGCGGCTTTGTGCGGCGAAAATTTAACTTTTAACGACCTGTTAAGCGGCAAAGTATCGGCAAATCCCGAAATTGCAAAGTCTTTCAGCAAAGACGGCGATCTGGATTTCCTGTTTTCGTATGCAAAGCAAATGCAAAATTCGCCAATCGAAAAAAGCGTGTCTTTGCGCGAAAATAAATTGTCGGCAACTTTGGCGTATTGTGCAATGTGCTACGCAAAATATAAAAGTTTTGCAAATTATAGGCAAAAGTTTTGCCTTATGCCAAAAGAGCTTTTGGGCAAAAAATACCCATCGCTTAAAGCGGAGGGAAACGCGCCTTTAATTGATTTTGTCTTTAACTTTAGTCTAAATGCCAAAGACTTATGCTTTTTGATGAATGAGAGACTAAAATCTGCAAAAAAAGATTTTGGCAAAGCGTTTTCGACGGAGGGCGTAAAATGCAATGTATTTTCGTATTCGCGCGGCAATAGTGCGTTCATTTTTGCGGTGTTTAACAATGCAGCGGTTGTTTTGTATGTGGAAAATGCAAAAGGCGGCGATTCTGCAAAATTGTGCTACAAGGCTTTGCAATATTTTGCAAAAAATTGTTCGAAAAACTAGGGGCCTGTTTCTTTTTTTTGTGTTTGCCGCAAACTAAAAAAAAGCTTGTAGAACCCTTTGGTTGTGGTAATTATAATGTCGTGAATTTTAAAAATCTAGAATATCCGCTTTTTGCGGCTCTTTTGGCGTTCGCGCCCCTTTCGGGGGCGGCGTTGCAAAACGCGAACGACAACGCCGACAAAGACCTTTCCATAAAAGTTCCCGTAAACGACGAGGCAACCGAAAATCTTAAAAACAAACTTTCGGGCAAGAAAAACGACGCCGCCAAAAAGAACTCGATATTGGACCTTTACAAGGGCGCAATGCCGCAGCTTCAGGCCGACGATCCCATTGTTTACGACGAAAAAACGGGCGTATTAACCGCGCAAAAAAACGCGAAGATTAGCGATAAAGAATTCGAACTTGACGCGGATAAAATCCAGTACAACCAAAATACCGGCTTTGCCCATTTAGAGGGCGACGTTCGTGCAAACACAAGGTTTTTTAGGCTGACAAGCCCCTCGGCAGACATGGACGTTGCCAACAACGCATTTTCCAGCGAGTATTTAAGGATTGGCACATACCCAATTTACGCCGAATCTAAAGACGTAAAGGGCGACAAAAAAAACGTTTCTGCAAAAGAAAGCACCGTTTATTTTAACGAGCCCGCGTTTGCATCGCTTTCGGCGAAGGCAAAGTCGTTTAGCTACAACGCCGAAACCGACACCCTTTATATGGACGATATAGACTTTTGCCTTGGTTCTTTGCCGTTTATGAACGTTTCGCACTTCGAGCAGCAGCACCCGCGCAAACCCCCGTTTAAGGTAGAGCTAGACTATGGCTATAACGGCGACTATGGCGTCTACGGGCGCAACACTGTAATTTATACGGGTTCCGAAATTGTCCACTACGGAGCAAATTTTGACTTTTACACAGCGCGTTCGGTGTTGTTCGGACCTGCTGGCGAATACGAATATTCTGGCGCAAACACCAAAATAACAGGTTCGCTAAACACGGGCTATATATACGACACGGGCTCGAAAGACGATTTGGGCTACGATGTTTTAAACCGCCCCATAGGCGCAAACCGCTATTTTATAGACTGGCGTCATAAGCAGACGGTTAACGACAACATAGAACTTACGGGTTATTTAAATTGGTGGAAAGATTCGGAAACTTTAAGGGATTTTCGCCCCCGATTGTTCTACGAAAACCAAGTTCCCGATAATTTTGTTCAGGCAACCTATTTTGGTGAAACGTATTCTGCCAACTTGTTTACAAGGTTTGCCCCCAACGATTGGGTTCAAACCCAGCAGCGTTTGCCCGAAATAAGCTTTTTTAGGCAGCCGGTGCAAATAGGGCAAACAGGCATAAACCAAACCTATTATGCCAGCGCGGTTCATCTAAGGGAGTTTTCGAACAGCATATACGGCCGCTATATAGACAGCGACAGAATAGACGCCTACTACGGCATAGACCGTCCCTTTGCGCTTACTTCGTGGAGCTCGTTTACCCCGGTTATGGGCGGCAGGCTTACCTACTACAACAACACAATGACAGGCGATTCGAACTATGTTAGAATGCTGGGCCAAATAGGTTTTGATGCCGATATGAACGCGTGGGGAACGTGGGAATTTAAAAGCGACAGCCTAGACATTGACGGCTTTAGGCACAATCTGCGCCCGATTTTGCAGTATAGATACATTCCCAAAGCCTCGCAGGGCGCAAACAGAATTCCCATGATAGACAAAAACGTGTTTTCGACAATGCCGTCTATGTTGGACTTGGGGCTTAGCCGCGATGTAGACAACCTATACGATACAAGCACATTGAGGGCCGGCATTGAAAACGCGTTTTATACAAGGGCTTCGGGCTACGGTTCGCGCAAAATAGCGTCTTTAAATATTTTTCAGGACTTTAATTTTAAAGACCAGCCAACCTATGTAAATTCGTATGGATATACGCGCAAAATGCGCAATTATTCCGACTTGTTTGCTGGGTTTGATTTGTACCCGGCCGAATGGATACAAACGGGGCTATATACCAGAACCGACGTAAAGGAGGGCTATTTTAACCAGGCCGATTATTACATAAGGCTTATGGACGGCGACGCTTTTGCAATCCAGTTGGTAACCAACTATATGGAAGGGCAAATAAACCAGTATTGGCTTGATTTGGAATACAAGATAACCCAAAACTACAAAGTGTGGGGCAGGTGGCGTTATGATTCGAAACTTTCGAAAATTACGGAGCAAGTTTATGCGCTGCAAACAAGGGTTGGCAACGGCTGGATAGTTGAATACTATATTACGTTGCGAAGCGGGGCAACGCGCTCCGACGGATTTTCGTTTGGCGTAAATCTTGAATTGGTAACGTTTTAGCTTTTTTTGTATGGAAAGCTTGCCAAAAGAACCCGTGCAGGATTCCCTGCTTTTTGCCTCCGACGACATTTCGGTGAAATTGCCCGTGTTTGAAGGCCCTTTAGACTTGCTTTTGTTCCTTATACGCAAAAACGAAATAGACATATACGACATTCCAATAGAAAGCGTAACAACGCAGTATTTGGCGGTGCTAAAGTCTATGGAAAAGCTTAATTTGGATTTGGCCGGCGAATTTTTTGTAATGGCGGCAACATTGATGTATATAAAAAGCAGAATGCTTTTGCCTACCGACGAAGCCGCCGTTGTAGACGACGATCAAGACGAGCCTTCTGACCCAAGATGGGAGCTTGTAGAGCAGCTTTTAGAATATAAAAAGGTAAAGCAGGCCGCCTACGATTTGGACGATTTGATAAGGGCGCGCCAGCTTTGTATGCAGCGCAACTGCTACGAAAAAGACTTGTCGGACGCCGAACGTCCCTTGTCGACTTCCGACAGAATAGAAATTTGGAACACCTTTAACCTTGTGCTAAGGCGTTTGGCAGAAAGCCTTGTTAAGGGCGAAATTAAGGACGAGTTGGTAACCGTTACCGACCGAATGGAATATATTTTAAAGCTCGACAAAAAGAAGTTTACCTTCGGCAGTCTTTTCGAGGATTCTCCGCGCTCGTATATGTACATTGTTTCGACGCTGATTGCAGTGCTTGAATTGTGCAGGCTAAAAAAACTTGCGATTTCGCAAAATAAGGCTTTCGACGACATAGATTGCGAGGTTTTGCCCGACGCGCGCTCTTTGGAATCGGTGCTTGAAAACGCAGACAAAACGCTATGAGACCGAAGAAAAAAGCGCATCTAATTGGTATGGCTTTCGAAAGCGACGGCGAAAAGCGCATAACCGAAGCCGAGAATTTTTCGATTGTAGGCGGCACCGAGGAGGTGCACGAGGCCATGAGCGAAACCGCCATAAAAACGATGGAAACTTTAAAGCGCAAGGGCAAGTCGCTAGAGACGGTTTCGTCTAAAGAGCTGGGCGATATTCTGCGCGAAAATATGCCCGATATGTAAATTTTATAGAATATGAAATATTTTGGAACAGACGGTGTTAGGGGAACTTTCGGTTCGCAATATGTTTGCGCCGAATTTTTCGAAAAATTGGGAGGGGCGGTAGGCGCGTATTTGAGTTGCGACCTAAAGCTTAAAACTCCAAAAATCGCCATAGGCAGCGACACGAGATATTCGAAAGACGAGCTTAAGGCGGCATTTTGCAAAGGCTTGGGCGAAAGTCTGGTTTTAGACTTCGGCGTGGTTCCCACCCCCGCAATTGCCTACGGCGTTTTGCATTTTAATTGCGACTTTGGCGTTGTTATAACTGCGTCGCACAATCCCTATACCGACAACGGCATAAAGTTTTTCGACAACCGCGCAAAAAAGATTTCCGACGAGGCGCAAAACAAAATAGAGCAGTATGTAGACGAAAATCGTTTTGCCGAGGGCTGCGCAAAAATAGAAAGTGCAGACGCCAAAACCGCCTACATAAACAAAATGGCGTCTATTTTGCCCAGTGGCTGTCTAAAGGGCGTAAAAATTGCGCTAGACTGCGCAAACGGAGCTACCTACTGCACAACAAAACCCGTCTTGGAAATGTATGGAGCTTGTGTGTCGGCAATAGGGGTATTGCCCAACGGCAAAAACATTAACGACAACATAGGCAGCCAGCACCCCGAAAAGATTTCTGAGCTTACAAAAAGCAGCAATTCCGCAATAGGCTTTGCCCACGATGGCGATGGCGACCGCCTTGTTGTTTGCGACGATTTAGGCAATATAATTTCGGGCGAAGAAATTATGGCTATGATTGCCGTAAGCGAATACGGCGAAAAGGGCGGCAAAATAGTTACAACAGTTCAAAGCAACTTGGGGCTAGACAGCTCGCTTGAAAAGCACAATATAAAAGTGCTCCGTTCTGGCGTAGGCGACAGGCTTGTAGCCCAGCTTATGGCTAAAGAAAACTGCAAAATAGGCGGCGAAAATTCGGGACATTTCATTTTTGAAGACATATCTCCCTGTGGCGACGGTTTGGCGGCAGCCCTAAAAGTTTTGTCGCTTGTTTTGGCAAGAAAACAGCCGCTTTCCAAATCGCAAAAGATTGTGGATATGTTCGACAGCGTTTCGAAGGCGGTTATGGTTGCACGAAAAACCCCGTTTGAACAAACAAAAACGCTGAACTGCTCAATGCAAACTTGCCGCGATATGCTTGGCAAAGACGGCAGAATTTTGGTTCGCTATTCTGGTACCGAAAACAAAATAAGGCTGCTTGTAGAGGGCAAAAACCCCGAAACAAACCTAAAATGTATGGAGATTTTGGAAAAGTCGGTTGAAAATGACTTGCAGTAAACCGAAATAAAGTTTAGCATACGAACATCTTTATAGCATTTACCCAATATTTATATACAACTACAACACTATGGCAGAAGAAACAGAAAAACCCCCATTTATAGACACAGATAAGAATTCGTTGGACCCGCGTCTTATAAAACAGCTTGAAGCTGCGGAAAAATCTATAGATAAAGGCAATCCCGAATATGCAATAGACGTTTGCATGGGAATTTTGACAAAAGCCCCCGCCTGCTCGGCAGTGCGCAAGGTTTTGCACAGGGCACAGCTCAACAAAATGGGCAAAGGAAACCCCATTAAAAAGTTTTCGGCTCAAATTAGCGGTTTGTTCTTTGCTGCAAAGGCGGCTTCATTAATGAAAAAAAACGCCCAGCTAGACATTATTGCCGCCGCCGAAAAGGAATTGGCAAAATACCCCGACAACAAGCTTGTTTCTAAATCGGCAGCCCTTGCCGCCGAAAGTTTGGAATATTGGCCTACAGCTGTTGTGTTTTGGGAAGACATTGTAGACTTTAACCCCAAGGATATGGCTTCGTACGTTTCTTTGGGCAATGCGTTGATTAAGGCTTTGCAGCCCGACGAAGCAATTAAGGTTGGCGAAAGAATTTTAAGGGTAAGCCCCGGCAATGGCGACGCCCAAGCCATTATGCGTTCGGCAAGCGTTGTAAAAACTATGTCGGACAAGTGGAAGGAATCCAAAACGGGCAGCTTTAGAGACAACCTTAAGGGCGCCGACGAAGCCGCCGAGCGCGAAAAGGAAACGAGGCTTGTTAACGACGAAGAGTCTATGCGCCACAATGTCGAAAAGCTTTCGGCAGAGGTTGAAAAAGACCCCGAAAACATCAATTTGTACAAGGAAATTATCACAAACTTAAAGGGCTTGAAAGAATACGGCAAAGCGTTGGAAGTTTTGGCAAAAGCGCGCCAGCAGCCGATGGGTCAGGCCGACTCTTCGTTGGAAAAGCTTTATGCCGACTTGTTTGTTTTAGACAGCGAAAAGCAAATTGCAGCCCTGCAGGCCGACATTGAACAAAGCCCCGACAAACAAAAATCGGATGCGTTGGCTGAACTTAAGTCGAAGTTGCACGCGTTTAAGCTTGAAACCGCAAAGACTATGGTTGAACGCTACCCCAACGACTTTACCTACCGCTACATTTACGGCAATTTGCTGTACGAAGAAGGCCGTATGGACGATGCCATTGCGCAATTCCAGGTTTCGCAAAAAAGCCCGAAAGTTCGCTCTCAATCGTTGTTGGGCTTGGGTATGGCGTTTGTTGCAGGCAAAAAATACGATATGGCGGTTGACCAGCTTAAGCTTGCAAAAAGCGAAATTAAGATTTTTACCGACCAAAAGAAGGATATCATCTACGAATTGGGCAAGGTTTACGAGCTTATGGGCAAGGCAGACGACGCCATTTCCGAATATAAGGAAATCTACGCTGTAGACATCAACTATAAAGACGTTGCAAAGAAAATCAACGCCTACTACGAAAATAAAAATAAATAGTTTGGCCCTTGTAAAAGCCCCTGCCGTTTGGATGGGGCTTTTTTTATTTTTAAGGTGATTTTTGTTTTCGGTTTTTGACGGTTTTTACGGTTTTAAAATGCGCGAGTAAAAATCCTTTTATCTCTTGACCTATCTATGTATATTGCGCAAATTCGTATTGTATAAAATGAAAATCGGCATAGCACAAATAAACACAAAAATTGGCGACTTTGCAAACAACGCCGAAAAAATAAAAAAAGCCTGCTTACAGCTAAAAGAAATGGGGGCGGCTTTTGCGGTATTTCCGGAGCTTTCGATTTGCGGATACAGCCCAAAAGATTGGCTAAAACGCCCCTATTATGTGCAAAAGTGCCAAGACGCCCTTGCAAAGCTTGCCAGCGATATTCAGTTGCCTGCCCTTGTAGGGTGCCCCAGAGCCGAAAGGGGCGATGTGTACAACAGTGCCTACTTTTTATGCAACGGCGCGGCCGAAAAGGTTGCCGACAAGGTTTTGCTTTGCAACTATGGCTCGTTCGATGAGCCGCGCATTTTCGCTTGCGGCGAAAGAAAGCCCAATATTTTTGAATTTGCAGGCAAAAAATTTGCCGTAACAATTTGTGAAGATATTTGGACTGCCGATTTTTTGCCAAACTCGAAAAACTATAAAAAGCCATTCCCCCTAGACTTTGCAGATGCCGCTGATTGCATTATAAACATTTCGGCTTCGCTATTTTCTATGAAAAATGCTCTTGTGCGCGAAAAACTTTTGCGTGAAACCGCAAAAGGTATACAAAAGCCCATTGTTTTTTGCAATTTGGTAGGCGGCAACGACGAAGCCGTTTTTGACGGGGCAAGTTGTGCATATTCGGCAAAAGGCGCGCGCGTTTGCCAGCTTAAAAGCTTTGAAGAAGGTTGCGCTGTGGTAGATGTTTTTGAAGATTTGCCCGAAGTTGAATTTAAAGCCCCCGATATGGGCGACTTAAAAAACGCCCTTGTTATGGCCATACGCGACTTTGTTAAAAAAAGCGGCTTTAAAAAGGCGGTTTTGGGGCTAAGCGGCGGCATAGATTCGGCTGTTGTGGCGGCTTTGGCGACAGAGGCGTTGTCGAAAGAAAACGTTATGGGCATTTCGCTACCTTCAAGCATTTCCAGCGAGCACAGCAAGTCTGACGCCAAAAGCTTGGCGGCAAATTTAGGCATAGAGTTTCATACGGTAAAGATTGCAGAGCCTGTTTGCGCATTTTCGAATGCCTTAAAGGATTTGTTTGCAAACCTGCCGCCTTCGGTTGCCGAAGAAAACTTGCAGGCAAGGGCAAGGGGCAGCATTTTAATGGCTGTTTCCAACAAATTCGGCAGTATGCTGCTAACAACCGGCAATAAAAGCGAATGCGCCGTGGGCTATTGCACGCTTTATGGCGATATGTGCGGCTCGTTTGCCCCCATCGCCGACGTTTACAAAACCGATGTATACCGCTTGGCAAAAGAGATAAACAAAAACGGCGAAATCATACCTCAAAACACTATAGACAAACCTCCGTCGGCAGAGTTGCGTCCAAATCAAAAAGATTCCGACTCGCTACCCGACTACGACACTTTGGACGCAATTTTAAGATTGTATATAGAAGGCGAAAAACCGGTTGAATATATTGCAAAAAGCCTGAATTTAAGCGAAGAATTTGTTGCCGACATTGCCAAAAAGGTAATGCGCAACGAGTTTAAGCGTAGTCAGGGCGCAGTAGTTGCCGTTGTAAGCGATATGCCCTTCGGATCCGGCAGGCGCGTTCCCATTGTATTCGAGGCAAAAATATGAATTCTAAAGAACTTTTCGAAAAGGCCCTAAAGTTAATCCCGGGGGGGGTAAATTCTCCCGTAAGGGCGTTTAGGGGCGTAGGCGGTACTCCATTTTTTACAAAAAAGGCCGACAAGGCGTTTTTATATACCCAAGACAACGCAGCCTTAATAGACTTTGTGTCTACTTGGGGTCCGGCTCTTTTCGGGCACAACCACCCGAAAATTAGGCAGGCTATTTTAGACGCCGTGCAAAACGGAACCAGCTTTGGCACACCCAGTGCCGCCGAAGTTGAAATTGCCGAAATTATATGCTCGAAAATAGACAGTGCCGAAATGGTAAGAATGGTAAATTCGGGCACGGAAGCGACAATGAGCGCGGTAAGGCTTGCGCGCGGGTATACTAAGCGCGACAAGATTGTAAAGTTTGAGGGCTGCTACCACGGGCACACCGACAGCCTTTTGGTTAAAGCGGGCTCGGGCGCGTTGACATTCGGTAGCCCCGATTCGGCGGGCATCCCCCAAGACTTGGCAAAGCTTACCATAGTTTTAGACTATAACGATATCGAACAAGTTAAGGAAACTTTCGAAAAGTTTGGCAGCGAAATTGCGGCGGTAATTTTAGAGCCTTTTCCCGCAAACTGCGGCTTGATTTTGCCCAAGCCCAACTTTTTGGAGTCGCTAAGGCAAATCTGCACAAAATACGGCGCGCTTTTGATTTTCGACGAAGTAATTACGGGCTTTAGGCTTGGCGAGGGCGGCGCGCAGCGCAAAACGGGCGTTTTGCCCGACATTACAACCTTGGGCAAAATCATTGGCGGTGGCCTGCCAGTTGGCGCATTTTGCGGCAAGCGCGAAATTATGCAAAAGCTTTCGCCGCTAGGCGATGTTTATCAGGCGGGAACTTTAAGCGGCAACCCCGTTTGTATGG
>JAXFOH010000088.1:0-3108 GCA_034180465.1 Opitutales bacterium
TATAGTCGATATAGTCTACCCTTAGGTTTTTAAACGAGTTTTCGTACATCTTAATCGACTCTTCGCGCGGGTGCGTAGCCTTCGCAAAATTCGAAAGCTTTGTGGCTATAAAATATTTGTTGCGCGGGTGTCTGCTTAACGCAATGCCTGTCGCCTTTTCGGATTCGCCCCTGCAATATACCGGAGACGTATCAAAATAGTTTACGCCGTGCGCAATGGCGTAGTCTACAAGCTCGTTTACTGCATTTTGGTCTATAATGCCGCCGGCCTCCCTTGCGGTTTTGCCGTCTATAGAAGGCCAGCGCATACACCCAAAGCCCAAAAGCGAAACCTTTTCTTTTGTCTTAGGGTTTTCGCGCATTGTCATTTCGCCGTAATTTTCGGTATTTGAATTGTCGGAACACCCGAAGAGCGCGGCCGACGCCGCCGTTGCCGAAATTCCCTTAATAAAAGTTCTTCTTTTAAATTTGTTTTCCATATTAAAAAATCTTTCCTTAAAAAAGTTTGTTTACAATATGTTGTGAACCGAAACTGCCTCTACGCAAATAGCCGAAAGCGGGCGCGCAGGACACAAGTTTTCGCATGCGCCGCAGCCTATGCAGCGGGCTTCGTCTACAACGGGCACCTTGCGCGATTTCGGGTTTTTGGCGTCTTTGGGCACCATTGTAATTGCACTTGTAGGGCACTGCCTAAAGCAGTTGTCGCATTGCATTCCGTCGGTATTTACTATGCAGCGACTTAAATGCACTTTTGCCATACCAATTTGAATGGAAGACTTTTCCGCCACGCTTACGGGCATTATTGCACCCGTCGGGCAAACTTTTGAACACTCTATGCAGTCGGTTGCGCAATAGCCGCGCAAGTAGCTCATATTCGGCTGCATAAAATTGCCGAGTTTGTAGCTGGGCTCTAAAACATGCGAAGGACACGCCGAAACGCAAAGCTGGCATGCAGTGCATTTTTCCGACAAATGCGCCGCGCTTTGCGCGCCTGCGGGAACAAGCGGAATTTCTCTTTCTGGGTTCTTGCGTGGTTTAATAGGCGCAAAACCGCCGTCTACGGTCTTTTCTACGGCGTTTGCCGTGGTCGAAGCCGCCACCGTGAACAATGTCGCAAAAAACCCGCGCCTGCTGTTAGTTTTGCCTAAATCGGCCTTTTTGGGCGAAAGCTTGCTTGCCGAAATTTTCAAAACGCCCTCGTTTTTCTTGCCTAAAGCAAACTTGTACGAGATTGCCGAATTTCGGCAGTTTTTTATGCAGTTAAAGCAGTCTATACAGCGCGAATAGTCTATTTCGTGCGCTTTGGGATTTATGCACTTTGCCTTGCAGTTTCTTGCGCACAAGCCGCACGAGTTGCATTTCGACAAATTTATGATTGGTCTAAAAAATGCAAATTTCGAGAAAAATCCCAAAAATGTGCCAACAGGGCAAACCGTGTTGCAATAACCCCTACCCGTACGCCATGCAAAAATTGCAACCACCGCAAAAGTTGCCAACGCTACCGCAAAAATTGCAAAGCCCTTAAACCAGAGTTCCACAGGGTAAAATGTGTAGCCGCCCGCCTTTTCCGAGAAAAACGACAACGCGTTTTCGCCCAACGCCCAAATTGGGGCAAATAAATTCGATGCAATTCTGCCGTATGCGCTGTAGGGCGCAATTAGACCCGCCACCGAAACAAACCCAAGGGCAAATACGGCAACAAAGGCGGCCAAAAAGGCAATTCTTACCGCAGTTTTCGGCTTTGCATAGGCAAACTTGTTGCGCTTGCGCTTTGCTGCTATGTGCGAAACAATATCTTGAAAAACACCCAAAGGACAAATAACGGAACAATATATGCGGCCAAAAAGCAGCGTTATCAAAAGCAAAATTGCCACCACCAAAAAGTTTGCCGCAAGCAGCGCTGGCAAAAACTGCATTTTGGCAAAAAAGCCAAATTCATCTTGCGCCGTACCCGAAAAATCGACAAACAGCCACGTTAGCGCGCAAAAGAACACCGCGGCAAAAACAATCCTTAATCTGCGTAACATTGAACAATCCTTTTGTTAGATTAACTTCAATATTTATATTACGATTGCCGCTTTTTGTAAATAAATATTTCTCTCAAAAATCTGCCTAATCATACCAAAACAGATTTTTTTAACGCGAACAAAAAAGTAGATATTTTTAAGATTTAAGCGCAAAAACGCCGCTTTACTTTTTATTTTTTATGTAATTTTCCACCGTATTTTTATTTAGGGGGGTGGAACTTACGCAGAAAAGCACAGTCAACACGGTCTTAAAAAATATTTTTAAATCCAATAAAAGCGATACGTTGTCGACATACTCTAAATCTTTCTCAAGTTTTTTGTCGAGAGTAAGCTCGTTGCGACCCGAAACTTGCGCCAGTCCGCTCAAGCCCGGCAAAACCGAACTGCGCTTTTGGTTTGTCTCTTCGCTTAGGGCTTTAATTTCAAAATCCATAAAAGGCCTAGGCCCTATAAAAGACATATCCCCCTTAAGAATGTTTATAAACTGCAAAATTTCGTCTAGGCTAGATTTGCGTAAAAAGGCACCCAATTTTGTAATTCTTTTGGCATCGGGCAAAAGTTTGCCGTTTTTATCTTTGGCAACAAGCATTGTTCTAAATTTATATAGCTTAAATACTTTGCCATTTAAGCCAACGCGGTTTTGCACAATAACTACGGGCGACCCCATAAAAATGCGAACCAAAATCCAAACCAGGGCAAACACGGGTAGCATAATAAGCGCCAAAAACAATGCGCAAATAAAATCCAGCGTTCTTTTTATATACCTTTTATACAAACCCATAGCTTTACTACTCTTTGTCTTACATCGAATAAGCTATGAAACGCTAAATCATTTGCATAATTCGTCAAGCCAGAAATTGCCAGCCACAAGACACAATAACACACCCTTGCGAAAACAAGCACATTTTCCGCAAAAACATAAATTACCCAACTTTTTGTATATTAAATTGTTATTTATCCTTGCCTACTATCGTAACAGGCATAATCTTGTATCTTGTACGGCAGTCATCTATATTAACTAGCATTGTAGATCTTTGAATTTCTTTTTGAAGCAACCTAGAAAGCTTTAAATTATGCTTTCT
>JAXFOH010000101.1:0-5251 GCA_034180465.1 Opitutales bacterium
CGGCAAAACAAAAATTTTAGAGCTATCCGAATTTTCTGACAACGCCGAGCGCAAACTTTTAGGCGACCTAAACGATGCCTTTGCCGAGTTCGACCCCGACGTAATAGAAGGCCATAATATATTTAAGTTCGATTTGGACTATTTGTATAAAAGGTGCAAAATTTTGAAAGTAAAGCCTCTATGGGGCAGGTTCGACGGCTCTGTAAAAATGCGCAAAAGCAGGGTAAGCATTGCCGAGCGCACATTCGATTTCCCCCGATTCGACATTGCGGGGCGCAGCGTTGCCGACACCTACATTTTGCTGCAAATGTTCGACGTTTCCAAGCGCGAGTTGGAGTCGTATTCGCTTAAAAACGCAGCCTTATATTTCGGCATTAGCAAAGAAACACAAAGAACCTACATAGAAGGCGCGCATATAAAAGACGCCTTTCGCACCGACAAAGAAAGCTTTAGAAAATACCTTTTAGATGACCTGCGCGAGACAAAAGGCTTGGCGGACTTATTGCTGCCAACCTATTTTGCCCAGTGCGCAAATTTCCCGATGACTTTTCAAGAGTGTATGCTTAGGGGCTCGGGCGTAAAGGTGGAGGCTTTGCTGCTTGAAAAATATTATTCGGCCTCGGCAAAGCTACCCGATATGGCGCAGCAAAGCTACATATCGGGGGCGATGTCGGAGATTTTTGAAAGGGGCGTTTTTAAGGACGTTTTGCACTACGACATCGCGTCGCTATACCCAAGCTTGCTGCTTTCGCTAAACACGCCTCCTGCAAACGACTATCTGAACGTTTTTTTAACCAGCTTGGCCGAGCTTAGGCAATATAGGCTAAAATATAAAAAGCTTGCAAAAGAAAGCTCCGACAAAGACCTTAAAACCGAATACGATGCGCGCCAAAAAAGCTACAAAATTTTGATAAACTCGTTTTACGGATATTTGGGGCTTTCCAGCGCGCGCTTTGGCGACTGCGCTTTGGCGGACAAAATTACGTCTACAGGCAGGCGTTTGCTTGGCGACCTGATTGCTCTTTTTAAGGCAAAAGGCTGCCTTATATTGGAGGTAGACACCGACGGAATTTATCTTTCTAGCCGCGAATATTTTGCCAATCCCGAAAAGCTTTTGGAGGTCTCGCACGGCGTTTTGCCCGAGGGCGTAAATTTAGAGCACGACGGCAACTTTGGCGCAATGTTTTGTTACAAGGCAAAAAACTACGCCTTGCTAGATAGCCAAAGCGGCAAAATATCCGTTAAGGGTTCGGCGTTAAAGAGCAGGGCAATGGAGCCGTTTTTGCGAATGCTTACAAGCGACTTTGTGTCGATAATGTTGGGGGCTAAAAAGGGCGATATGAAAAGCATTGTAGCCGACTTTACAGAAAAGATTAAAAGCGGCAAGTGCGATATTTCGCTTTTGGCAAAGTCGGAATATTTAACGGGCTCACTTGCAAACTATTTAAAGGAAGTGCAGACAAATAAAAAGCCAAAAAGGGCGGCGTATCAGGCGGCGTTAATGCTTGTTCCGCTACCGCATACGGGCGAAAAGGTTTCGTACTACATAACCGAGTCGCAAAAACGCCAGCCCGACTGGAAAAACGCGCGCCCCGTTGAATTGTACGACGCGAAAAATTACCCATACTCGAAAAGCTATTATTTAGACAAGCTAAACGATTGGATTAAAAGATATTCGGATTTTTTAGGCGGCTTAAAAGCCGAAAACTCAGCCCCCGAACAGATGGAGCTTTTTTAGCGTTTTTTGCGGAATGCAAAACCTAAGCTAGCGTTCCACAATGCCCAAATATTTTTCAACCATAGCGTCTCTTTTGGGGCGCATAGGCGTCATATACGGCATTTGGCGGTGGGCTTGGTAGGCGGCTTCGTCTACATATTCTTCTACAAACATAAATTCCCTGTCGTTGCGCGTATTCCTAAAAATGTCGTACCTAATGCAGCCGGTCTCTTTTCGCGTTGCGTCTACAATGGGGTTGAACAGCTCGAAAAATTCGCTTTCCAAGCCGTCTTTTATTCTAAGCGAAGCCAATATAAGTTTTGTAGCCATAGTTAAATTTTTTGTTTTTTAGTCTTTTTTGTGCGGCAAATTTGTCAAGTTATATAAAATTTTTCCGATATATTCTTTAATGAAATACAAAGTAATAGAACTTCCCTACAAATACAACCAGTTAGCTCCGTATTTAGACGAAATAACGGTGAAAACCCACTACGAAAAGCACCATTTTGCCTATGCCGAAAAGCTAGAGGCAGCCTTGCAAACTATGCCAGAATTTAGGCTGCCCAGCACGGTTAGAGAGCTTTTGGGCAACTTAAGCGATGTGCCCGAAAGAATTAGAATGGCAGTGCGCAACAACGGCGGAGGGCTTTTTAACCACAATTTTTACTGGCTTTCGCTAAGTCCCAAGCACACGGCAATTCCCGAAGATTTAGACATAAAAATAAAGGCTTCGTTTGGGGATTTGGAAGGCTTTAAAAGTTTGTTCGAAGCGTCTGCTTTGTCGCTATTCGGCAGCGGGTGGACGTGGCTATGCCTAAACAAAGGAGGCCTGCTTGAAATTGTAAATACCCAAAACCAAGACAGCGTTATTACACGCAATTTTTACGATGACCTAACACCCTTGCTTTGTGTTGATGTGTGGGAGCATGCCTATTACTTGGAATACCAAAACCGCCGCGCCGACTACCTAAAGGCGTTTTGGAATATTATAGACTGGCAAAGGGTTTCCGCCCGCATGCAAATGCCCGTTGCGGCAGACTAGCGTTTTGGGCATGGTTTTTTAACTGACAAAAAAGGCGGCAAAATTGCCGCCTTTTTTACGCATTCTGAAACCAAAAAATTATTCTTCGGGGAACTTTGCGTTTAAAACATCTTGCGTTTGCTTGTCCCTAAATTTTGCCAAAGTTTCTGCCTTTTGGGGGTTAGACAACGCCAAGATTTGCAACGCGCCAACGGCGGCATTTACAGCCCCCGCCTTGCCTATTGCAAGCGTAAATACCGGCATACCCTTTGGCATTTGCACCGTCGAAAGCAGCGAGTCTAAACCGTCTAATGCCCAGCCTTTCATAGGCACGCCTATTATGGGCAACGCCGTTTGCGAGGCAAGCACGCCCGCCAAATGCGCCGCGCCGCCGGCCGCCGCAATTATAACCTTAACGCCCCTTTTTGCCGCGTTGCTTGCCAATTCTGCTGCCAATGCGGGCGTTCTGTGCGCCGAGGCTATGTGTTTTTCGTACGAAATTTTAAATTCGTCGAGTTTCTTTGCGCATTCCTTCATGGTGTCCCAATCGCTTGCGCTTCCCATTATTACGAGTACTTCTGGTTTGCTATCCATAGTGATTTTTTTGTGTTAGAAATTTTTTAGGGGCTTACTATAACTTTGTATGTTCCTTTTTCGAGGGTTTCGGTGCCCGAAATGTTGTTTAGGGATTTTTGAATTTCGGCATCCAGCTCGCTGTTTGCCGTTCCGCCCGATATTGCCGAAATTTCGGTCTGGCCAAATTCGTCTACAACAACAAAGGCTTCGATTGGTGCAAACAGCCTTTTATTGTTGTTTATTCTCATATATTTTTTTGCAGGCTTTGCCCGTTTGCCAAGTCGAATATTTCGAACGAAATGGGGGTGTCGGCGGGCAACCCCTCCTTTTCGGCATTGCCTCCGAAAACCGAAAACAATTGCTGCGCCCCTGAATACATTGCACTTTTTTCGCTTGTTTTTACGGGCTTTGGGCGCGATATTACTGCCCCTTTGTAGTCTAGCTTAAGCGACTTGTCGTTTGGGGGGATTTCGAAATCGAAACGTTCGTTTGCGGGCGAAATTTTGTTGTTTACGCTTGTAGACAAAAACAGCGGGGCTTCGTCGTACATTTTTATTTGTTCGTAGCGAACTAAGTTGCTTTTGTCTATTATCGAAACAAACGGAGCGGTGTTGGCTTTAGGCTTGGTATTGCAGTTAATTTTAGGCAGGCACAGAACAAGGGCAAAGCTTACAAAAAGCCCGAACAAAACCGAAACCGTCCAAATGCTCGCCGATGTTTTCATTTAATTTCTTTTTCGGGGCAGGCCGCAATTTGCACGCTTTTAAGCCCCGCGTTTTTTGCCGCAGCGCAAACGTCTATTATGGTTTGCGCATTGCAGTTTTTGTCGGTTTTAAGCAGCAAGGTTTGGTTTTTAAGCAAGTTGCCCTTATCTTTAAGTGTTTTCTTGAAGGCTTCAAAAGAGTTTATTTTGCCGTCGAATATAAACATATTTTTGCCCTGTATGTGCAAAACAACAGCGTCGTAATTGCATAATACGGCGTTATTGGCGTCTATAGTCGGCATTTTAGGCTCGCCGTTTAGGTCTATGCCAAGCCCCGGGGCAAGTATGAATTTAGACGATAACGCCATAAACATAATAGTAACAAGCGCAACGTCTATCAGAGCGGCTCCGTTTAGCGAAATGCCCTCTTTTTCGACTTTAGAAAGCAGGTCTACGCCCCAAAAGCCGCCGCTATTGCTTGTCGTTTTTTGCTTGGTCATCGCTGTCTAGATATATGTTTTCGTTTTGAGGCATACCTTTTGCTATAAACAAGATAAGTTCCGCCGAAGCCCATTCCATATCGTGAATTATTGCCCTCATTTTGCCGTGCAAAACGTTGTAGAAAAGCCAAAATATAACAAAGAACATAAGGCCTACTGCGGTGCTTATAAGTGCATTGTATATCTGCCCCGAAAACAGGGTAATGTCGGCATAAGGGCCACTTTGGCGCATAATCTGAAAGCATTTTAGCATTGCAAGCACAGTTCCTATAAGCCCTATTATGGGCGACAATTTTGCTATTAACGCCACACTTGGAATGCGCCTCTGCAAAAGAGGTATTTCAAGCAGACCCGCGCTTAGGGCGGCCTGGCGCATTTCGTCGGGCGTGCGTTCGCAGTGCAGCAAAACCGCCTTTACTATTCTGGCCACAGGCCCTGGGGCTTCGTTGCAAATTGTCAGGGCTTCTATAAGCCTTTTGTTTTTCAGCGCGCTTTTTATGCCCGTTAAAAATTCAACCGCCTTAATCTGCCCCTTGTGCAAATACAGCATTCTTTCGGCAAATATAACGAAGCCCGCAAACGCCAATATCAAAAGCGGAATCATTACAGGCCCGCCTAGTTGCATTGTTTTTATAATGTCGCCCATTAGTTTGTCCTTTTAAGTCTTATTTTAGCCTCGCCGCTTCCGGGAAGGTTTTTTTCTATCAATAAATCGTAAACTTTGCGCGCCTGCG
>JAXFOH010000010.1:0-4090 GCA_034180465.1 Opitutales bacterium
AGCGTTAAGAGGAGCCTATGCTTATTCATCTTCTATATTTCTATGGCCGCTCCCATATATGAGTGAGAAAGCATACCTTATATATGTGTAGAACAAAAGCGTGGGGTGTGAACCTGTTTGTTTCATAGGCCACCCTTTTTATTTTATTTTTTGCTTATTTTTTTGTTTTCCATAAAAATTGCTTGATTTCCTAAAAAATATTTCCGATTTTAGGGAATGTAGAAGCTCCCATGTATAAGTGAGATTAACGTACCTTATATATGCGTAGAGCAAAAGCGTGGGGTGTAAACCTGTTTGTTTCATCTTCTACCTTTTTTATTTTATTTTTTGCTTATTTTTTTGTTTTTCATAAAAAATGCTTGATTTTAAAGAATTTTATGCGAGATTAGACAGCGTAGAAGCTCCTACCTATATACGAGGACGAATAGGATATAAGTAGTAGGATAAGAGTGTTATCGGGAATCTATGCTTATTCATCTTCTATATTTCTATGGCCGCTCCCATATATGCACGCCAAGATGTAGGGTATATATGCGTAGGCTTGGGAATGTACCAATCTACCTAAGTTCATCGGCTCCCTTTTCTATCTTGTATCCACTAATAAACATTAGTTCTCCGTTGCGTTCACGACAAACTGCCCGGTATTCATTATAGTCGAAAACAGTATTTCGGCCCTGCTGTGTTTTATACGGTTCAGCCGTTGCCAAAGCCTTTACAACGCCGTCTATTAGCTTGTCAAATTCTGCCTCTGTTTTTACGTCGCCCGAATTAAACCGCCTAAGGCGCATGTGCACTATTCCGTATTTTTCCGTTCCTTTTTGGAATATTACCTTTTGCCCGCTAGCTGTTCGCATTTCGGTTGCTTGGCTTTTGCCGCTTAAAATTTCCTTTACAGCTTTTACACCACTTTCTTTGCGTTTTACGCTTTCGGCCGTTTCTTTTGTTTGGCTAAAAGACTTATGCGGGCAAGCCGCTCCGTCTTCGCCGTAAAAATGGCCGCTTTTATCTCGGGGCTTGTCGCACTCTAGGCTAACCATTCCCTTTTGATATAGCACAATTTCAAAGGCATAGGCCGCAAGCTCTACGCCGTGAAAGTCGTAGGCTTTTAACAAGTTTGGATTTAATAAAACCAATTTTCTAATATCGTCGTTCATTCTTAAAAGCCTTTTCTAAAAGGTTTTCGCCACCCATTGGCGGCCAATGTTGCCATTGCGGCATTTGCGGCCGTAAAGCTCCAATCGCCAGAATTTTCGTAACCGTAGCGTTGCAACATTTTCATTTGCTTTGGTGTGCACAAGCCCGCTTTCTTGCGCTGCTCCATTCTATCTATAATCTTTGCGGCATAGCCCTTGTTTATAATTGTGGTTGGGTCAAAGCCGTTTTTCTCTAAAAAGCTAAGTTGCTTTTCGGTTGCAGGTTGGCTTTCCCACGGCATAGACGGCTCGTAATCTTGCAAATCGTCGTCGTGGACGGATAAGGCATATTGCAATGGGTCGAGCAGCTTTCTTGTTTTGGTGGAAAGCAACCGCAATTTGTTGGCTAAAGACTCTTCGCGCTCTTTGCGTATTTCGTCGCTAGCATCGCTTTCTAGTTCTAACAATTCAAGCTGCTTGCCTGCGCCCGCCTTTTCGGACATTTGGCGCATTCTAACTGCCGTTTCCGCCTTAGGGGCTATTAAGTGGGCAGAACTACATAAATCGTGTTTTGCCGAATGCCAAAGAAAGTCTAATATTAAAAGATTTTCTTTGCCAGGGCACAACCTTGTTCCGCGCCCAATAATCTGCGAATACGTAGCCCTGCTAGACGTCGGCCGCAAACATATAACGCAATCTATGCTTGGTTCATCGAAACCTTCGGTAAGCAACATCGAATTGCAAAGCACGTCAATTTTGCCATCGTGTAGCCTTTGCAGAATTTCGCGGCGGTCTTCGCTCTTGCCGTCTATGTGCTCGGCATTAAAACCGCGCGCTTTTAAAAGGGCTACCATTTTTTTAGAAGTGGCAACCAACGGCAAAAAAATTAAGGTTCGCCTGTCGCGCGGTATATAGTCGGCTATTTGTTCTAGATAGGGTTCTAGGGCGTGGCCAATTTCGGCCGCGTCGTAGTCGCCCGCTTTCATATGCACGTTCGACAAGTCTATTTTTAACGGCACACATTCGCAAACAATCTTTGACAGATAGCCCTGCTTTATTGCGTCCCTTATCGAATATTCGTAAGCTACACTTTCGAAAACTTCGCCTAAGTTGCGCTTGTCGCCACGGTCGGGTGTGGCCGTTACACCCAAAACTTTTGCATTGCTCCAATAATCTAAAATAGCCCGGTAGCCGTCGCACAAAGCGTGGTGCGCTTCGTCTACTATTATAGTGCCGTAGTAGTCGCGCGGAAAACGCTCTAATCTCTTTTGACGCTGCAATGTTTGCACACTGCCGCAGGTTACGTTGTAGTACGAGCCCAACGCGGTTTCTTCGGCCTTTTCTATGGCAGACTGTACCCCGCAAGCTTTATAGAGTTTGTCGGCGGCCTGTCGTATAAGTTCGTCGCGGTGCGCCAAAATCAATACGCGCTCGCGCTCGGCCTGGTCTGCGGCAATGTTTGCAAAAACTATTGTCTTTCCGCAGCCTGTGGGCAACACAAGCAAAGTACGCTTGTATTGCTCCCAAGCGGTGTGTATTCCGTCTATGGCATCAATTTGGTATGGTCGCAATTCCATTTATGCGCTCCTTAAAAGTTTGCATTTTTCAACAACACTTTTGCCAAGTTCGGGAATATTGCTTTTGTAGTAGGCTGTTATGGCTTTTATTACAAAGTCGTATTCATCTTTGGTAAAGTCTGCCACTATTACGCCGTCGCCCTTATACCTACTGCATATATCGTCGCAGCGGGTTAAAAGGCCTGTAATATTTCCACAATGCAAAAAATGCGCGTCGTCAACCCAGGAACTTTCGCAATTTACGCAACAAGCCTTCTTCTTATCGCTCATCTCCATTGCCACCAATTACACCGCGTTTTGCACGGCTGTTTAACTTTGCCAAATTCATTTCGGCAATGTCTTCTAGCGTAAAATCTATTAGGGTGGCACAGCCTGCAACATACCAAAGTACATCGCCTAATTCTTTGGCTGCAGCTTCCTTGTCAAATACGCCATCTCGAATTTGCTTTTTTAGTTTGCCCTGAAATTCGCCCGCTTCGTTGCCAAGTCCAAGTGTCATATAAATAAGGTTCTTCGAACTTGGCAAACGCAATTTTTCGGAACTTAGTGTATCGGAATGTGAAGAATGGATAAATGCTGTGTTTCATACTCCAGCTCAATTCAACAAGGCTAGAACTATGTTGCACGGGGTGTTCCAATTTGCGATTCGCAACGAGTGGTGCGAGAAAAATCCCATAAAACAAATTTTAAGAAAAAAGGTAATAGAAAAGGAAATTTTGCCGCTAAAGCCAACCGAAATTGGAAGAATTGTAGCCAATGCAAAAAAGAGAAAAACGGCATATATTTGCCTGCCGTTGCCTTGTTAGTTTTTGCAGGCATTCGCCCATGCGAAGTTAGGCGTTTAACTTGGCAAGACATTGATTTACAAGAAAATACCATAATGGTGCGCTTGCTATGCTCTAAAACAGGAGGAGTTTGCCAAGTAGAAATTATGCCGCAATTAAAGCGCATTTTGCTAAGCTATAAACAAAAACCCCAACAAAAGATTTGCCCTGCAACTGGCAGTGGCGATGGCTTAAGATTCGGGATAATTCTGGGTTTAGCGGCTGCTGGGTGCAAGAGGTTCTGCGGCACACATACGCCAGTTTTTTTGACAAGCGTTTTAAGGATTTGGCGCGCTTGCAACTAAATATGGGGCACAGCAACCAAATGCTTTTGCAGCACCGCTACATAAATATGCGCAACAAGTTATGTACAAAAAGCTAGTAAATTCTAGCGAGGAAGTGTGGGGATAAAATACACAATAAGGACTTAGCCTCTCGCTTGGAAGCGATGTTTAAACCTGCTGCAATGCAGTAAAAAGGCAAACTCCAACGCCCAAGTAATTCCGAAGGGAGCATAAAAACCAAGCCTAACACCCCCCCCATAACGCAGAGAGGC
>JAXFOH010000012.1:0-3275 GCA_034180465.1 Opitutales bacterium
CAATTAACTATGGAAGAGCTTGTGCGCCTTTCTTCAAAAAAATAAAATGTCGAAAAATTCCAGAGTATTGTGGGCAAAAAAGCTTGCTAGCGTTGCCGAAAAAAGCGGCAACTTACAACAGCTTGCGCTGCCCGCGCGCAAAATGGAATTTTCGGCAAACCGCGGGCAGTTCTACGGCACGGTTTTGGGCATAGACCCAAGCCTTAGAGGGACGGGCTTGGCGGTTGTAAAATACGAGAAGGGCAAAACTCCCATTTGCGTAGACCATGAAATTATAAGAAACAAAGTGGGCATTTCAATGCCTCAATGTTTGGCGAATATTTTTAGGTGCACTACCGCAATGGTTATACGCAACAATGTAGACTGCGTTGCGATAGAATCTAGCATATATGTGCAAAATACTAAAACCGCGGTAATTTTGGGGTCGGCCAGGGGGGCTGCAATTGCAGCCATAGCCTGCGAGGGGTTGCCTTTGTTTGAATACGCCCCCCTAAGAATAAAGCAGGCGGTGGTGGGCTTTGGCAGGGCGTCGAAAGAGCAGGTTGCAAAAACTGTTGCGGGCATTTTGCACGCGCAAAAGGCAATGGGCTTCGACGAGTCCGACGCGGCGGCGGCCGCATTAACACACATTTACACGCATAAGGTATAAGAAAATGGACAAAACTCTTTTGATAATGGCGGCCGGAATGGGAAGCCGTTTTGGCGGGCTAAAGCAGGTAAGAAAGTTCGGCAAAAAAGGCCTTACCTTGTTAGACTACGCGGTGCTAGACGCCAAAAACGCGGGCTTTAACAAATTTGTTTTTGTGATACGCAAAGACATAGAGGCGCTTTTTAGGCAAAACGTTTCGGGCAAATACGAAAATTCGCTTGATGTAAACTACGCCTTTCAGGAATTGAACGCCTTGCCTGCCCCCTACAAACCGTTGGCGCAAAGGCAAAAGCCGTGGGGCACGGGGCACGCGGTTTTGTGCGCAAAAGAATTTGTAAAAGAGCCTTTTTTGGCGATAAACGCCGACGACTACTACGGCCCAAGCTCGTATAAGCTTGCCGCAAACTTTATTGAAAACGACCTAACCGACAATTTGTGCGCATTGATTGCCTACGAATTAAAGAACACGCTTTCGCCTACGGGCGGCGTTTCGCGCGGGGTTTGTTGTGCCGACGACAACGGCTATTTAAAAGACATAAAAGAGTGCTACGAGCTTGCGTTAAGAGACGGCAAAATTACCGACAAAGACGGCAATGTTTACGACTCTTGCACAAAAGTTTCCATGAACTTTTGGTGTTTTGCGCCGTCTTTTATGGACATTTTGCAAAAGTATTTTTTGGAGTTTTTAAAGGACAATTCGCAAGAGCTTAAAAGCGAATTCTATTTGCCCGCCGCCGTGGACAAAGCTTTAACCGAAGGCATGCTGAAAGCCAAAATGCCCGTAAGCGGCGAAATATGGCAGGGCGTAACCTATGCCGACGATGCGGCTTTGGTTGAAAAGTTTTTGGAAAAGCGCACCGATATTTAGGGCAAAAGATTCTTTGCTAGCGTAATAAGCACCACAACCAAAAAGTATACAAACAAAGACGTAAACAAGGTTGCCGTGGCATATATAAACGCCTTTTTAAACAGGCGGTTTTGCAAATCTTTTGCAATTTGGTAGGCAAAGGAAGCGTATGTAGACATTGTTCCCGCAAGGGTGGCCACGCACAAGCACGACAAATCCAAATCCCGAATGCTAATCATAAGGCTGAACGCCAAAACGGCGCAGGCCGCGGTGTTTGCGGTAAAAGTGCCGTAGTAGAAATCTTCGTTGTCGAAGCGGTCGGCAAGTTTGTATCTAAACAAAGCTCCGCAAATTGCACCTGTAAAAACGGCTATTAGTTGGAACGCTACTTGCTGCATTGCGGTTTTCTAAAAATATTGCGGGTTAATTTTGCAATGCCTATGGCGATAAGCGCGCTTATTGTGCAGGCAAACAGGTTGCCGAAAAATGGCAGCGAAAATTCCCAAAAGCCCTTGTTCGCAAGCGCGTTTGCCGATTGGTCTATTGTGCACGAAAGAGTTGTAAACGAAGCGCAAAAGCCCGTTGCAAAAAATAGCCCCGTTCGTTTTGCCTTCGGAAAAAGCTCTTTAAAAAGGGCATATAAAAAAGCACCGAGAGTGTTTATTGCCAGAATCTGCAAAACGTAATCTAAGTTTTCGAATGCATACGAGCGCGCCAAAACCCCCAATATTGCGCCGAAGGAAATTGCCGCAATGTCGAGCGTGTTTTTGTGCTTGTCTGCAAAAAACAATAAAGCTTGCTTTAGGTTGCCCATTTCTTTCTAATACAAGGTCAATAAACTAGTTTTTTGCAAAAGACTGTCAATACGCAAAAAACCGAAACATTAACCAGTTAAGGATATTATAGCCGATGTGCGGAATTACCGGATATGTAGGAAAAAAGAATGCAGCCCCCATATTGATTGAGGGGCTTAGAAAGCTAGAGTATAGAGGGTACGACTCGGCGGGCATTGCCCTGTTGAAAAACGGTGTTTTCAGCATAGACAAAAAGAAGGGTTTTGTTTCGGAAACCGAAAAACTTTACAATAAAAACCCCTTTTACGCAAACTTGGGCATAAGCCACACCCGTTGGGCAACGCACGGCAAGGTAACCGACATAAACGCCCACCCGCATATGTCTAGCGACGGAATGTTTGCAATGGTGCACAACGGCGTTATAGAAAATTACGAGCAAATGCGTAATTTTTTAATGACAAAGGGCTACACTTTTAAAAGCGAAACCGACACGGAATGTTTGGTAAACCTTATAGCGTACCACTATGCAAAAGAGCCCAAAACCACGAAAGACAGGTTTTTTGAAGCCGTGCGCAAGGCGTTGATACACGTTGAAGGAACCTATGGCATAGGGGTTTTATGCAAAGATTTCGACGACAGGCTTATTGCCGCGCGCAAAGGATCGCCCATTATAATAGGCATAGGGCACAACGAAAGGCTTATTGCAAGCGACGTTCTCGGCTTTGCGGGCGAAGCGCAAAACGTTATCTATTTGGAAGACAACCAAATTGCCAACATTACCGCAGATTCTTGCGAAATAAGCACCATAAATTCCGAGGAAGTTTCGGCAAAGATTTCGGAAATAGACTGGGATTTGGAAAATTCCGATTTGGGCGAATACAATCACTACATGCAAAAGGAGATTTTCGAGCAGCCAGAATCTATTGCAAATGCAATACGCGGCCGCATAGACGACGATTCCGCAACGGCGGTGCTAAACGGCCTT
>JAXFOH010000050.1:0-3957 GCA_034180465.1 Opitutales bacterium
GTAAAGGGGTGGTGCGCCGAAACGTATCTGCCCTGCTCTTCGTCGAACAACATAAGCGGGAATTCTATTACCCACAAGAAATTGTATTTGTTTTGAGGAATTTCCAACTTACCGCGCTTTTGCAAAAGCTTTGCGCTTTCAAGCCTAATTCTGCCCATAATTGTGCAGGCTCTTTCCCATTCGCAGGCAGCAAAGAAAATCAAGTCGCCGTCTTCTATGTTAAGAATGCGTTTTAGGTCGTCTTGTTCCTGTTGAGAGAGGAATTTCAAAATGGGGCTTTTCCATGCGCCGTTTTCGCTCTTTATGTAAGCCAAGCCCTTTGCACCCAAAGTTTTGGCAATGTCTTCAAGCGATTTAATTTCGCCCTGAGTGATGTCGGACAAGCCTTTTGCGTTAAACGCCTTAATTGCGCCGCCGCTTTTTACCACCGAAGAAAATACCTTAAACTGGCTGTCTTTAAATACGTCGGTCAATTCCTGAATTTCCAATCCAAAGCGTGTGTCGGGCTTGTCTATGCCGTATTTGTTCATTGCATCGAAATACGAAATTCTGGGGAAAGGCGTGGGAATGTCCATATCCAAAACGTCTTTCCAAACCTTCTTTAGCATACCTTCAATAAGGGAGTACATATCTTCGCGTTCAACAAACGACAATTCAATGTCTACCTGCGTAAATTCAAGTTGGCGGTCGGCGCGCAAGTCTTCGTCTCTAAAGCAGCGTGCCAACTGGTAGTAGCGTTCAACACCCGCAACCATAAGCATTTGCTTATACTGCTGGGGAGACTGGCTTAGTGCATAGAACTGCCCGGGATTTACGCGACTGGGAACTAAAAATTCTCTTGCGCCTTCGGGCGTGCTCTTGAACAAAGCGGGAGTTTCAACTTCAATAAATTCCTGGCTGTCGAGATAGTCGCGTATAGCCTTTGTTGCCTTGTGCCTTTTCTGCAAAAAGCCCAAATTGCGCGGTCTTCTAATGTCTAAATAGCGGTATTGCAAACGCAAGTCTTCGTTAACTTTGTCGGCCTGCTCGTCTCCCATGGGGAAAGGCAAAACTTCGCAAACGTTGTGTATTATAAGCTCCTTTGCGTCCACTTCTATTTCGCCCGTTGCCATATTGTGGTTAACGGTGTCGGCGTCGCGCTTGCACACAGTGCCCGAAATTTGAATTACGCTTTCGTCTTTCAACTTTTGCGCCTGCTTGTATATTTCGTCGTTATCGGGATGGAAAACAATCTGGATAATGCCCGAGCGGTCGCGCAAGTCTACAAACAAAACGCCGCCGTGGTCCCTTACGGTGTCTACCCAACCTATTAGCTTTACCGACTTCCCTTCGTCGGCAAGTCTCAATTCATTGCATTTATGCGTTCTTTTCATCTTATAAGTTGTATAAAATTGTTTATATATAAAAAATCGGCAGGCCGCCTTGTTCGGGGCGGCCTTGTGTTAAATGGCTATTCTCCGAAGTTGTAGGCGGGCAATTTTGGCTCTACCATAACTTTCGAAAGCTTTACAAAATTCGGCAAGCCGTTCTCGTAGGGAACTTGAACTTCGCCCTGAATGAGGGGCAAAATGTATTTGTTGAATTTATACGAAATCGACATTTTGTCTTCGCCAAGCCAAAGTTCGGGGAACTTCTTTTCAACGTTTGCAACGTCGGAAAGGGGAATCATTGTAGTCGAGCACGAATACTTTTCGGTATCGCCGCGAACCAACGCAACCATAAGGCCGCTTTGGCCTTCTACCGCCGCCTTAACGGCTTCCTGACCGCAAAGGAAAGCTTCGTTCGAATCCGCCAACGACGAAACCGTAGACGCCGCTCTTTGAATGTGACCCAACTTCGACGAGCGCGCCTTTACGCCGGGCAAAGATGTTGAAACCAAGTTCTCGAGATATTCGCCAACGCCGCCCAACTGCGAGTGGCCAAAAGCGTCTGTCGAAGTGCTTGCCGCAACATAGTTGCCGTTTTCGTCCTTTAAGCCTTCGCTTACCGCAACCAAGCAGAACTTGTTTTCTTTGAGAACTTCCTGAACGCGAGCGATAAAGTTTTCGGCGTTAAAGGCAACTTCGGGCAAAAGAACAATGTGGGGAGCGTCTTCGGGGTGGTTCTTGCGCTTTGCAATGGCAGCGCCTGCGGTTATCCAACCGGCATTTCTGCCCATAAGCTCTACAATGGAAACCAAGTCGTGGTTGCCCATAGCTTCGTGGTCGCACGAAAGCTCGCGAATTGTCGAGGCAATATATTTCACAACGCTGCCGTAGCCCGGACAGTGGTCGGTAACGGGCAAATCGTTGTCTATGGTTTTGGGAATGCCTATTACACGCATTTTGTGTCCGAACTTTTCGGCTGCAATCGACATCTTGTTGGCGGTGTCTTGCGAGTCGTTGCCGCCAATGTAGAAAAAGTAGCGAATGTTGTGTGCTATGCAAACTTCTATAACTCTGGCATAGTCTTGCTCCTTCTTAAGCTTAAAGCGGCAAGTGCCTAAAGCCGCTCCGGGGGTATGGCGCAAGCCCCTTATGTTTTGCTGGCTTTCGGCGGCCAAGTCTATAAGCTGTTCGTTCATTATGCCTGCTATGCCGTTAAGACCGCCGTAGATTTCTTCTATGCATTCGTGATTAAGAGCTTCGGTTATAACGCCCGCCAAGCTGGCGTTTATTACTGCAGTCGGCCCGCCCGATTGCGCAACCAACACGTTTCCTATAAGTTCTTCTGCCATAAATTTACTCTTTCCTTTATATTTAAAAATTAACCCCAGTTTGCCAAAAATACGCCGTTTGGCAACACTAAATATTGTCAATTTTGCGCCTTTTTTTTGTTGAGAATGCCACAGATAAATGGGATAATGCGCCCAATACAAAAGTTATGGCTATTACTGCAAAAAACAAAGTTTTGGGTATCGACATTGGCGGCTCTGGCGTAAAAGGTGCCATTGTAGACATAAAAAAAGGCGAATTTGTAAGCGAAAGGGTTAGGATTCCCACGCCCGTTCCCGCAACAAAAGAGGGGCTTATTGCCGCCATAGGCGAGATAATAGAAACCCTGAATTGGAAAGGGAAAATAGGCTGCGGCTTTCCCGGCATTGTAAAAGACCAGGTTATAGAAACCGCCGCAAACTTAGGCGACGATGTTTTTAGAGGCACAAACCTTGCAGAGGAAATTGGCCGCAATTTCGGCAACGACGCCTGGATTATAAACGACGGCGACGCTGCGGGCCTAGCCGAGCTTTATTTTGGAGCCGCCAAAGGGCAAAAAGGAACAGTTATAATGCTTACCATAGGCACTGGCATAGGCTCCGCAATATTGTTCGACGGACACCTTTTGCCCAACAGCGAACTTGGGCATATAAGGGTTGCCGACCCGAAGAAAAAGGGCAAGTCAATTTCAGCCGAAAAGCTTTATAGCGACGCCGCACGCAAAAAATTTGAGTATGGCTGGAAACAATGGGCTGTAAAGTTCAACGAATATATAGCCTATGTAGAAAGACTGTTTTCGCCAAACCTTATTGTTTTGGGCGGGGGTGCCGCCGCCAAGGCCGACAAATATTTTAAATATCTGCACAGCACCTGCGACATAGCCATTGCCGACCTCGAAAACAAAGCGGGCATTATAGGCGCAGCCTACCGCGCCCACCAAAAGCTTTAGGGAACAAATTAATAATGCAGTTTGCCGCAATAAAATACTTCTCACATAAATTATTCTTGACATAACATAAAAACAAGAGAGAATTGCCCCCTTATAAATTGACCAGTGGTGTAATGGTAGCACAAAGGTTTCTGGCACCTTTTGTTGGGGTTCGAGTCCCTACTGGTCAACCAAAAAAGGCTTCGTGTTTACGGAGCCTTTTTTTGTTGTATACCAGTAGGATACTGGCTATACAGCACCTGTTGCAAAGACTTATGATGCTATTATAAGAAATTCCGAGTTTGCTGTTAGTTCAATTCAAGCAGGAAAATTCTA
>JAXFOH010000092.1:0-11254 GCA_034180465.1 Opitutales bacterium
ATAACCCGAAATTGGCAAAAGAGCTTTTGCTTAAGGCTGGCTTTATATACAAAGGCAACGAGCTTTTCGACGAACAGGGGCACCGTGTGGAATTTTCGCTTATGATTTCGGACGGCTCCCTAAGCGCAATGAATACCGCCACAACCATAATGGAAAATCTAAAGGAAGTGGGCATTGCGGTAAAACTTACTGCCATGGACTTTTCGGCAATGATTTCAAAAATAAACGATTCTTGCGACTTTGAAGCTGTAATGCTGGGCTTTACGGGCGGCGGAGACCCTTCGGGCGGAAAGGCCATATACCGTTCCAACGGCTTTTTGCACATATGGAATCCTCGCCAGGACAAGCCGCAAACAGACTGGGAAAAACAGATAGACTCTTTAATGGACCAGCAGGAAAGCGAAATGGATTTGCAAAAACGCCGCGACATAGTTTTTAAAATGCAGGAAATTTTTACCGAGCAGCTGCCTCTTATATATCTAACAACCCCGTTCTCGTATTCGGGCGTAAAAAAGAAGTGGAAAAACATATCCGTTCCCCAAAGCGAAAGTATTTTGTGGAATTTAGACGAGCTTTACCAAGATGATTAGGTACGTTTTAAGACGCTTTCTTTCTATCATACCAATGCTTTTGGCAACAAGCGCACTGGTATTTTTGCTTATGTATATGGCTCCTGGCGACTTTTTAAGCGAAGCGAGAAACTCGAAGGAAATTAGCCCCGAAATTGTAAGGCAAGAGGAAATTCGCTTGGGGCTAGACAAGCCTTGGTATGTGCAATACGCACGGTGGTTAAACGGGGTTTCTCCCTTAAAAAGCAGCCTGTTTTTGCCCGAAAACGAAAAAGCGCAACACTCTATTGTATATTTTGGCATGCCCGATTTCGGCTATTCGTGGAGCTACAAAATACCCGTTAGCAATCTGTTGTGGCAAAGAATACCCGCAACTTTGGCGTTGGCGTTTGCATCTCTTTTTGTTACCTATTTATTTGCAATACCGCTTGGGGCTTTGGCTGCAATGTATAAAAACTCGCTATTCGACAAAATTACGGGGGTATTGTCGTATATATGTCTTAGCGTGCCCTACTTTTTTCTTGCATTGTTGGCGGTGCTTGCCGCCGCCCTTACAGGCTGGCTGCCCACGGGCGGGCAAACTTCAATACAATTCGACTTTCTTTCCTTCCCCCAAAAGGTTGGAGACTTTCTTACCCACCTAATTTTGCCTACGGCGGTTTTAAGCATCGGATCTATAGCCTCGCTTACAAGAATTATGCGCGGCAACTTTTTGGATTATTCGAATCAGGAATTTGTTACAACAGCGCGCGCAAAAGGCGTGGGCGAAAACGCAATAGCACTAAAACACATTTTAAGAAACGCGCTAAACCCGCTTATAACGTCTTTCGGCTTTGCTCTTAGCGGCATATTGTCGGGCGCGCTTTTAATAGAAAACGTAATGAACTACCCCGGGCTTGGGCAGCTTGTATATACCGCCATTTTAAAGCAAGACCAATTTGTTGTTATGGCGGGCGTAGTTATCGGCTGCGTTATGCTTGTTGTAGGCCAGTTGGTTGCCGACATTCTGCTTGCGCTATGCGACCCAAGAATTAGGCTGGAAAACGAAAATATACCCTATAAAACGCTCACAATAATTCTTTCGGCAACGGCGTTGGTTTGCGCAGCGTTAACCTATTTTGCGGAAAGCAAACCGCTGTTGTTTGCGCATTTTGCAAACGCGCTAAAATACGCCGGCATTGCGCTGCTTTGCGTGCTTGTTGTTGCGGTAATTGTGGGGCTAGCTTGGGGCGCGTTATATTTTATAAGGCACTTTTTAAAACCCATTTTAAAAAGCAAAAAAGGGGCATTTTCGTTTGCGGTGCTTTTTATTATGTACTTTTCGGCGGCGTTTTCGCAGTTTTTATCGCCCTATTCGCCCGAACAGCAAAATCTTGGCAATGCGTTCGAACCCCCAACTAAAATCGTATACGAAAACGGCGCGCTTTGGGCGGTTCAATGTAAAAGAATAGATATTTCGGCATCCACCTATATTCCAGTTTCGAAGGCAAAAATAAAATTCTTTGTTGAGGGCTCGGAATATAATTTTTGGGGAATGTTTAAATGCAAAACCCACTTTTTCGGCACCGAAAACCCGAACGACAGAATATTTTTGCTAGGGACAGACTCTACCGGCAGATGCGTATTTACAAGGCTTTTATACGGGGCTGTAATTTCGCTTAGCATAGGCTTTGTAGGCATTGCAATAACACTTGTTTTGGGCTTTATTGTTGGCGGGCTTTCGGGATATTTTGGCGGGACAATAGACTTTGTTTGCATGCGCTTTGTGGAATTTTTAATGGCAGTTCCCAGCTTGTACCTACTTTTGGCAATGCGCTCGGCGTTGGCACCGCACTTTAGCAGCGGGCAAATGTATGCAATGATTGTAATTATCCTTTCGGCGTTGGGCTGGGCGGGGGCTGCCCGCGTGATAAGGGGTATGGCACTTTCACTGCGCAAACGGCAGTATGTGCAAGCCGCCGTATGTATGGGGCAAAACCCGCTGAGTGTAATTGTAAAACACTTTTTGCCCAATATGCTAAGCTACTTAATTGTAAGCGCAATGCTTTCCATACCCGCCTATATTTTGGGCGAGGCCGCCCTTTCGTTCCTGGGGCTGGGAATACAAGAACCCGCAGCATCGTGGGGGCTAATGCTTTCGCAGGCTCAAAACGACACAAAAGTGCTTATGCTTGGCTTTTGGTGGCTGCTGCTGCCGGGTGTTGCAATATTTGCGGCAGTGCTTGCCTTTAGCGCACTAGGCGACATTATGCGCGACATAGCCGACCCAAAAAAATAACAAAATGTGGGATTGACAAAGCCACAATTTTAAACCGATAATGTCGGATTTTAGAAAGTATATATGGGTATTTTTTTTAGATTCTTTGCCTTGTTTTTATTTGCTTTTCTTTGCGCTTTCGGCGAAAAGGAAAGCGTTTTTTCGCTGGGGGTAGAATCGCTTATCGAAAAGGCCAAAGCCGGAAATACCGCCAGCCAAATAAAATTGGGCGAATACTACCTTAACGGCATAATAGTTTCTAAAAACGAAAAAGAGGCTTTTAAGTGGTTTTTAAAGGCCGCAAAAAGCAATAGTTCCGAAGCGTTATATAACGTGGGCATTTGCTACATAAACGGAATTGGCGTAAACCAAGACGAAAACAAAGGCATTGAATATATGCGCAGAGCCGCCCGCCTAAAAAACAAGCTTGCAATCTACAACTTGGGCGTATGCTACGCAAACGGCATTGGCGTTGAATGCGACAACACAAAGGCTTATGCCCTATTTTCGCTTATCTGGCACGATGTGGACGAAGCCAGACAGGCAATGGATATGATTTTTGCCGATATGACACCCGCTGAAAAGCAAAAGGCGCAGACGCTGAAAAACAATGCGGCTGGCGTATTTTAAAATGCCCGTATTCGACAAAAATCTGCTTGCTGACAATTTTAAAGAATCGGGGGTATATCTCGAAATTTTCGAAGAAGTAGCCTCTACAAACGACAAGGCTTTTGAGCTTTTAAATGAAAGCAACTTGTGCGCAGCCATTGCCGAAAAGCAAACCTGCGGGCGCGGCAGGCTTGGACGCAAATGGGAGGGCACTTTGGGCGAATCGCTTTTCTTTTCTGGCGGTTTTGTTGCGGGCAAAAACTCAAGGCTGTTAACAGTGCCCTGCTGCGTTGCAGTTTTGCTATGCAGGCAGCTAAAAAATACTTTCGGCGCAAATTTGCAAATTAAATGGCCCAACGATATTTATTTTAACGACAAAAAACTTTGCGGCATTTTGTGCGAGGCAAAGGCCGAAAACGGCAAAATATCCAAGGCGGTTGTGGGAATAGGCATAAACATTATGCCTCCAAAACACCCCGAAAGTTTTAGACGCCCCCCCATTTCGCTTGGCGAAATTTGCAAAAATGCCAATATAAACGAATGCGCAATATGCTGCAAAAACGCGTTTGTGCAAGCCGTTAATTGCCCGAGCATAAAAAATGTCTTGTCGCACTTTGCCGAATACGATTGGCTATACGGCAAAAAGGTAAAAATTTTGTTTTCGAGCGAAGAAGTAGAGGGCGTTGCCTGCGGCATAAACGAAAATGCCGAGCTTTTAATTAAACAGGCAAACGGCGAAATAAAAAATGTATCTTCGGGAGAAGCAAGCATTGCCGTATGAAAATTTTATGCATAGATATGGGCAACACCCGCACGCACTGCGCCGTTGTGGAAAACGAAAATATAGATAATATTAGGGAGTTGCCCACAAAAAATTTCGGGGCCAAATTTGCCGAATATTTTGCGGACTTAGACGCAATAGACGGCATTGCGTGGTGCTCGGTTGTGCCAAAAGAAGCAAATGTTTTGCAAAGCGCGCTTGAAACTTGCGGCAAAAATGCGTTGCGGCTTTGCTACAAAAACTGCCCCATTAAAATAGGCTTAAAAAACCCCGCCGAAGTTGGCGACGACCGCCTTGCCGACGCAATAGGAGCCGCAAGATTTTTTAAGCCCCCCTACATATGCGTAGATATGGGAACTGCAATTACAATAGATCTTGTGGATAAATCGGGCAGCTATGCGGGAGGAGCCATTGCCCCGGGGCTGCACGCATTTACGCTGTATTTGCACGAAAAAACCGCCCTACTGCCTAAAATAGACCCGCAAAATGCCGACTACTCGGTAAGCGTAGGCAAATCTACGGTAGAGGCGATGAATGTCGGCTGTGTAAAGGGGCTGTGCAGGCTTATAGACGGCATTATTAACGACATTCAAACCGAGTTTTTTGACGGCGAAAAAGCCGAACAAAAAACGGTGTTTACGGGAGGCAGCCTTTCTCTTCTTCCTAAAAAATGGCTTGCGCTGCGCAGGCAAGAATGCCATCTTGCTTTATTGGGTTTACACGACTTTTATATAAAAAACTACAAGGTAAAGAAATGAAAAAACTATCTATATTCCTATTTTCGCTTTTGCTAGCAGCGGCAGCCTTTGCGCAAGACAGCACCGAGCTTTTAAAGCAAAAGAATCTTTTTAAAGACTACTCAAAGTTCGACAACCCCGCCGTTTTTGCAAATCTTCAAAATAACGCAAGCCTTATTGCCGACTACGAATCGAGGCCCGAAGCCTTTAAAGACGAAGAGCTTTTCCCCGTGGCAATGGCTTATATGACAACAAGAAATGTAGACAAAGCCATCTCTCTTTTGCAAAGGCACATAAAGGCGGCGCCAAAAAACGCGGCGGCAATTCGCAGCCTAGCTACGATGAGCCTTATTAAAAACGACAAAGCCGCAGCCGAAGACCTATACAAAAAAGCTTCGGATATGGGCGACAAAACGGCGTTAAAATCGCTTGCAAGCCTGTATATTATGGAGCGCACACCCAAGAAGGTTGCAAGCTACATAGACACTTTAAAAAACCTTGCCAAAGACGACCTGGAAGCCGCAAACATTCTTTTAATGTATAGCTCGGTTAACGAGACAAAAAACGAAGACTTGGCAAAAAGCGTTTTAAAGAATTTGAATTTAGACGAAATTTTTAAAACAGCCTCTGTAGATGCGTTTAACACCGCCCTTAACATATACGGCGCAAACCCGAAATTGTGGGAAGGCGAATGCGCTGTTATACCCGCAAGGGCTGCCGCAATAAACAACTTGTGGTTCCCCGCAAGCGAAGCCTACCAAACGGCATTAAAGGCAAACCCCAACAGCACCATAGCTCTTAGGGGCAAAGCCCTTGTAGAGTACCGCACGGGCGACATAAACGCGGCGTTTAAGCTTATAGACAAAGCCTTGGCTCTTGGCGACAAATCCGCCTATAACGACTTAATAGAGCTTTCGCTAATTTCAAAGCGCACGCAAAATTTAGACGCTGTAAAAGACAAGTTGGGCTTAGCCGAACTTAGAGTTCAGCCGAAATTTATGCTTGTGCAATACGCCATAGCAAACAACGCGCCCGACTATTTCTACATAGGCGCGCTAGGCAAGAATAGCCAAGCTTTGTATAAGGACGAAGTTGCCAAAAAGATAATCCGCTCGGGTCTCGAAAAGTTTGGCGCAGACGCCCGCGCAAAAGAAGTTGAAAAACTTTTAAAATAAATGCCGAGCAGAATTTCGGAAAGCAAACAGGACAAAAAACGCAAAGCCGACTACGAAGCGTTGACCAGCCCCTTTATGCAAATAGAGGGAATGAAAGTGGCGGGAGCGCGCGCCTTGCTAGACCTAAACATTAGGCACACCTACGAACTTCGGGGACGCGCCCCCGAAGTGCTGTTAGAAGAACTTTCTAAAAAACGCAAAAGCGTTGCCGACGACGACTACCTAAAATACTTCCGCTTAGCTGTAAACTACGCCGAAAGGGAAGCCTAGTTTTATGCAGTATTGCGATTTAAATACCGAAATAGAAGTTGGAGCAAGCGCCCACTATGTGCAAATAGGTCCTTTTAGGGGGCTTATAGACTGCGGCATGCACCCGAAGTATTACGGGTATAAGGCCCTGCCCGACTTGGCGCAAATTGCCGACGACACTTTAGATTTTATTTGCATAACCCACGCGCATTTAGACCACTGCGCAGCACTGCCTATAATTGCAAGGACGCATCCCCACGCTACCATTATGACAAACCGCGGCGGGTCCGACCTTGTCGTGCGAATGCTTCGCAACTCGAAGGCAGTTATGGCAAAGCAAAAAGACGAGCTTAAAATAATGGAATATCCCCTCTATTCCTCGTCCGACATAGACGCGGTAAAGTCTAGAATTATTCCTATGCAAAATGGCGTTGAGCGCACTTTGGAACTTTCGAACGGCGAAAAAATAACAATAAGCTTCTGGGGAGCAGGCCACATTCCCGGAGCGGCCTCGGTTTTGCTAGAATACAACAGGCGCAGAATTTTGTTTAGCGGCGACATGAGCTTTCACACAACCGCACTGTTAAAAGGGGCAAACCCGCCCTCGGGCAAGGTCGACACCCTTGTTGTGGAAACCACGCGCGGCTCGTACGACCGCCCAAAAGACTCCACCTACCAAAGCGAAGTTCAACGCTTTTTAAAATCGCTTTCTACCACAATAAAAGACGGCGGCAGCGTTTTAGTGCCCGCCTTTGCGCTGGGCAGAATGCAGGAGATTTTGCTTATAATACAAAAGGCAAAAGCCGAAGGCACAATCCCCAAAGACACCCCCGTTTTTGCAACGGGTCTGGGCGTTGACATTGCCGAGCAAATGATAGAGCTTTCGAAAAAAAGCCACCACTTTTCGTTTGCAAAACAGGCAATGGATGGCGTAAAGCCAATGCGTTTTGAAATGAAACCTGGGCAGGATTTCGAGGAAAAGGGAATTTACGTTTTAGGCAGCGGAATGCTTGTAGAACATACCCCAAGCTTTTTGGCGGCATCGGCAATGATGGCGCAAAAGGAAAATTCTATATGCTTTGTAGGCTATTGCGATCCCGATACCCCCGCAGGCAAACTTTTGCAGTGCAAGCCCGGCGACTACTTTAATTTTGAAGGGCTTTTCTATTCAACAAAAATTAACTGCAAAGTAGACAAGTTCGACTTAAGCTCGCACGCCGACAGGGACGAGATACTTAAATTCATAATCGAAAAAGACCCGCGCTGCGTAATATTAACCCACGGTAGCGAAACTTCGCGCGAATGGTTTATGGACAATATAATAGACATAAGCCCGAAAACGCAGGTTATAATTCCGCAGCCGTCGGAGTATATAGAAGTTTAAAAGCTTAATTTCTGCGAAGATAAATGCCGCAAAATAACGCCGAGGTTTTTGGGAACTTCGGCGTTCTTGTTTCAGATTTTTTGCGTTGAAACCTGTTAGTATACCGAATTTACAATTTCGGGCTTTGTCTTTACAAAGCGCAGATTTTCGCTTGCCGACGATTTTTTGAAAATGCAGTTTATAAGGCGCAACCCTTCCGTGTTTTCGGCGTAAAAAGCGGGACGTTTTTCCTCGCCAGTAAATTTAAGCTGCACGTTCGAAAACGTAATGTCTTTTGTATTCCTTACATAAAACCCGTACGACGGAATTAAAACGCCGAACATTCTGTTTTCGGGATAGGTCTTTTTAGGTTCGGGAACAATGGCCTTGTCGGCATTTTCAAGATTGCAGCCTTTTATTGTAAACATACAGTCGCTAATCGTTATGTTTTTTAATTCGTAGCCGTTAACCGCGGTGATGGTGCTTGTTATCCAGCTTTCGGCGTTGGCTATAATGTTGCTTATTGAAATATTTTGCATTGAACTTTTTTTATTCAGCAAATTCTTGTTGTTGCGGTCGTCCACCCTTATAAATATGGGGGTTTGAATACCCGTCATAACTATATTGGATATTGCAACGTTTTGCACGCTGCCCCCGTCTACCGCCTCTAAGGCAATGCCCGAAATACCGGTGGCTGCCCCCTTTTCTATGCCTGCATTTTTAAGCCAGTCCCACTTAAGCATTGTCTGCGGATAAACCCTTTTAAATACGCAGTTAGAAACCGTTATGTTTTTAAAGTCTCCCTGAGTGCCCGTGCCAATCTTAAAGAAGTTGCTAGAGCTTGCTACAACACAGTTTGTAATCGAAATATTTTCGACTACAAAACTTTGCCCGTGTTCGTTTTTAAGGCAAATGCCATCGTCCAACGCGTCTATAATGCAGTTCGAAACAACAACGTTTTTACTGGAAATATCCAAGCCGTCGTTATTGTGGTTTGCGTGGGCAAATATGTCTAGATTGTTTAAAATAACGCCGTCGCAATACAGAAAAAATGCATTCCAAAATGCGGGCGAACGCATTTTTACATTTTTAACCGAAACGTTTTTGCACGAATCGAACAAAATGTTTCTGGGGCGGTGGTGGTATTGCGGATGTTTTGGATCGTGCGTAAATTTGTCGCCCGCGCCCCTTATTGTGCCGCCTTCAATGCCTATGTTTTTTGCGCCTTTTGCATATATAAAAGCGTAGTTAAAATCGGCATCGGCGGTAGGCAGGTCTATTTTCGGATACGCGTTAAAGTCTTCGCTGCCGAGCAAAACCGCATTGCTTGCAAGCTTTAAAACAACGTTGTCCTTCAGGATTATGTGCCCCGACTTATATTCGCCAAAGCCGAATTCCACAAAGCCGCCGCCTGAAGCGGAGCATTCGTCTATGGCGTTTTGTATTTGTTTGGTATTGTCGGAAACGCCGTCGCCTTTTGCCCCAAAATCGGCAACATTTACCGACTTTGCAAAAGCCGCTCCCGAAAGCGTAAACGCGGCAAAGATTGCGCTGCACATCTTTATAACTTGTCTTTTTTTCATATACTGGTTTTACGATATAAAAATATCGTACGCGCGTCAAAAAAATTTTGCCGCTACCAAATAAATCTTTCTTTTGCGCCACTTGGCAATATCTTGATTTGCCCAACGCCAAACTCGCGCGATGCGTTAAAAGCCAACGCCAACGCCCAAAATAAATCGCTGTGCCCGCCGCTATTGTGTTGCGCGTTAAAGCTTGTACCGCCGTATGCAAAAGACCTTTTTAAATTTCTAAAATTGGCACGCACAGCCTCGGTATCGGGAATGGAAAACTCGCTGTTTTCCAATGCCGATTTTAGCGGATACGCCAAGATTTCCTTGCTTTTCGCCGAAAAATTAAACTCTTTTATGCGGGAATTTCCATAACGCTCTTTTGCCCTTTCGGCAAACTGCCGCCCAATTCCAGTATTGTCTATACACGCTTTTATAACGTTTTCGTGCCTTAAATACGAAAACAAAACCGATTCCTGTTCCGAAAATGGAGCGTCTTTCATAAGCTGTATGTCTCGCACAAAGCAGTGTCCGTTTAGTTTTTCTATAAGGCAAAATGCGCTAAAGTCCCTCGTTCTGGCAACGTCCACCCCCAAATACATGGGGTTGCTTATGCCCGACAATTCGCGCCGCCAATTTTCGGAGGGCGGGTAAAAATTCTGCTGCAATACACTAAACGGAATAAAAACTTCGTTGTCGTTTGCGGGAATACACATATATTCCTGCATAAAACTTTGCTCGTCTACGCACGAAGCCTTTATGTAGTCGAAATATTCGGCCTCGTCCATATCGTATACGGGGTTGTCTTTGCCAAGCGCATTTTTAAGTTTTTGCAAAAAGCCCTGTTGCAGGGCGTCTTGAAGGCTTACCGTATGCAGAGAAATATTTTTCGGATTACTGTTGTATTTTATTTCGCAAACAAGTTTGTTGAAAAAGCTGTTTGCGCCCCTATGTGTCGAAATTATTTCGAGCTGTCCGCCCCAAGTTATGCCCGGATACGCTATTGCGTAGAGTTTTTCAGGGTCTTCGTGCAGGGCAAACTCGTCTAAAATTCGGTTGCCGCGCTTGCCGGCCTGCGCATCGGGATTGGAACTTAGCGAATGGATTTTCGTTGAGTTTACAAATTCTATTTCGCACGACGATGCGCTTTTAGATACTCCAACCCCGACGCTTTCGGTAAAGGCTATGTTCAAAATTTCGGCAAACTTTTTACAGTCTTGCACAAACAAAGACGACTGCACTTCATCGCGCGAGCTTACCCAAGAATCCAGCCTTTGCGAGCTTATGGCGTGGCGGCGCACAAGGCTGTATGCCGATGTCCAGCTCATTCCTATTTGGCGACTCTTTTCCATAAGCTTAATTCGCGAATTGTCCAAAAGCCACTTTTTTTGATATGGCAAAAAAAAGCTCATAGCAATTTAAGTTTGTCTTCTATTTGGGCAAGGGTTTCGCCGCCTATTTCGCCCGAAGGCGTTTTTGCCGCTTCGTCTTTTGCCGTTGCCGAAAGTTTTTGCACAACTCCGGCTACGGCGTTAAGCGCGCTTGGCGTAATTTCTGCAATGTCGCCTTCGCAAAAATAGTCGAACAAAGCCTCTAAAATTAAGTCTACTAAAACTTTGCGCTTGTCGCACAGCGAGCCTAAAACAATTTCCGAAGCCGTTTTTGCGTTTTCGCGAGCAGTGCGTATTTTTTCTAGATACTCGCAAAACGGAGTGCCCAACACCCGTTTTTTTGCGCGCTTTTTTGGCTTTTCGGCAAGAGCCTCTTTTGCCGTAGCTTTTGCGCTGTCTTTCGCTTTTGGCGGCATACTAAAACCCCCTTCTTTCAAGATAGTCGTAGGCGGCGGCCATTAGCGCGCAACGCTTATACGACGGCGAAATTTCGTCTTCGCTAATTTTAATGTAGCCTTTCTTTTCAAGGTAGTCTAACTCCCGCAAAAGCTC